>JAZDLO010000075.1:0-5392 GCA_043801935.1 bacterium
CCCTATGCGCGGCGGCGGGAGATCCACGGGGAGGTCGCGGCCGTTCTGGAGGTCGCGAGCGAGCGGCCCGACCACGGTCTTTTGGTGCATCACTATCGGCAGGCGGGCGACAAGGAGCGGCTGCGGATCAACGCGGCGCGCGCCGCTGAATCCTCACAAGACGTCTACGCGTTCCGGGAAGCGGTCGACTACCTGGGCATCGCCTTGGAGACGGTCCAGGCCCCCACGGCGCCGCAGGCCTCGCTTCGCAGCCGGTTCGAGGAGCTTACCGGAGACTGTCTGGAATCCATTGCCAGGCACGATGAAGCGGTCGAGAGTTACGTGCGCGCCCGTCATCGTTGGGCGTCGCCGTCCGTACGTGCGGCCGCTCCCGCGGCTCTGGCCGAGATCGCCCCTCTGTCCGACCCGGAGGCCCGCGCCAGCGATCTCTGCCGGAAGATAGGCATGTCCATCGAACGGCAGCATCGGGACTACCGGCGGGCTCTTCGCTGGTTGGAGAGAGCGGAGGAGGTTCTGCCCCGGGGTAGGACCGCACTCGCTTCCCGGCTGCAGGTGACGAGGGGTGTCATCTTCTTTCGACTGGGACGTTTCGAAGAAGCCCTGGCCTACGGCGAGCGCGGACTTGCCCTGGCTCGGAAAGACGGGGACGATGCGCTACAGGCCTATGCGCTTGCCATGCTGGTCAGTCCCCTGATAGGACTTGGTCTGCTTCAACGGTCCATCGAGGCCAGCCTTGAAGCCGTGACACTCTACGAACGGGCGGGCGACCTGGCCGGGCAGGCTTCAAGCCACGGGAATCTAGCCGTGTGCTATTTGCACATCGGCAACCTGAGGGAATCCCTGGTCCATCACCAGATCTCCCTCGAGCTGAACCGGCGACTTTCCTACCACACGGGGGTTTCGATCGCCCAGAACAACCTGGCCGAGGTGCTTCTGCTGCTCGGAGAAACAGCGCAGGCTATCGAGCACCTCGAGCAGGTGGTGGACAGGTGGGAGGAGCGGAAGATGCCCCCCGCCTTGGTCGGCCTCGCCTTTGTCTACCTCTCGAAGGCCCTGTTGCGCCGGCGTGAGTTCGTGGAGGCTCGGCGGGCGCTCGAGGAAGGGCGCCCGCTGCTCGCGCGTGCCCAGGCCCGAGGGCTTCTGATCGAGGCCGACCTCCAGGAAGTCAAGCTGTTGCTCAGCGAGGGCCGTTTCGATGAGGCACGGAACGCCTGTCGGGAGGTGGTCGGCGCGGCCAGAGAGGCGGGGGCGAAGGTCAGCGAAGCGCATGGCCTCAGCCTTATGGGACGACTGGAGCTCACCTGCCGAAACCTGGAGGCGGCTGAGGAGCATCTGTACTGCAGCATCGGTCTGGCGGAGGAGATCGGCGCCGACTACGAGCGAGGCCTCGCTCTTCTGACGCTCTCCGAGCTCTACGCACTTGGCTCCTCGGCTGAGTCGGGCCGTCACGCAGAACCGCTGGCCCAGGCGATTGCCCTCTTACAAGGGATGGGGGCGGAGCACGACCTGAAGCGGGCCTGCGAACTCCGGGACCGCTGCTCGGCCCTGCCCTCCGGCTAGGTCCCACGTTTCGCCGCCGGGGTGGCCTCCGGTCGGGCCTTTGCGGCGGTCGGAGCGGCCGCCTGCGGGGCCGGTGTTGCTTTTCGGTGGCCGTCCACGGTACTGTGAGTACGTCACACGCTGTCAGCAGATATCGGGGGCGAGCGTTGCGTCGACCTTGGACATCCGCCAAAAGCGGTCACGCCTCTGGCTCTGATCCCTACTCTCTTGAACCTGGATCTCGGGTAGCCGTCGTCGGTGGCGGCCCGTCGGGTTCCTTCTTCTGTTACTTCCTCCTCGAGATGGCTTCGCGAATCGGGCTGGACATAAGTGCGAACATCTATGAGCCCAGAACCTACGACAAGGCGGGACCCGCCGGCTGCAATATGTGCGGCGGAGTGATCTCGGAGTCGCTCGTCCAGTATCTGGGAGCCGAGGGCGTCGTTCTGCGATCCGACGTCGTTCAGCGGGGCATCGACTCGTACGTCATGCACATGGATGTCGGTTCGGTGCGGTTCCCTACCCCCGGGCAAGAGAAACGGATAGCGGCCGTTCACCGTGGTCGGGGTCCCCGTGGGCTTCTGACGCATCGCTGGGCCAGCTTCGACGGCTACCTTCTGGATCTGGCTGAGTCGCGAGGCGCCCGGGTCGTCCATGAGAGGGTAGAGAAGATCGACTGGGTCGACGGTAGGCCGCGTATCACCGCGAAGAACGGCGAGTCAGAAGTCTACGATCTTCTGGCTGCGGCGGTCGGCGTCAACGGCGCGGGCATCAAGCTGTTCGAGGGGCTGGGTGTCGGGTACCAGCCTCCCAAGGCGACAAAGACCTACATCTGTGAGTTCTTGATGGGAGAGGAGACCATCGAGAAGCACTTCGGCAACTCCATGCACGTCTTCCTTCTCGATCTGCCCAGGCTCGAGTTTGCGGCGATCATCCCCAAAGGCGAGTACGTGACCATCGTGCTTCTGGGTGATTCGATCGACAAGACCCTGGTGACGAGCTTCCTGGAGTCACCCGAAGTGCGACGTTGCTTTCCGTCGGACTTCGTCTATCCGGAAGAGCACTGCCGCTGCTTCCCCTCGATCAACATCAAAGGCTCCCCGAAACCGTACGGCGACCGCCTGGTATTCATCGGTGATTGTGCCGAGAACCGCCTTTACAAAGACGGGATCGGGGGTGGTTATCGCGCGGCGAAAGCGGCGGCCAGGACTGCGGTGTTCGAGGGTGTCTCCTCAGAGTCGTTCCGCCGGTACTATGCGCCTGTTGTCCGGGCGATGGCCAGAGACAACGCCATCGGCAAGGTGGTCTTCATGGTGACGGGCCTCATAAAGAAGTTCAGGTGGGCGCGTCGGGGCATGATGCGGATGGTCGCGGTGGAGCAATACTCCGGGACCGCGAATAGGAGGATGAGCGACGTTCTTTGGGATACATTCACCGGCAGCGCCTCTTACCGCTCCGTCTTCCAGAGGACCCTTCATCCGTTGTTCCTCGGGCTGCTTTTTTGGAACTGTCTGGCAGCGCTGCGCCACGCCGGCCCCGTCCATAGGGAAGAGGAGGATTCCATGAAGCTGGGCGAACTTGGCAGGATCTACCGGAGCGGCGAGACGATCATCAGACAGGGCGAGGTCGGTGAGCACATGTACGTGATCCAGTCAGGGAGGGTAGAGGTAGTCAGGGAGAGTGAGACGAGGCAGGTCAAGCTGGCAGAACTTGGGGAAGGCGACTTCTTCGGCGAGATGGCGCTGTTCGATCGGAACGTCCGCTCGGCAACGGTACGCCCGCTGGGCGAGGCGCGCGTCTTGACCATCGACAAGAAGATGTTCCTGCGCAAGATCCACGAAGACCCTTCGCTTGCGTTCAGGGTCATGGAGAAGATGTCACAGCGGATCCGCGAACTGGACGAGCAAGTGGCCTCTCGTCCTACCCCGTCAGGCTGACGATCAGACCCTCCCGGGCGGCCAGCGTGTTCTTGAACTCGCGGCGCGCGGCCTCTTCTATCCGCTTCACTTCCTCGTCGGTGCGTTGCGGCTCATGGTGGAAAAGAATCAGCTGCTTGACCCCGGCATCCGCCGCCACGCGGGTCCCTTCGAGCCAGGTGCTGTGGCCCCACCCCTTGTGTGAGTCGTAGTCCTCTGGCGTGTATTGGCTGTCCCAAATGAGTAGATCCGCGCGCCGGGCTTCATCCCCGAGGCCCTGATCGATCCTCGCGTCCCCATGCTCATGATCGGAGGCGTAGACGATCGAGTGGCCGTTCGCCTCGATCCGAAATCCAACTGCTCCCCCGGGATGGTTCAGCGGAAAAGGGCGGATCGTCATTCCGCCGGCCTCCATACCATCAAGGCGGATCTGTTTGCAGGTAAGTTTCGCGCGGATCGCCGATTCAGCCGAAAAGTGCGGCTGGCTGGTCTGAGTTTGCACAACCCGGGTGAGTTCGTCCCGGGGTAGAACCGCGTGGAACGCGATCGCCCAGTCCGGCTCGTACATCGGCGCAAAGAATGGGATGCCCTGAATGTGGTCCCAGTGGAGGTGGCTCACGACCAAGAACGCCTTGCCGCCGCCTCGTCCATTTCGCTCGACGAGGTCCAGGCCCAAAGTGCGCAGACCGGTGCCCGCATCGATGACCACGGGGCGCTGGTTGTCCAGAGAGACTTCGACGCAGGGCGTATTCCCGCCGATTTCAGCCTGTCCCGCGCCTGGGGTGGGGATGGATCCTCGGACGCCCCAGAACCTCACACGCAGAGAGCGGGGGTTCATCGTTCCGCCACTTCTACACGCCCGCGCATTTGCGGAATCGAGATGTCGTGGTCGATCTTGCCGGGAATCTGCTCGATCGGCGAGGGAATATCGGACCGAACACGTGCAACTGACGTTTTGGGTTCCGAGTAGCCTTTCAATGGCACGGTGTGCAGCTTGAAACGGTCACCAGCAATACCTTCCGCAGTGAGAACATCGGGGTCCTCTTGCCCGATTCGCGCCGATCGGGGGCTGATCGGGGCTGATTCCGCGAGCCGGCGGAACACATCGCGGACAGTCTACCA
The DNA here is from genome assembly GCA_043801935.1 of bacterium. Classification (GTDB taxonomy): domain Bacteria; phylum Actinomycetota; class Thermoleophilia; order RBG-16-64-13; family RBG-16-64-13; genus JAZDLO01. The sequence continues at coordinate 4,578 of JAZDLO010000075.1, forward strand.
GAATGGTTCTGATCAAGGGACCGGGTGAAGAACCAGTAGGGAAGAGCCGGCAGACGGCCGGGAAATAGACGACAGGCGCCTTTGCACTTTGCCGTAGATGGACGTTCTTACGGGAACAGTTTGTGCCTCCGGCGACCGGCGGTTATGGTAGTCCCTGGCGATAGCGATCGTGCCGCCGGAGGGCGAGGTGGGAACCACCCGACGGATTCCTTAATCGACCAGAGAAGACTCGTGACGACCCAAGGAAGGACTGATGAAAGCGATAGCCGTTAACGGCAGCCCAAGGAAGAAGTGGAGCACCGCAACGTTACTGGAGAACGCCCTGAGAGGCTGCGGGGCTGCCGGCGCGGAGGCAGAGATAGTGCACCTCTACGACTATGCATACCAGGGGTGTACCAGTTGCTTTTCCTGCAAGGAGATCGGCGGGAAGAGCTACGGTCGGTGTGCCATGCGGGACGAGTTGACTCCTCTCCTGGACCGCGCGACTCAGGCCGACATCCTGATACTCGGATCGCCTTTCTACTTCCATACAGAGACGGGCGAGATGCGGTCGTTCATGGAGCGTCTCCTATTTCCCAATCTGACCTACACCCCCGACCATGCCTCCATCTTTCCCAGGATGATCCCGACGGCCCTCGTCTATACGATGAACATCACCGAGGAGGCCATGCCCTCCTTCCACCAGGACACGAGCGTCGCCGCGTCGCAGGGCATCATGACCCGTATCTTCGGGAGCTGCGAGGTCCTGCTGTGCACGGACACCTACCAGTTCAAGGATTACTCCAAGTACTTGTCCACGGCCTGGGATCCCGACG
>JAZDLO010000077.1:0-4365 GCA_043801935.1 bacterium
CCCGTAGTCATGGTTGCCGAGCACCGCGAATCGTCCCAGGGGCGCCTCAAGGAGGGCGAGCTCGGCGAAGCAGGAAGCCTCATAGTCGGTATTCGCGTAGACGTAGTCTCCGCCCAATACGACCAGGTCGGGCTTAAGGGCGTTGACCCGCTCCACCAGCTCACGGACCCGGCTCTGGGAGAAGAATGCCGCCCGGTGGATGTCGGTGAGGAGCACGATCCGGGTGCCGTCGAACCCGGCCGGCACGTCGGGGCTGGTGACGGTGAACTGTTTGACCTCGATCCGGTACGATTCGGCGAACCCGTAGGCGAGGACTGCGGCCACCACCACCAAGACGGCGAGCGCCAGGAGCCACCATCTTTTCGGGTGCTGGCGCGGGCTCGGGCGCGAGCGCGGGCTCGAGGCCGTTGTGGGCCGGCCGGTCATGCCGGTTCGAACGAGCTCTGCAGCTCTACCGCGGGACGCGGATGAGGTCGCGTTCTACCAATAGCTCCGCGATCTGCACCGCGTTGAGGGCTGCTCCCTTGCGCAGGTTGTCTGCCACCACCCACATGTTCAAGGCGTTCTCCACCGTGGGATCGCGGCGGATGCGGCCCACGTAGGTGTCATCCTGGCCCGAGGCGGCGATGGGCATAGGGTAGACCCGGTCGGCCGGATCGTCGACCACCTGGACGCCGGGGGCCGCGGCCAGCAGCGCGCGCGCCCTCTCGGGCGTCAGCGGCCGGGCGAACTGCAGGTTGACAGCCTCGGAGTGACCGTTCTGCACGGGCACGCGCACACAGGTGGCCGTCACGGCGATGCTGGGGTCGCCCATGATCTTCTTGGTCTCGTCCACCATCTTCTGTTCTTCCTTGGTGGAGCCATCCTCGAGGAACACGTCGATGTGGGGCAGACAGTTGAACGCGATCTGGTACGGGTAGACGCTGATGTCGGGCTCTTCTCCGGCCAGGATCTGGCCGGCTTGGTGCACCAGCTCGTTGACGGCCTTGATTCCCGTGCCCGACACCGCCTGGTAGGTGGAGACCACCACCCGGGTGATCGCGGCTTCGTCGTGCAGCGGCTTCATCACCACCACCATCTGGATGGTGGAGCAGTTAGGATTCGCGATGATACCCCTGTGCCAGTCGACGTCGTCGGGATTGACCTCGGGGACCACCAAGGGTACATGGGGATCCATGCGCCAGGCGGAGGAGTTGTCGACCACCACGCAGCCGGCGTAGCGCGCGATGGGAGCGTACGTGAGCGAGGTGCCGCCGCCCGCGGAGAAGAGAGCCAGGTCGACGTCCTTGAAGCTATCGGGAGTGAGTTCCTGACAGATCACGTGCTCGCCGCAGTAATCGAGGCGCGTACCAGCCGACTTCTCGGTGGCCAGAGCCACCAGCTCTTTGACCGGAAACCCACGCTCGGCCAGGATGCTCCGCATCGCCCGACCCACGGCGCCCGTGGCGCCCGCCACCGCTACACGGTATTCCTTGCTCACGACTCCTCCTTGCCCCGACGTCCGGCGCGCAGATTCTAGCATCCGGAGGCCGTTGGCGATCGTTTGGCGCTCCAGTGCTCGGCGCGAGCTGCGGTGCTGCTGAAGGGGCCGGTGTAGTTCCGTCTGGCGGAACGCATTCCCGTCTACCAGGATAGACACAGATGCTCTCCTGTATTCGATTGCCCTTGGAAGGGAGCATGTGCTTTTTTTAACGTGTGCTTTCAACATCCTCAAGGAGGGGTCAATGGCAGAGGAAGATACACGCAGTCCTGCCGAGCAGGAGGGCAAGGGCCGGTTGACGGCCAAAGCCGTCAGCCGGCGCGAGTTCCTGAAGGTAGCAGGCATCGCGGGCGCGGCCGTGGGCGCCGGCGCCGGCCTAGGCGGGCTGCTGGCCGCGTGTGGCGGGGAAGAGACCACCACGACCACCGCCGCGGGTGCCGGGTCCACCACCACGATGGCGGGTGAGACCACCACCTCGGTGGCCGCCGGCGCAGAGCAAGGCGACGAGATCAAGTGCGGATACGTGCTCCCCGTCACCGGGAATATGGCTGCGTTTGGCGCGGCGGCCTCGTGGGAGATCGATTGGTTCAACAAGAACATCTGGAAAGACGGCATGGTGTTGGGCGACGGCAAGATGCACAAGATCACCGTCCTCCTCCAGGACATGCAGTCGGACTCCAATCGGGCTGCGCAGGTGGCCGGGGACCTGATCACCAACGCTGGGGTCAATCTGATCGGCGGGAGCGCCAGTGCCGCCAACGTGGTGCCGGTGCGCGACCAGGCCGAGGCTCTGGGCTGCCCCTGCATCACCTACGACTGCCCCGGCGACGCCTGGAACGCGGGCCAGCCGGAGGGCGGCTTCAAGTGGTGCTGGCATACCTGGTTCATCTTCAAAGACATGGCGGCCAACTTCTTCGGCATTTGGGCGAAGGTCCCCAACAACAAGAAGATCGGCGGCCTGTTCCCCAACAACGCGGACGGGATAGCCTTCGCGACCGGTCTTCCGCCGGCGTTCGAAGCGAGCGGCTACACCTATGTGGACCCCGACCGTTTCCCGGAGGAGACCGAGGACTACTCGGCCATCATCTCCACGTTCAAGAAGGAGGGAGTGGAGATCGTCTGCGGCGTGTGCAGCCCTCCGGCTTTCTCCAACTTCTGGAAGCAAGCGGTGCAGCAGGGTTTCAGGCCCAAGATCTCCACGCAACCCAAAGCTCTGTTGTTCCCCGACGGGGTAGAAGCGCTGGGAGATCTCGGTGCCGGCCAGACCGTCGAGACGTGGTTCCATCCCAGCTTCCCCTTCAAAAGTGACATCACCGGGCTGACCGCGCAACAAGTCGCCGACCAATTCTCGGCGGACAACGACCGGCAGTGGACACAGCCGGTGTGCTTCTTCGGCCAGTTCGAGGTGTGGACGGACATCCTCCAGCGGTGCACGGACCCGACCGACAAGAGCGCCATCATCGAGTCCACCAAGCAGACCAACTTGATGACCATCGGTGGCCCCGTGAACTGGAGCGTGAACCCCGAACCGTACTCCGGTTGGTGGAACTTCTCCCGCAAGCCGATCACCGGCGGCCAATGGGTGAAGGGCACGGGCAAGTACAAGTACGACCTGGTGATCGTGGCAAACGACACGGATCCGGATATCGCGATCCAAGCCGAGCCGATAGAGGTACCGTTCCCGGCATAGGTTAGAGCAGGCGGATGCTTACTCGGGGGCGGGACGGGCGTTGGGCGCCCCTCCCGCCCCCGGCTCAGAGAGCGGTGCGTATCGCTCGCTCCACCGCTGCCGCGTCGTAAGGACGCCTGATCGCGGCCGCGAAGCCATGCTGCTCATGACCGTGGACATCGGCGTCGCTGAGGACTATCACCGGCGCTTTCAGGCCCAGACTGCGAAGGGCGGCCTTCTGATCCAGGGCGCTCGATCCATCAGGGGCGAGGAGATCGACGATCGCGAGGGCGAAGGGGCGCCCTTCCGTATCGGCTGTCGCCAGGGTATCGGCCGCTTCGCTCACCGAGCCGTATCTGACCGACTCATACCCGAGCTCGGAGAGGATGTCGGTCAGCCCTGTCCCTAAGGGATCGTGGGCGTCGATCACGAGCACCCGGGTCGTCGGACGCGTTCCGGCGGCGGCGGCACCGCTGGGGCCCGGCTGTTCAGCCTGGGCGCTGTCGCCGGAGCCGGTGTCGGACGCAGCCAGCCGTCTCTCCATCTCCGCCAACCGTCTCTCCAGCGTGAGGTCTTCGGCCATCACGATGGTGGTCGAGGCGCCACCGATGACGTCCCTGAACGCGGTGGCCACCAGGCGGACCTCCACCTCATCGCCATCCCGTCTCGAAAGCGAGGTCTGGTGAGGGCCGAGAGCGGCGGGCGGAACCGACCCTGCTTCTTGGCCGCCGGCCGTGAACGGGGGGAGGCGGCTCAGGACTTCTGAAGCCTTCCAGCCGAGCAGCCTCTCGGCAGCTCTGTTCCACATGGTGATGCGACCCCCGGCGTCCAGTACCCAAGCCGCCACCGGGGCCAGCGCGATAACGGCCTCCAGGTCGGCTACTGCGTCGCCGCGTGACTGCTCGGCCGATATACGCGAGATCGCATAGCCGACCGTGGCACCAAGGCTACGCAGGCCGGCCCGGAGGCTGGGGGGGATGGCCGGGTAGGTCGAGGCGCCGGCTATCATCGTCGCGACCAACCGGCCCTGGTGGAGTATCGGGACCAAGGCCAGGGAGCGGGGAGCTCCGGCGCCCCCCCGTAAGCAGGCGGGCGGGCTCCCGGGCGGGCCCGGGCCGTCCCCCGGCCCCGTGCCCGGCGCTGCGTCCGGTAGGGCGGCCGACTCCACGCTCAGATCGGCGAGGGCCTTCACGCACTCCGGAGAGAGGTTGCGCTG
>JAZDLO010000084.1:0-2844 GCA_043801935.1 bacterium
CCCGATTGACTTCCTGTCCCCCCACAGGCTATTCTTGGGCCAGCCAAATAAGGGGGCCAGCGATGGGTAACAAGTGCCCGACCTGCCATTCCGACAATCCCGATTCTACGAACTTCTGTGGGAAGTGCGGGGTGCCGCTCACGACAGATGCCCGGATGGCCGATTCCCTGACGAAAACCCTGGCGACACCTCTCCCGGTCATAGTGAAGGACAAGCTCATTGCCGGGAAATACCGTATTATCGAGGAGATCGGTCAGGGCGGCATGGGCGTCGTCTACAAGACCGAGGACCTCAAGCTCAAGCGATGCGTGGCCCTGAAGTTCCTGCCGCCCCACCTGATGTGTTCGCCCGAGCTCAAGGCACGCCTCCTCATCGAGGCCCAGGCGGCTGCGGCCCTCTCCCACCCGAACATATGCGTCATCCACGAGGTCGGGGAAAGCGAAGACCGGCCCTACATCGCCATGGAATTCGTGGAAGGGGAGACGCTTCGGGACAAGGTCAAGAAGGGGCCGTTGAAGCCGGAGGAAGCCGTGGACCTTGTCGATCAGGTCGCGGCCGGCCTGGTGGAAGCCCATCAAAAGGGCATCATCCACCGCGACATCAAGAGCGCCAACATCATGGTCACGCCCAAGGGCCAGGCCAAGGTCATGGACTTCGGGCTGGCTAAGCTGCGGGGCGGGTCGTCGCTCACCCGGACCCAGACGACGCTGGGTACAGTGGCTTATATGTCTCCGGAGCAGGCCCGCGGGGATGACCTCGACCCTCGGACGGACATCTGGTCGCTAGGCGTCGTCCTCTACGAGATGCTTACGGGCCAGCTGCCATTCAAGGGCGATCACGATCAGACGGTCATCCACTCCATCCTCCACAGGGAGCCCAAAGCGCCATCCAAGATGAGAGTCGGACTGCCTCCCGGGGTGGACGACATCGTCCTCCGGGCCCTGGCCAAAAAGGCGGCCGACCGTTACCAGACCATGGAGGAGCTTCGGGGGGACGTCGAAGCCGTCGGCGAGGGACTCAGGCCTCTCGAGGCCAAGCGGAGGTTGAGGAGGACGTTTCTCGGATGGAATCGCACCTATCTTCTCCGCGGCGCCTTGGCGGTCGTTCTCATTCTCTTCGGCCTAAATTTTAGGGGCTTTCGGGACCGTGTCTTTGGAGGGAGGGGCGGTGCTGAGCCTGCAAAGAGACTGGCGGTTCTGCCGTTCGCGAATCCGTCCGGCGATCCGGAGCAGGAATTTTTCTCTGATGGCATCACGCAGGAACTGATCACCCTGCTCGGACGCCTCCAGCCGGCGGCCTTGAGCGTCATCGCCCGCACGTCGGTCATGCGATATAAAAAGGGTGATACGCCCGTTGACCAGATCGGCCGCGAGCTCGGGGTGGACTACGTCTTGGAAGGCAGCGCCGGCCGCGAAGGGGGTCGTGTCCGTATCACCGCCGAGCTGATCCAAGCGAGCGACCAAACGCAGCTCTGGGCCGATACTTACGAGCGGGAACTCTCGAGTATCCTGACGGTCCAGGGTCAGTTGGCGCAGAGTGTCGCCAAAGCCCTGGCGGTCGAGATGCTCCCGGCCGAACAAGCCCGTTTGGCCATCGTCCGGATGATCAACCCCGAGGCCTACGATGCCTATCTCAAGGGTTCCTCCCTCTGGCAGACCTTAAAAGCGGCCGATGTTGACGCCGCCCAGCGCTACTTCGAGCAGGCTCTCGAAAAAGACCCTTCCTATGTCCCGGCCTTTGCGGGCTTAGCTTGGGTCTGGGGGGTCCGCCAGCAGTTGGGACTCGTGCCGCGCGCTGCGGGGGCCAGGTCCAAGGCCAAGGCGGCGGCCCTTCAGGCCCTCGCCCTGGACGACAATTCTGCGGAAGCGCACGAAGCGCTGGCTAAGTCCCTGACATGGGGTGAATGGGACTGGACCAGCGCCGAACGGGAGTGGAAGCGCGCCCTCGAGCTCAATCCCAACGGTGCCAACGCTCATGCGTACTATGCCCACTATCTGGCGCACATGGGACGCGCCGCCGAGGGGATCAAACACAGCGAGCGGGCCATCAAACTCGACCCGTTCAACGCGCTCTACCATAGCCTGTACGGCATGGTCCTGGTGTACCTTCGGCGCTATGATGACGCCTTGGCCGCCGCCGATAAGGCGAATTCCATTAGTCCCGATGCGGGGGTCGCGTTCGGCGTCATTCAACGCGTTTTTCTCGCCAAGGGGATGCACGACGAACAGCTGGCCGAACAGAGGCTGAGGATCGCCCGCGATCCCGAACGCGTGGCGGCCTTCGAGCGGGGCCTCGCGGAAGGTGGATACGAAGGGGCGCAGCGGGCCATCGCCGACGTCCTGGCCGCCCGTTATGAAAAGGACCAGTATCACAGTGCCGAGGGCATCGCGGTGCGGTATATAGATGCCGGAGACAAGGAGCGGGCCATGGCCTGGCTATATCGGGCCTATGATGATCACGACCAAAACTTGCCATATCTCGGCTTGCCTGAGTGGGATCCCTTACGCGCCGACCCGCGCTTCCAGGCCCTGCTTCGCCGCATAGGCCTCCCATTGGATGTGAAGAAATAGGTCGTCTTCACGATCCTCAAAACGCTGAGGATTACCCCAAACTGCTGGCGCTGCAGGTGAGCACAATCTGAGCACAACCGATTTTTCACCCTTCCTAAATACTTTTAATATCAGTAACTTGAAACGCTAGACCGGTTGGTTCGTAATCAGCAGGTCGGAGGTTCGATCCCTCTCGCTGGCTCCATTGACCTCCCCCCCAAAGGCATCAACAATCCACTGTTTGGCTTCCCTGACAAGAGGCGAGAGGTCTGCTCGAATGAAATAATAGTTGACA
>JAZDLO010000089.1:0-4836 GCA_043801935.1 bacterium
GTGAAGTCGGGTGCGTCAGGCTCCACGCGGATGACGCCGGTGGGTCGCAGTTCGAGGAGGTCGATGTCGCGGTGAGGTCGGGCGCTCGTCGCAGCGCTGGTCGAAGTCTGATTTTGGCCGCCGGTTTCTTGGTGGCTTTCAGCGCCGTGCCCCTCGGTCTGGTCGCCGCTCGTCCCGGTGTGGACGCCGATTCGTTCGTGTGCGAGATCGAGGTCCAGGCCCGTATGGCCGAGACGCTGGAGGGCAAACTGGAGTTCCTGCTGGTCCGGGGGGTTGACGGGCGGCCGCCGGCAGACAGATTCGTCGTCACGATAGATCACGGCTATACGGCAGGAGTGGAGGACGCTCCTGCATCGACCCCCACGTCCGCTCCCGGACGGACGTTCTGGCTCCAGGGCTCGCTGATGGACAAAAACACGTACTACGGGGAGCAGTACCTCTTCTTCGGCTACCCCCAGTTGTACGTGAGCCAGGTCAAGAGCGGTTCACTCTGGCCGAGCCAGGTGGAACGCCTGGAGAGCCTGTACCCGGCGCCCTTCATCGCGCTTGGTTCGGTCTACCTGGTGTGGGCGTATCCGTTCATGGAGGAGTACTCCCTGGTTTCTTGGCTCCTCATCATGGCTCGGTTCCTGCTTCTCTGCGTGGCGGCGGCCGCCGCCTGTTATTGGCGCAGGAGGGATTCTCGCTGGACGCCCGGTCTCATCTGGGTCGTCGGGGTCTACGCTCTTCTCACGATCGTGCTGGCCGTGCCCGGTCTCTGAGCGTCGGCGGGGCTCCCTCCTGCGCGGAATCGTCCGCGGCCCTCAGACAGAAGGGACGCATATGTGCGCCCCTCCTGCAATGGGTGGCATCACCGCCGGTCGTGCGAGCCTGTCGACGAGGCCGCCGGTTCCTTTGGCTCTGCCTTTTGGAGAAAGGAGGGTTCGATGCGAACGCAGCACGTTCGCTCTCCCACCTCTTGGATACGAGTAATCCCGACTGATTTCCTGCCCGAGCTCAGGATCGGGTGAGTATTGCCTTGCCTCGGACCCGCCGCTCGCGCAGGGCTTGGAGCACGGCGAGGGTCTCCTTCCAGTCGCGCACCATCCCCAGGAGTGGCTCGAGGCGTCCGTCGGCCACCATGTCGACCAGCACCGCCAAGTCGTCTCCGCGGGTCTCCAGGGGATATCCGTGGAAGAGAGGCACCACCTTACACGCCGCCCCAGGAGGGAAATCGTGCAACGCCAGCGGTGCGGGACCACCCAGGGTCCCGTAGGTGACCGCCGTACCTCCGGGGGCGAGCCGGTGCGCCGCGTCGGTGAGAACCTGGCCGCCGATGCCGTCAAGCACCAGGTCGAAGGTCCCTAGACCGTCGCCGTCGAGAGAGGTGATCACCTGGTGGGAGCCAAGGGCCTTCGCCTCTGGCTCGCGCTCGGGGCCGACCACCAGGGCCGTGACCTGGGCTCCGGCCGCTACCGCGAGTTGGATGGCGAACTGTCCCACACCGCCCGTCGCGCCGGTGATCAGCACCCGGCGGCCCAGCAGCGACTTCCCGAAGCGTACTGCGCGGAGGGCCGTGATCCCGGCGACGGGCAGCGACGCCGCCTGCTCGAACGTGACGTTCTCGGCAAGGGGTACGGCCAGATGCGTAGGTACGGCGACCCGCTCCGCCCAGCACTCCCAGTCGACGAGGCCGGCGGCTCGAGTCCCCACAGCGGGCCCGGAGCCGTCCTCGGCGGCCCGAGCGACGATTCCGGCCAGGTCCTGGCCCGGGCGCCAGCCATCGGGGCGCATCTTGAGCAGAAACAACTCACCGCGGTTGACGGAGTAGGCCCGCACCTCCATCAGCACCTCATCGGCGGCGGGGATCGGCTCGGGAAGATCATCCGCTAGGCGCAGCCCACCGGGAACCGTGGGGTCGGTCATGAAACCTTGCATAGCTACCGTCCCTTCCACTCGAAGACATGCAACGTGCCGTCGGCCACGAAGGCCACGTGGGCGGCGGAGGCCGCGACAAAAGGCGATAACCACGGTGGGTCTGCCTGCTGGGTCAGGACCTGCTCGTAGGCACCCGTGAACCCGCGTGCCACGATCTGGTAGGCGCTTCCATCGCCGCTATCGATGGCGCGGAAATAGGCCGCGAACGTGGGGGCCGCAGTGGCGAAGTCCCCTTTCGGGTCGATCTCCCGCTTCTCCCCGGTTCTGAGGTCGAGGAACTTTAGACCGTCTTCCCAATAGACAAGGCTGTCCCCACAGACGGAAGGCCTCCACGCATCCGCGCCGATCGACCGCGGCTCTCCGGGTACCGTCATCAGGTCCAGGACGTGCGTTCCGGTGTCGAGACCGCCTACTGCGGCAGCCTGCTCCCAGGCGAGGAAGTCCTCACTCAGGCTGTAGGTCCAGGTGGAGTCCCCCATGATCGCGGCCACCGCCGAAGGCACAAGCAGCGTGGGCTCGTTCGTCGTCTCGGTCCCTACGGACACGAACGATCCGTATATGGGTACAAGCCAGTACTCCTCCGGATTCGCGTCCCACGGGCTCCCCTCCACCCAGGTGACCCACGACCCGGCTATCTGCGGATAGCCCACATCCCTGCCTCCGCCGATCACTTCCACCTTCGGGCCCCCAGGAACCACATAGGAGTAGATGTGCTGGTCGGTATAGGAGTTGGAGTTCTCGTCGTACGTGCCCTCCCACCAGACGGTCACGTTGGCGTCGACATCGATCCCACCCAGGTCCGTCGCCTCGACAGGCAACTCGACCATCGTGTCCGAAAGGAATGTGTACGCGTAGAGCCTATATCCGGGACTCGCTTGGGCCAGCATGAGCAGCACGTCGTCCGATACGGCCACCGCAAAGACCTGGGCGGGCGCTCCAGGTATGTTCATCTCCACCCACTCGCCTGCCGAGTCACCCGGCATCCCCTTGACCGTGGTCACAGTTGTGGACGTGGTCGACGTCTCGGGCACAGTGGTGCTCGTGGATTCTGTCGTAGTAGAAGTCGTGGGCGCTGTCGGGGTCACGGTGACCACTTCTTCCCCGCCGTCCCGGGCGAGAACCAGGGGCACAGCTATGGCCACCGCGATCACAACTACGGCCGCGGCGCCGACGGCGATCCACAGGCCGCGCCGTCCCTTCCCCTCCGGAGCTGCGGGTCCCCCCGGTCTTCCCGGGCCCATGGGCGCAGCCGGCCCGCCGGGGGATCCACCCACTGGAGGTGCCGGGGGAGCGGAGGTCCGGGTGCCTGCAGGCGGCGCGACGTGTGGAGGGGGAACGGGCGCCCCGACGGGGGGTGGGGGCGGCTGACCCGCCGGCGGAGCCGGTGCGGGGTCGATGGCGGGAGGAACGGGTGGACTCTCCGGCGCGCTCCCAGGTGGACCGATAGGAGCGCCGCAGCTGCGGCAGAAGCCGGCGTCGTCGGGCACTTCTTTTCCACAGGTGCTGCAATACATCTAGCCACCCCCATCGGGACGCTGGTTCCGATGCTTCGTCGGTGCTGCTGCGCTGGACCGTTCTCTAGCATACAACTGATGATTCGAAAGGGGGTGCCACCAAAGGCCTCTGATCGACCCAAGACGCATCGCCAGGAAGTGCCGCGGGCCGTACGATCGGCGCGTGGCGTCAAGCATGCTTTCCCAGCCTGCTAACATCTCGCCATGACACACGTGATCCTCCTTGCTGCCATGGGCTTCGTGGGAGGCGCTTTCGGATCCATGGTCGGTCTGGGTGGCGGCGTCTTCATCATACCGGTGCTCACGCTCTTCCTGGGCGTACCCATCCACAACGCCATCGCGGCGAGCCTGGTGGCCGTGGTGGCTACTTCGACCACCGGCTCCGTCGCCTACGTGCGTCAGGAGTTGGCCAACCTGCGCCTGGGCATGACCATGGAGACGTCTCTGACCCTGGGAGCTCTCAGTGGAGGGCTGGTGGGGGCGATGCTCGGCAAGGAGGTGCTCAGCGCCGTGTTCGGGGGCGTCATAGTGGCGGTCTCGGTGTATATGGGGCTGCGCCGGAAGGCGGCTCCACCCGGGCCGGCGGACGGGGCGGGTCTCGGCCGCCTAGGCGCCAGCTACCACGACCGCAGCTTGGATTGCGAGGTCCGGTATCAGGTGAAGCGACTGCCCTTGGGCCTGTTCGCCGGTTTGGTGGCAGGGAACGTGTCGGGGCTGCTCGGCGTGGGGGGTGGCTTTCTTACGGTGCCTGCTCTGAGGCTGGGGATGGACGTCCCCATGCGGGCCGCGGTCGCGACCAGCAGCCTGATGCTCGGCGTGACGGCGTGCGCCGGATCGGTGGTCTACTTCGCTCGGGGGATGGTCGATCCGGTGGTAGCCGTGCCGGTGGTGTTGGGAGTGACTGCCGGAGCCTATCTAGGGTCACGGTTGGCGCTGAGGGTGAGGAGTTCGGTGCTGGTGCTTGTCTTGGCCGTTGTGCTGTTCGCCCTCTCGATACAGATGATCCTTGCCTCCGTGGGGATCAGCCTGCGATGAAGGTCGCGCCCCGGAATGCCGTGACCTGTAGCGACCCCGACCCCCGGCTGGCCGCCGCCGTATCCCGGCTGCTTCTCGTCGGCCTCTCTCTGGCCGTCGTTCTCCTACTGGTTGGCGTGATCCTCACCGTGGCCGCGCCCAGCGCGCCGGTTTCGCGCGCGAGTTCTTTCACCGAGCTGCCTCGCGCCCTGGGCGCTCTCGAGCCGGGGGGCTTCTTCGATCTGGGCTTGCTCGTGTTGCTGGCTACGCCGGCCGCCCGTGTGGTGGCGCTTCTCGTGGCCTTCGCGCGGCGCAGACTCTGGGTGTTCTCCGGCGTCAGCGTTGTCGTGCTGGTCGTGCTGGGGCTGAGCGCGTTCCTCGGGTTGCGCGG
>JAZDLO010000108.1:0-5506 GCA_043801935.1 bacterium
CCGGCTTCGTCGGTCCCGGCCAGGCGGAGATCCAATCCCCCCGCGGCTCGTCCGCGCTCGGCGAGCAGGCATTTGTCGAACTTGAAGGGGTCGCAGGCCCTGCCCCGGCGCGGGCGGCCTCCCGGCCCCTGCCTCTCCCTCGCTGAGCGTTCTCCTGGACCGCCCCCTACCATGGAACGGGCCGAGCTAGAGGCCGCTGATGTGACCGAGCGGCCAGTATATGGCGAAGGCCTCGCCCATGATGGCCTCCTCGCTCACCGGTCCGAAGACGCGGCTGTCTCCGCTGTTGTTCCGGTTGTCGCCCATGGCCCAGACAAATCCCTGGAAGATGGTCGTCTCGGGGTACTCGTCGACGATCGGATGCTGCTTGATGAAAGGCTCGTCTTGGGCCACCCCGTTGACGTACAGCAGCCCGTCGTGCACGGCGATCGTGTCACCTCCCACGGCCACCACGCGCTTGATGAACGGGTCTGATCCAGGCCGCCCGGGCGGATGGAACACGATGATGTCGCCCCGTTGCGGGGAGCGGAAGCGATAGACCAGCCGGTTGACCAACACCCGGTCGCCCTCGACCAGGGTAGGCTCCATCGACGGAGAGGGAATGGCAAAAGGCTTGACGACGAACTGCTGGACGATGAGGGCCAACACAAAAGCGGCCGCCACTATGACGACCACCTCGATGACCCAGCGAAGGGTGCGATTGCGCCGCTTCGGGGCCGCTGCCGCAAGAGGCTTCTCCGCAGCCTCGACAGGCTCCGGCTCGGCCAGAGAGCCCGAATCCGGTTCGCTCACCGGGCCCTCGCCCCTCAGATACGCTTCTCTTTGACGCGTGCCTTCTTGCCCAGTTTCTCGCGCAGGTAGTAGAGCTTGGCGCGCGCCACATCGCCGACAGCGGTGACCTCGATCTTCTCTATCTTGGGAGAATGAAGGGGGAACGTGCGCTCCACGCCGACCCCGAAGGACTGTTTGCGCACCGTGAAGGTCTCCCTGGATCCGTGGCCCTGTTTGCGGATGCAGAAGCCCTGGAAGACCTGCACCCTCTCCCGGCTCCCCTCGACCACCTTGAAATGCACACGCAAGGTGTCGCCGGATTTGAAACCCGGGATGTCCTCTCGGAGTTGCCCCCGCTCGAATTCTTCAATCGCGCCCATGTAAGTACCTAGCCCTAACTTAGTCCTGCGTCAGCTCGACAAGCCACACCCACGAAAAGCCAGCAGACTTTAGAGCATACCGACCGTGATTACAACCCGGAATGCCCCGGCATTCCGGGACTCGGCGTTTCGCGCTCCGAAGCCGGCGGCAGCGACTATGCGCCCCCCCAGTGCGGGATGGGCCAGTAGATTACAAACGCTCCGCCGATGATGGAATCGGCGCTGATGGGGCCGAAGAGCCGGCTGTCTCCGCTGTTGTTACGATTGTCGCCCATCACAAACACGTGTCCCTGGGGGATGGTCGTCTCCGGGTATTCGCCCCGGAAGCTCTGCTCGAGCAGATAGGGCTCATCCAGAGCGACTCCGTTCACATAGAGAGATCCGTCATGTATGGCCACGCGGTCGCCGGCCACTGCAACGATACGCTTGACCAAGTCCTCGTCGGCGTTCACGGGGGAATGGAAGACCACCACGTCGCCGCTCTTGGGATCCCTGAAGTGATAGACGAGCCGGTTGAGCAGGATACGGTCGCCTTCGTGGAGGGTGGGCTTCATCGATATCTGATGGATCGTGAACGGCTTGAGGAGAAAGAACTGCACCAACATGGCGATGGCAAAAGCCGCCGCCACGATGACCACGATCTCGACCACGATCCCTAAGAGGGTGCGGCTCTTCTTGCCCGCCTCGGCCGCATGTGATCCCGCCCTCGAGTCCGTGCGCCGCGGAGCCGCCGGGCCGGTCCTTGCCTGCGCCGGCGGTTCGCCCCGCCTATCGCGGTCCCGTTGATCGGTCCCGGCGCTCAAACCCGTTCCCCCTTGACTCCCACGCTCGTGTTGGCGCCCTTTGGACCGAGCCGCTCAGACTCCTGTACCCACGGCGATGGACGCGCGTTTTCTTTGCGCCAGCGGGCGACGGCGCCGTGGTCTCCGCTGAGTAGTACCGGCGGCACCTCCACGCCGGCGTATTCGCGCGGCCGCGTGTAATGGGGATACTCCACCATGCCTTCCAACTCCTCGCTGAAGGACTCCTCCAGCACGCTGTCTGCGTTCCCCATTGAGCCAGGCAGGTGGCGTATGACAGCTTCGACCAGGGCCAAAGCCGCCACCTCGCCGCCGGCGAGCACGTAAGGCCCGATGGAGACCGAGCCGGTCGCCAGAAGCACTTCCACTCGAGCATCGAATCCCTCGAAGCGGCCGCAGAGAAGAACGAGATCGCGATCGCTCCGCGACAATTCAAGGCCGAAGCGATGGTCAAAGGGCCGTCCCCCGGCGCAAAGCACGTAGACGTCGCGGGCGTCGCGCACCTGCCCGGCCGGCTCCCCGAAAACCTGTTCGAGGGCCGCCGCCACTATGTCCACCCGAGTGACCATCCCCGGCCCCCCACCATAGGGAGAGTCATCGACCTCATGATGCGGAAGCGGGCTGTAGTCCCGGATGTTATGCACGCCGATAGCGGCGGCGTCGCAATCGATCGCGGTCGAGACCGGGTGCTGGGTCAGGAACCAGTTGAAGGCCTCCGGAACCAGTGTGAAGATATCGATGCGCTTCATCGCCGGATGGCGCCACCCGGGCCACGACCCACATCAGCGTCGTCTCTCTCACCGGATTCCTCGCCGTCACCAAGCTCCTCGGTTCCGCCGAGGAAGCTGGGGCTGATCACCACGAAGCCTTCTGCCACCGCCACGGTGGGCACAGCCGCCAGCACGAAAGGGATCATGGTTTCCGCGCCGGCTCCGGAGGAGATGACCAGCAGGGCATGCGCGGGCGACTCGACCACATCGATCACTCGGCCGACGACGACCCCTTCGGGATCTCGAGCCTCCAGACCGATGAGATCGAAGGGGTAGTACTCACCCTCATCCAAATCGGGCAGTTGGTTGGATCGGATCTCGAGCACGTGGCCACGCAGGGCCTCGGCAGCGTCGCGGTCGGCGACGTCCCGGAAGGCCACGATGGGAAAGCCCGCATCGCCCCGGACGGTCTCGATGGTCAGCGACACCTGCTCCCGCAGGCGCGGCCCAGCGATGCCCAGACGTTCCGGGCGAGCATAGAGCACAGATGCGGGCGCGAACCGTTCAGGGTTGTCCGAGCTGGGTAGCACTCGCACCTCTCCGTGCACGCCGTGAGGCCGGGATACCCGTCCCACCTCGATCCACTCCGGGCGAGACATGACCCGTCAGTCTACGATCTCGACGGTGGCCTGCTTGCCGTCCTTGACGGCGCTTGCTTTCACCACGGTCCTCAAAGCTCGGGCGATCCGGCCTTGCTTGCCGATCACCCTGCCTATGTCCTCCGGGGCCACACTGAGCCGGAGCACTACGCTGTTATCGGACTCGGTCGCTTCGACCCGAACCTGCTCGGGGTGGTCGACGAGAGATCGAGCCAGGAATTCGAGCAGCTCTTTCACCTAGACGATGCCTTTCAGACTAAGGAGTTTGCGCACCGTATCGGAGGGCTGAGCGCCGCATTCCAGCCACTTCTTGGCTTTGGCCTCGTCCACTTCGATAACGGACGGATCGTTCTGCGGATTGTAGTAGCCGATGGTCTCAATGAACCGGCCATCGCGGGCCCGGCGAGAGTCCGCCACTACGATGCGGTACGTAGGACGTTTCTTGCTGCCGCGACGCGTCAGTCGAATAGCTGTTGCCATTGGTCACCTCCCCCCTTTAGCTCGGGTTCCCGAACATCTGGAACGGGTTTTTGGGCACACGGCCCGAACCCAGTTGCTTCATCATCTTCTGTACCTGTTTGAACTGAGTGAGAAGCTGGTTCACGGCCTGGATATCGGAGCCTGAACCGATCGCAATGCGCCGGCGGCGGCTGCCGTTGATGAGCTCGGGATGGCGACGTTCCTCCGCCGTCATGGAATGGATGACGGCCTGGATCTTGTCGAAGGCCTTGTCGTCCACCTGCAGCCCCTTGAGCTTGGCCGAAGGGATGCCGGGAATCATGCCCAGGAGGCTGGAAAGCGATCCCATCTTCCGCACCTGCTGGATCTGCTCAAGGAAATCATCGAAGGTGAACGTGCTCTTGCGCAGGCGCTGCTCCAGTTCTCGCGCCTTCTCCTCGTCGATGCTGCGTTCTGCCTTCTCGATGAGCGAGAGCACATCGCCCATGCCCAAGATGCGCGAGGCCACCCGGTCGGGATGAAAATACTCGAAGTTGTCGAGTTTCTCGCCACTACTGGCGAACTTGATGGGCTTGCCGGTGACGGCCCGGACCGAGAGGGCGGCGCCGCCACGGGCATCGCCGTCCATCTTCGTGAGTACGACCCCGTCGAACTGCACCTGCTGCTGAAACTGCAGGGCCACGTTCACAGCGTCCTGCCCGGTCATTGCGTCAAGGACGAGCAGGATGTTATGGGGCTTCACGATGCTACGGATGCGCACCAACTCATCCATGAGCTTCTCATCGATATGGAGCCGGCCGGCGGTGTCGACGATCAGCACGTCGCGCCCCTTGTCCCGCGCCCATTCCACTCCGTGCTTGGCGATGTCCACCGGGTCGGAGGTGGTACCCTCATCGTACACCGGGACCCCCAGCTGTTGGCCCAGGCTCTTGAGTTGATCCACGGCGGCAGGCCGGTAGACGTCTCCCGCCACCAAGCCGGGGCTCTTGCCTTGAGCCAGCAGGAAATTGGCCAGCTTGCCACAGGCGGTGGTCTTGCCGGAGCCCTGCAGGCCCACCATCATGATGACCGTGGGCAGCCGGGGCGAAAACGTGAGCTTCGTGGTGGCCGAACCCATGAGAGCGGTGAGTTCTTCGTTGACGATCTTGACGAACTGCTGCGCGGGAGTCAGGCTCTCGAGGACCCCGGTGCCCAGAGCCCGCTCCTTGACCTTGTCGACGAACTGCTTGACCACCTTGTAGTGGACGTCGGCCTCCAGCAAGGCCAGACGAATCTCGCGAGCAGCCCGCTCCACGTCCTTGTCCGTGAGCTTACCCTGCCTCTTGAGGCCGTCGAACGCGGTCTGCAGCTTGTCTGAGAGGGAATCGAACACTCGTCACCTTGCCGTCCGGGGGCGCCATGCGGGCACCGCTACGCAGCGGCCTCGTTTCGGCCGCGAGGGAGGGAGTTTACTCGCCGCCGGAAGTCCCGTCAAACCGCCATCGGTAGGTTAGACTAGGACGATGAACCGTCACCCGCGATCACGACCCGTCGACCGGGTGATCTGCTGCCAGCAGATCAGCGGAGACTTAGTGTTCTCCGACGTGACCGTGCGGGCCGTCTGCGGGACAAGTCCCGGACAGCCTGGGTGCGATCCTCTCGCCTCTGCGCAGAGGCTGGCCGGCCTTTACTTCTCCAGTCTTCCCCGGCTGTCGTGGGGTCTTACCCGCGCTCGAGCCAACGCGGCT
>JAZDLO010000117.1:0-3776 GCA_043801935.1 bacterium
CTATGGCTATCAGTGGTGGTCCGCCAGGGCGGGCGACCATAGATTCAACCTTGCTTGGGGACATGGTGGACAGCAGATCGTCCTGGTGGAGGAGCTCGACATGGTCATCGTCGTCACCGCGGATCCGCTGTTCGGCCAGCATGGGGGAGGTCCGTGGGGGCACGAAAAAGCGAATCTCAATCTGGTGGGCGACTTCATCGGCACCTTGCCGACGCAGTGACGGACGGAGCCGGCGCCAGGACACGGCCCGGCGCGGGCGGCGCGGGCGACGCGGCCCGGCGCGCAAGGGGGGCGCCATGAAGGGGGCGACATGAAACATCATCGCGTCGTTGTGACTCGACATGGCGGGCCAGACGTGCTGCAGGTGGTGGAAGAGGACCTCCCCGAACCTCGCACCGGGGAGGTCCGGGTGAAGGTCTTGGCCGCCGGAGTCTCCGCCTTCGATCTCATGTACCGGCGATCAGGTCTGCTCCCCGGAACGCCGCGCGCGCCGTTCACGTTGGGCGAGGACATCGTCGGCGTGGTGGACGAGCTGGGCGAGGAGGTGTCGACCGTGGAGTCGGGCCAGAGGGTTGCCGGGGCGACCTTCTCTCTTGGTGTCGGTGGCGGCTACACGGAGTTCATCTGCCTACCAGCGGGCGAGTTGGTGCCCGTCCCCTCGGGCGTGGATCCCGCCGAGGCCGTGTGCCTGGTAGTCAATTACCTCACGGCGCATGCCGCACTGCACCGGACCGCCGGTGTCCGGAGCGGCGAGCGGATCCTCGTCCACGGGGCGGCGGGAGGCGTCGGGACCGCTCTGCTGGAGCTTGGCAGGCTGGCTGGTCTGGAGATGTACGGCACGGCATCCGCGCACAACCACGGACTCGTGTCCGCTCTCGGAGCTACGCCGATCGACTACCGCACCGAGGACTTCGTCGAACGCATCCGCAGCCTCACCGGCGATGGGGTGGACGCCGTGTTCGACCCCGTCGGCGGCGCAAGGCAAGTCTGGCGTTCATACCGAGCCCTGCGCAGGGGCGGACGGTTGGTGTGGTTCGGCGTGGCCGCGACCTCCAAAGAAGGAATGCGGGTCATGCCCCTCAGCCTGCTGATGCGGACTTTGGTGGCGCTCATCCCGGACGGCAAGCGGGCGCCCTTGACCCCGAATCTCGGGAAGGACAACGTCTGGTATCGCCGAACGCTAACGGAGCTCCTCGGTTCGCTGGCGGACGGCAGGATCAAACCGGTGGTCGCGGAGCGCGTCCCGTTGGTCGAGGCCGCTCGTGCTCACGAGTTGCTCGAGCGCGGTGGACACGCCGGCAAGGTGGTTCTCGTTGCCGACGCGCAGCCAGAGCCTCCGTAATAGGCTAACCGCGAGCCGGCTCGATCGAGGGAGAGGAGGCACGGCAGAGTTTGTGCTGTTGAAATAACGAGTGTGGGACCAAACCGATAGAGGAGGCAGGCAAAATGGGATACTTCAGCATACTGGCGGCCGTACCCGGTTTCTTTCTCAGCTCTTTGTTTTTCATGCTTCTGTGGGGCCCGGTTTCCAACAAGCTCGGTCTCCCCGACATAAACTACGTGACATCCATGCTGATAACGATCACGCTGTGGATAGCTGTGGCACCTTTAGCAGCCACGCGCCGAACGAAAAAACGGTAGACGAGCTTCATTCGAGAGGCAAGTCGCTCCCAAGGTGTCTCGACTAAGCCGGTTCCTGCGTGGATGCCGGGGGGGTGCGAGTCCTTGGGCGAGGAAGGAGTCTGTCATGTCCATCGCCCGTGTTACCGAGATAAAAGCCTCGTCCCCAAAGAGCTTTGACGACGCCATCAAAGCCGGCGTCGCCCGTGCCGCCAAGACGTTGAAGAACGTCAGATCCGCCTGGATCGAGAACCAGGAAGTGGTAGTGGGCGATGACGGCACCGTAGCGGAATACCGCGTTCAGATGAAAGTCACCTTCCTCCTGGAAGAGTGATCGTCTGGTCTGCTACAGAGACCTCAGTCTGACGCGCCCCCCAATAAGCCGAGAGGGGGAACTCGAACCCCTGGATCCACCGCATGCTGCGGCTCGCCATCGATGAAGCCGGTCTTCAGGGGTTGAGGGATTCCCGCCGGCCCTCTTCGCGCACTCGCGCCTCCCGCTCGAGAAACTTCTCCGGTCCCTCCGTGTAGGAGGGCAGGGCCCAGGTCATCTCCTCGAGACTCTTGATGATCACCGGTATCTTGTCCCAGGGTATGGAGATGAGTATCCATCCTTCCGGGAAGACCTGCTTCGCCTTGGAGCCGAAGGCCATCCCCGTCACCATGTAGTTGACCTTCCCGCTCTGCCAGGGGTAAGCATAGATCCACGCGCAGCTCATCACCGGCGTCTTCTTGCTCTCCCACAACTCGCCGGTGGAATAGCTCATCGCCCTCATGACGATCTCCCCCTGGGAAGGCGTGGCCATCAGGATCAGCAGGTCCGGCTCGAACGTCAGGGCCTCGAGCGCCGAGAATGCTACGTAGTTGACCGTGCCCTTCGGCAACATCGGGACGTGCTGATAGATCCTTTCGTTGGCCCGCGCTTCCTGGAAGATCTCGAACTTCTCCCCGAGGAGCCCTGCCTCCGCGTAGAGGGGAGCGTCTTCCATGCCCAGGACGATGGTCCCGAAGCAGTCTTCGTCCTCTTTCGAAAAGAAGAAGGGGGTGCCCCTCTCCTGGGCTACTCGGACCATCCGGCAGAAAGGAGCCGGCTTGTCCAGTCGCTCGATGCCTTCGGGTTTCTTGAACAGGAACTTCACCCCGACCGGGGCGTACTCGAATCCAAACTTCCGCAGTATCGACAGATCGGTCTGCAGCTTCCTCATGATTCCTCCAGGAGCGTTCTGAGCGCGGTCGTTGGTCCTCTTCAACGATTCTTTGCCGCCCCGACCTATCCTCTCCTCCGCGGTCAGCCGGATTTCCAGGCGGTCGATGCCGGCGCCGAGATCGACCACTTTCGCGCAGGCCAAGCAGACCCCCGCAAATGGCGGCGAGGGGCCCCGATTCGAAGCGATCCTCGAGTCGGACACCTGACTCGCCCGGAGCCAATGGGATGTGTCACACTATGTGCGGGCGCCGATGTCCGGGGGCGTGCCCCACGCAGGTGCGCACGCTCTCAGCACAGCGAAGGAGACTGGCATGAACGGCGGGCCACTTCGAGTGGTCATCACCGGATCGGGCATCATCTGCCCCTTGGGCAACGACGGTCGGACGGTCTGGAACCGGCTGCTCGCCGGGGAGAGCGGTATCGGTGCGATCACCAAGTTCGACGCCTCACGTCTGAGGTCGCGCATCGCCGGTGAGGTGCGAGGCTTCGACGCGGAGGATTATATGGAAAAGCGCGCCGCGCGGCGCATGGATCCCTACTCACAGTATGCGGTCGCGGCCGCCCGCCAAGCGGTGCACGACGCGGGGCTGGACGTCGCGGCTGAGCCGGAGTTCATCGGGGGCGTCGTGGCCAGCGGCGTCGGCGGGTTGAGCACGTTCGAGCAGCAGTCGCGAGTGCTGTTCACCGAGGGACCGAGGCGCTTGAGCCCGTTCTTCGCGCCGATGATGATCCCCAATATGGCCGCGGCGCAGGTCTCGTTGGAGCTCGGGCTCAAGGGCCCGCTCAGCGCCGTCTGTACCGCGTGTTCCGCCGGTGCCAACGCGATCGGGGATGCGTTCGAGATCGTCCGCCGCGGCGCAGCAGTGGCGATGCTCGCCGGGGGAACCGACGCGGGCATCAACGAGACCGGCGTGGGTGCCTTCGACGTGATGCGGGCCCTGAGCACGCG
>JAZDLO010000137.1:0-5357 GCA_043801935.1 bacterium
GGATGCTCTTCTTTGTAGAGACGAATGGGGACCTTGCCCGTGAAGATCGATTTGTTCATAGGGAATATCTTGGGCGCGAGGTGCGCGAAGAACATGTGAACTATGAGTATCCAGCCTATTGCCAGAATCGCCTCATCACTATGGGCAACCAAGGCAAAGGGGACCGTCCAACCGGGAAACACTTTCGTAGCCGCGACGGGGTACATGAGTATCAGACCGCCGCCTACCATGATCAAGATCCCCCAGAAGACCGCCCAGTAGTCGAACTTCTCCCGGTAGCTGAACCGGTCGAACTTCGGCGCTTCCTTGGTCAGCCCAAAGTTGAATTTCATGTCCTGGACGAAGTCCCGAAAGTCCTTCATTTTGGGCAGCATCTCCGTGGGGAACGGGCGTTTCCACACGGTCACCGAGACGAGTATGTACACCGCATGATAAACGCAGGCAGCGATCATCATCCAAGCGGCCACCCGGTGCGCTCCCCTGGTGACTTCGACGCCACCCCATACTCCCATCCACCAATGGCTGGTGGCCCACTCACTGAATTTGAGTGGCAGGCCGGTTCCGGCCAGGATGATGAACGAGGAGAACATCAGGATGTGCTGGAGCCTCTGGTGAATATCGAAGCGCCGAATGGACGTCCCATCAATACGTTCGACTGTCGCTGCCCGTGTAGCCATGATGCCCCTATTCCTCCTTCTCGGGAGGTCCGTCTTCATCGGAAGTCCCGTCTTCGTTCTCGGGAGGTCCGTCTTCGTTCTCGGGAGGCCCATCTTCATTCTCGGGGGACCCATCTTTGCCCCTGAGTCGGTCGACAACCATGCGACCGACCGGCATTGCGACCAGGAACACGCCTCCGGCCAGCACCACACGGGTGAAGATGAAGAAGAACCTCTCGCCCCAGAACACCTGCGGGTTGGATCTGGAGTCCGCCTCTTTGTGTCCCAGGAACCCGCTGGCGAACTGAGGGCCGGCACCGGGATGGCATTGCTCGCAGGTCTTCGCCAGGTTATCCATGCCCGCGACCGGCGAGTTGGGGTCGGCGACCAGCTGGATGTTGTGCGCACCATGGCAATTGACACAGGTCGCCGTGCTCAACTGCTCGATGGCCACCTTGTCCGAAGAAAGCTCCATCGTCTTGCCGTGAAACGAGCGCATGTAGGAATCGTAGACTTTCTCCACGATGCCGTACTTGCCCATCAACTGGGGATCGTCATGGCACTTGGCGCAGGTGTCGGCGATGTTCTTAGGATACGTGGAGGCCGAGGGATCCGCCACACGCGCCACATTATGCGGATTCGACGTGGCGCTATGGCAATCGGTACATGAAGCAGGGTCGCTGTTACCACTGGGCTGAGGCACGCCGTGGACGCTGCTCATGTACTGGCCGTACTGGTGGTCATGGCACGTGCCGCATTTTTCCGCCAACGACAGTTTGGTGAGTGGAGTCTGGACTTCGTGCGGATTGCTGCTGTGGCATGTCGTGCAATCCTGGTAGCGGTGAACCGACCCCGGCAATACTTCGGCATCGACGAACAGCGAAACGGAAGTGCCGTCGGCCCGCTTCTTGGTAAGAGAAGGGTCGCCGTGGCAATCAAGGCAGTTGTTCTGATCCAGGAAAAAGAGAGGCGCGGTGGGATCAGATGGAAGTGCCGAACCCGCAGAAGGCACGGAGCTGGCGGTCGAGACCGAACTGGTGGTCGGGGTCGAGGGGGTCGAACTAGTGGTCGGGACCGAGCTGGTAGTCGCACCCGTGGTGCTCGTACCGGCATTGGTGGTCGCAGTGCTGGCTCCGGCAGTCGTCGGCGTAGGCTTGGCAGTCGTGGCGGTGGGCGCCTTGGTCGTGGCGGTGGGCGCCTTGGTCGTGGTGGTCGCCCCGACGTGGCAGCCAGGACTACCGTGGCCCGGTTCCGGATTGCACGACATACCCGGAGTGGCAGTCGCCGGACCGGCAAATCCCCAGCCGGCCAGGGCAATGCCTGCTGCTACGACAAAGGCCAGCCCAATTGCCAGGCGCATAGAACCTCGACGTCTAATCCACGCTCCCTTTGAACCACA
This sequence comes from bacterium, assembly GCA_043801935.1. Classification (GTDB taxonomy): domain Bacteria; phylum Actinomycetota; class Thermoleophilia; order RBG-16-64-13; family RBG-16-64-13; genus JAZDLO01. The sequence goes on from JAZDLO010000137.1 coordinate 2,056, forward strand.
GCCAGCGTTCCTCACGCGGCAGCCCCTCTCGACCGAGCTCTATTCCTCTGCTTAGTGCAGGTTGGACCGTTTCCTTTGGGGAGCTTTATACACAAGCAAGATGAGTATGTCAATCATATTCTGATAGAAATGTGAGCAATTCCCTACAAACGACCCCGAACCATCGGCCCCCATGCCCCGAGACAGACCGACCGCGCGCCCAAACTAGTCCGAAGCGGGCCCGTTGGCGGGAGCCTCGTCAATGAGAGGCTCTCTGGCCGCGGGCGGCTCCGCCAGCGCGCCATTCTTCTGAGCGGCGGGCGGGTCGTACGGCGAAACTCCCGATGCATTCGTCGCTCCAAGCCCAGCCGCCTGTGCGCGGGCTGCCGTCTCCAGTTTCCCGCGCTGCTTTTCCCGCCTCCAATCCCACATGGCTACGTAGGTCGCCCCGAAACCCACCAGCCACAGCAAGCCCAGGATGACGGCGCCGGCCACCGGGATCCAGCGGGCCAAGGTGACGACGACGACCCCGACCACCGCCTCCGCCATCAGCGTCACACGTTTGTCCTCCCGTAAGCCTAGAAGGACCCTTCCCACCGCGGTTCCCACGGCGACGATTCCGAACAGCGAAAGGACGGGGAGGGCCACACCCACCCACGGCACCAGCAGGACGATCCCGATGACGGTGACGATCAACAGAGCCGTGACGATGGGTCCGACGACGATGGCGCCCAAGGCGCCCCAACCGAGAGAAGAGAAGAAGCGGCGACGGACCCGGTCGCGGACCACGGCCACCTGCCGAGGGGCGATGGCCACGATGATGACCGTGACTATGACAAGGCCGACCGTGGTAGCGATCCAACTCACGATCGAACCCACGCGCCACGGCCGCAGCACCGGGTCGGTGATCGTCGTCGTCGCCAGATCGGAGATCCCGCCGGCAACGTCCACCGTGCGCCCGATGACACTGCCCCCCGGCTCGACCGTCACGTCACCGAACACGGAGACCACCGCTGCGTCGTCGGGGTTTGCCCCGGCGCCGACGCTCGCCTCGCGACCGATCGTCAGGTCGCCGCCGACGACTACCACCGCGTTCTCGACCGTTCCCCGGACGACCAGGTCCCCGCCTACCACCACGACGTTCTCCCACGACTCGTCCGGGCCGATGGTGACATCCTCAAAGGCCGTGATCTTCTGGCCACCGGAGCCGGAAGAACCATCAGCCGCCCGCGCCGACCGCCCTCCGGGGGCAAACCACGTTGCCGCGGTGAGCAGACCGGCCACGAGAACGACGATAGCGACCGATACCGCGGCCCCACGCGACGAATCGTGACCTCTCCGTCGGCGGCGCGCGGAGTCTCTCGCGTCTTGTTGGTCGGCTCTCATCGCAAACCTCCCGGTCTCTGTCGATTGGTCGATCTCACCGCCTGCGCGACTCCCACCGGAAGAAGCGTAGGCTGATCAGGGCGGCAACCACGGCGATGCCCACGACTATGAGGGTCTCCCCCACGTTCCATCCGAAACCCAACCAGGGATCCTGGAGCAGCCGGATCGTGTGCGTCAGAGGCATCAAGCGCGCCGCCCAGGTCATGGCGCTGCTCAAGACTTCGGGAGGCGGGCCGGCTCCCGAGATGAATATCATGATGAACCAGAGAAGCACCCCCACGCCCTGCGCCGCCCGGGCAGTGGGCAGGATGGAACCGAGCATGACCCCCAGGGAGGCGAAGCAGAGCGCTCCCAGGATGAAAGCCGGCAGCACCAGCGCGGGAGACACCGGAGCACGAAGATCGTAGGCCGCCACAGCCACCGCGACGAGCAGGATGCTGCCCAGTATGGCTATGCTGAACATGACCGCCGCCTGAGAGCCCAAGATATTCCGAAGGCCCACCGATGACGCGCGAAAACGTCGCAACACCCCCCTTTCCCGGTAGCCGGCCAGATGGACTGGGAGCCCGATAAGTCCCATTGAGGCCACCACCAGGGAGATGTAAGCGGGGACGTAGAAGTCCATGGGGCCGACCCCCCGGTACACGACCCCGTCCGGGTCGGGGGTGTTGCCGAAGACCCCTCCAAGTATGAAGAGCAGTATGAGCGGTAGGGCCATGGTGAAGATCACGGTGAGCGGCTCTCGGGTGAAGAGCTTGAGCTCGAGCCAGGTCATCTTGGCCAAGCGTCGCACGATATCAACCCTCGTCGGGGTCTTCGGTCGTTTCACCGGCCAACTTCAGGAAGACATCTTCAAGGGCCGGCTGTTCCACCTGGAGGTCGGAGGGGACGAAACCCCGCTCGACGAGGGCGGCGGCGACCAAGGGTACCACCGGGCCGGTGCCCCTCACCTCAACCTGGCTCCCCCGATGTATCACCTCTTCCACGTACGGGATGTCTCGGAGCCACCCGAAGGGTGCAGTGCCTTGCTGTTCTCCTGATCCGAAACGGACGCGTATCTGGTCGGCATGTGCGGCGATCAGACCCTGGGGGCTATCGAGCGCGATGATCCGCCCGGCCTTCATGATCGCCAGCCGATCGCAGAGCCGTTCGGCTTCATCCATGAAGTGCGTGACCAGCACCACGGTCGCGCCGCGATCTCGGATGGCGCGGATAAGGTCCCAGGCCACGCGCCGGGCGGCCGGGTCCAGCCCCGTGGTCATCTCGTCGAGGAAGACGACGCGGGGACTGTTGACCAGCGCTAAGGCGACGAACAGCCGCTGCCTTTGCCCGCCCGATAGGCTCCCGAAGGACGACTTCCGCTTCCCAGCCAAGCCCCACTGTTCCAGCAGGGGTTCCCGACCTGACCTGCCTACCCTGGCGCCGGCGTCGCGGGAACCGAACGAGGAGAACAGGTCCAGTGCCTCCCACACTTTGATGCGGTCGGGAAGAGCCGACTCCTGCAGTTGGCTGCCGATGAGACGCCGCAGGGCCCGAGGGTCGCTCCGCGGATCCAGACCAAGGACGGAGACGCGTCCGGCATCGGGGCGGCGTAACCCCTGGATGCACTCCACGGCCGTGGTCTTCCCCGCGCCGTTGAGGCCGAGCAACCCGAAGATCTCTCCCTCGGCCACCTCGAACGACACGTCGTCGACGGCTGCGAGTGAGCCGTAGAGCTTGCGTAGATTCTCGACTTCGATGACAGTCTTCACGGGCGGCCCTCGTTGCCGGGATCCGTTCCCATCCACCCCGGTTTCAAACAAATCGTAGTCGAAATCGTAGCCCATTGGAATCGGAGCCTGTTGCACCAAAGCCGCCCGGTTCAGTATTCTCAGAAGTCGAAATGAGGTACGAGACCGCTCAGGCGTTCGGATGCACCCGGTACTGCTGACCTTCCA
>JAZDLO010000138.1:0-3110 GCA_043801935.1 bacterium
GGCGATCTTGCCGTCGATGCCGGTCCAGTCCAGCGGCATGCGCGCCGAAAAGTCCCCTTTTTTAACCGCCGTCAAGACGCTCAATAACAGTTTGGGGTCAAGTTCCCCCCGCGATGCTTGTCCTTTGGTTACAACTTTCACTTTTGGTTCTCTCTTGTGGATCGCAAGGATTCTGTCGCATTAAGTGCTGTGCATAGGAAGAGCTTGTTCATCACTTCGAGGGCGGTGTAGCCGAGCATGCGCTCGGCGCCGACGTTGAAGATCTGGATCACGCCCTTCGCGTCGGTGGCGATGCTCGAGAAGTTGGCGCTATTGAAGATCGCACTCTGCAAGGCCCCCGCTTTCAGGAGGGCCTCGGCGTGTCGGACGTCGATGGTGAGATCAGCCGCTTCAGCAGTGCTTACGTCGGCCGCAGGCATACCTCAGTCCTCCCGCCCGATGAGGCCCCTCGTGAGCACGAAGGCACCGAGAGCGGCCACCACGATGCCAGCGAAGATCACGGGCTTCATACACAGCCTCCAGAGAGGCAACGCCCGGCGCCGCGCGAGCCCTGTTCATGTCGTCTCACGCGTCACTCGGTGTCGGTGGCAACTCGACGATCTCGAGCCAGTAGCGGCCGAGCACGTTCATCGCCTCCACCAGCCCCGGGAACGTGACCGGCTTCGTAATGAAGGAGTTCACGCCAAGCTGGTAGCTACGGATGATGTCCTGGTCGGACCCTGACGTGGAGAGCACGACGACCGGAATGTCGTGCAGCGTCTTGTCTCCCTTGATCACCTCCAGGGCCTCGCGCCCATCCATCTTCGGCATGTTGAGGTCCAGCAGGATCAATCCGGGGCGCGGGGCCTTCCCGGTCTCGCCCGAGTACTCGCCACGCTGGTAGAGGTAGTCGAGCAACTGTTCGCCGTCCTCGACGAATCGAAGGTTGTTCGATATGTGTGCGTTTTCCAGCGCCTGCTTGGTGAGTATCCGGTCGTCCTCATCGTCATCGCAGATGAGGATCGTGATCGGGATCTTGTTCATGTCTTGCGTCATGGCAGGTATCCTGTTGCCGTGTGCGTGACCGGCAGGGTGACGGTGAATGTCGCACCCTGGCCAGCAGTGCTCGTCGCGGCGATCGTGCCGCCGTGCCGCTCGACGATCTTTCGGCAAATCGAAAGACCAATGCCGGAACCTTCGTACTGTGCCCGGCTGTGGAGTCGCACGAACATCCGAAAGATCTTTTCCGCGTGCTTCTCGTTGAACCCGATCCCGTTGTCCGTCACGGTGATCGTACAGTGCTGGCCGCCGGGGCTCGAGCAGCTGAGCCGGACTACCAGCGGCGTGTCCTTCCGGCGGTACTTGAGCGCATTGCCGAGCAGATTCTGCAACAGCTGGCGCATCTGGAGCGCGTCGGCTTCGATCACCGGGAGATCCCCGACCTCCACGCGGCCGCCGGACTCCGCGATGGCCGTCTCGAGGTCGGCGATGACCTCCCTGGCAATCCGGGCGAGGTCCGTGCGGGCGAACGGCTGGACTCGCGTGGTCACCTGCGAATACTTCAGCAGGTCGTTGATCAGGGTTCGCATGCGGGCAGCCGCGCCGAGCATGCGTGCGAGGTGCTCCCTTGCGTTGCCTTCGAGTGCCGGCCCCGCGGACGTGTTCAGCAGGTCGCCGAACGACAGGATCTTGCGCACCGGCTCCTGCAAGTCATGTGACGCGACGGACGCGAACTCGTCCAGCGCCGCGTTCGAGCGCTGCAGCTCCCGGTGCTGCTCCGCCAGGCGCCATTCCGTGAAGCGGCGTTCCGTGACGTCCTCGATCGCCAGCAGGATCATCCGCGGAAAGTTCGGTCCTTGCGACACGAGCCGGGCGTTGAGCAGCATGATCTTGCGGCCGATGCCGGGAAACAGGTGGTCGACATCGAAATCATTCAATTGCGGCTCCACGGCGAGCTTGTCGCGCAGCAGCTCGCGGAGGGGTGCAATGTCCCACTGGCCGTCGCCGAGCGTGAAGAGGACCTCGCCGATCGTGTCCTGGGGTTCTACCCGAAAAGTGCGAAAGAACGCGCGATTCGCCTGCGTGACGCGGAATTCGGGGTCCAGGACGATGAGTGGCTCCCGGACGGTGTCGATGATATCGAGCAGCAGCCGTTGGGCGGCGGGCACGTCGCCCGCCGCCCCGTCTGGCGGCGTCGTGGGGAAAGTCTCGATGTCAGGCACCGCAGCTCTCCTCGTACGAGGAGCCGCGGATCTTCTCAGGTACTGGCTGACCGGATCGCAGCCCGGTCCACTCCAGTGTGCTGTGAAGGCCCACGCCGGCTCGTGCAGATGCATCCTCGTCCGCGCTGGCCGCTGCATCACTCGATCAGCCTTCCGCAGCAGAGTACCGTAACCAAGGGACGGGCGCAATCGCACGACGGTGCCAGAAATTCGTGCTACCTTTACTTTGGTCGCGTTCGACCACCTACACGACTCAGGTCATATGCCTCCGAGCGACACGATCACGGTTGCCATCATCGACGACAATCGCCTGGTGCGCGAAGCGCTCACGGCGATGCTCAATAGACTCACCGATGTGCGCGTCGTCTCCTCGGACGTCGCCGACCCGGCATTTCTGGCCGAGCCGAAGCCGCACGTGCTGCTGCTCGACGTGGGGCTGCGCGACCAGGACAGCCTGCGCGTGGCCGCCACACTCAAGCAAGAGAATCCGGGCGCGAAGATCATCGTGATGGACCTCCTCCCGGTGAACGAGGAAATCATGGAGTACGTGAACGCGGGGGTGTCCGGGTTCGTCTTGAAGGATGCCACCTTCGACGAGTTCGTCGGGACGATCCGATCGGTCGCCGCGGGCAAGAAGGTGTTGCCGCCCCGTATGACGGAATCGCTGTTTTCCCAGATCGCGAGGGAGGCCGGCGGACAGGAGAGCGCGCACGTGCTCGAAGACGTGCGCATGACGCGACGCGAGCGCGAGGTGATCGATCTCATCGGCGAGGGGCTGAGCAACAAGGAGATCGCCCAACGTCTCAACATCGCCACCCATACCGTCAAGAGTCACGTTCGGAACGTCATGGAGAAGCTGGCGTTGCACACGCGGTTGCAGATCGCCGCGTATTCCCACCGAGAGGGGAC
>JAZDLO010000143.1:0-6579 GCA_043801935.1 bacterium
GCGCGCTTCGGGGACAGCCTGCTCAGCTCAGTGGGGGTGTGGGTGGGAGCCACAGTCGGCATGGTCCTTGCCAACGCGCTCGCCGTGATCGTCGGTCATGTGGCGGGACGCCGCGTGCCCAAGACGCTGATGAGGCGCATATCCGGAGTGCTCTTTATCGGCTTTGGCATCTGGACCCTGGTGGGAGCGTTCCTCTGACCCGTACGCCCGGTGCGCGCGGGAATCCGACCGGTTCTTGCGCCTAGTCCCGGGCGCTGTAGCTATTAGTGAGACCGCAGGAATGTGTCGCACTCAGCTTCACGGCTTCAACAAGTTCATCATGTTCCACATGATTTGAGCCACTTCCTGCCGGGGCATGCCGGCATTGCCACTGGCAAGGGGGATGCCATCCAGCAGGTGGTTATACTCGGCGATACGGGCATTCGCTGCGTGCTCGGGGAGCATGTCACGGCCCCATATGCCGCTGTAGCCTGGCGGTGGACCGGCCAAACGACTTACAGCGAGCCCCTGCAGGGCCCGTATCGTCAAGGTGATCACGTGCGCTCGGCTGATTGCGGTGTAGGGTCGAAAGGTGCCGTCGAGGTAGCCCTTGATGATGTTGTGGTTATAGGCCGTCCATACGTACTCGTGCGGATAGAGGTCGGCAGGAGCGTCCGGCCCCAAGTCGGAGAACTTGACTGGGGGGTCCATGCCCTCGGCCACGGTGAAACCGGGTACCCCGGCCATGTTGAGAGCATTGCAGATGAGTTTGGTGTACTGGGCCCTGTACACCGAGTTGTCGGGGCGGAACTCATAGTATCCGCCCACCTGCGGACCGTACCCCTGGACGATGCCTGCAGCTCCCAGGCCCTGGATGGCCGTGTAGAAGGGATGCTCCGGCTGCACGTCGGAGAAGCAATAGAGGGTGATCTGCTGATCGAGAAGCACCCCCGTGGGAGCAGCGCCGGCGCTGCCCACCTGCCAGTAGCCTTTGCCGGCGAGATCCTCGGGATCGTCCATGGCGGCGATACCGGTCGCCAAGTCAAGCAGGTACGTGCCCCCACGGCCATGGGAATCGATAGAGATCACGACCCCACTCGTATCGCCGATCGCCCATGTCTTTGCGGTGCTGTATCCAACCCACCACTTATAGCCTGCCTTGTGGCCATTGCGGCCGGCCCCGGTCGTCGCCTCCCAATCGGTGGCGTAGACACCCTCCATCACGCTCGATCGCGTGATTGCTCCGGTCACTGCCGGGCCGGTCAACGTCACCGACCTGACCTCCCAGGCGGAAGGAATACGGATCGCTATCACGCCCCGAATCGGGGAGCTGGCGCTCAACGTAGCCGTGGACTCGAGGACGATCGCGTGGTCGGAACCGGCCGTCACGCCACCGTTCACTTGCACGTTGGATATTCTTACGCAGCCGCCTAACAGCACTGCTGCCGCGACAAGCGAGGCGGCCGCGATCGCCAGGGTCCGCAGCCTTTTCCTCCCGGCTGGGTGGGACATTGGTGAGCACATGCTTACACGGATCCCCCTCGTGGGATCTGTTCGTTCCGCGACTCGTATCGTCGCCGTTCTTCTCGCATACGGTAGCGACAGCTCAGGTAAGCTTTTCCCGTTTCGCCCGGTTTTCCTTCTGGGCCGATGGTTGCGCGCGGCGACTCGCCTAGGCGCCGCCGCCCTGCGCGTGTCAGAATAGAGCCATATGGGCCCCGTAAGATCCAAGGGGCGCGAAAATCGACTGTTCGGACTTATCCGGACCGGATGACCCATCACGGGAAGGAGACAAATGAAGAGAAGACTGAAACGATATCCACTGGTGTCCGCGGTCGTGCTGGCCGGTGTATTGTTGTCGGCGGCTATCCTGGCGGGAGCATGCGGCTCGCCGGCCAGTGGCGTGAAGACCTACACCGACGCCGACTACGGCTACAGCTTCCAGTACCCCGCAAGCTGGGAAGTCCAGGAGGGCGACAGCGCCGACGTCACGGCCGGAGGGAGCGCCGCGGGTAGCGTGGGTGTCTATGATCCTGATGGGGCCGTGGCCGGAGACACCTACATCGATCTGGCCCAGATCTCGGTCTACAAGCTCAATGCCACCATCGACGATTCTATGATGCCCGCGATCAAGACCGAAGTCGAGGCCGTCCTGGCCAGCCTCGAGAGCCAAGCATCCGACATGAAGACGGTGGAGGCCTTGGCCGAGACCAACACGAGCGGGATGAGCGGCTTCAAGGTCACCTACAGCTTCAGCAAGAACGGTGCGCCGACTACCTCGACTCTCTATTTCCTATTCTCCGGCAACATCGAGTACCAGTTGACGCTGCAGGCGGCCGATACGAACTGGGAAGCGAAGCGACCGGCCTTCGATGCGCTGGTGGCCAGCTTCAAACCGGGCGCTGCCGAATGACCTCCACCTCGGGCTCCCTGCTGAGACTCAGCAGGACCTCTTTGATCCGTTCGCGAGAGCAACCGCCACTATGAGTGCATGATAGCCGGGAGCAAGGTATACCTGACGGAACTCGATCGGGAGAACGCCGAGACGATCCGACGCTGGCTGAACGACCCCGAGGTGCATCAGTATCTGCTGGTGGGCCACATACCCATAACGCCGGAGGACGAGGAGCGCTACTTCGACGCCCAGAGCACCTCCGAAGGCCGCTACACCTTTGAGATCCACGTGACCGAGGACGCAAGGTATATCGGCAATGTGGGCATCAAGGACGTGAACCTGGTGCACCGGCGCGCCGAACTAGGATTGGTGATCGGATCCAAGAAGGATTGGGGCGAGGGCTACGGGGCGGACGCGATCATCACCTGCTTGCGCTTCGCGTTCGACACGTTGGGGCTCCACAGCGTGCGGATCAGGGCCCACCGGGACCACCGCCGCGCACTCGATCTATACCGGCGCGTCGGTTTCGTGGAGGTGGGCAAAGAGCGCGAAACTGTGTTCCAGGGCGGCCGCTTCGCCGATTACGTGGTACTCGACATACTCGACCGGGAGTTTCGTGACCGCTACGGGCCTGTGTAGCAATTTCGCACCTACTGGATCATGGCGGCGAGCAGGGCGCACACCTCACCCCTGGTGGCCGCAGTCGTGAAGTCATAGTCGCGGCCCATCCCCAGAAGCACGTCAAGAAGACCAGCGTGCGCGGCCTTGCGCGCGAACGGATAGTGCACGGACGAGAAGTCGGGGAAAGGCGGCGAGTAGCCTGGTGGAGGCTCCGGCAACTGGGCGGCCCTCACGGCCATGGTGATCATCTGCGCCCGCGTGAGCATTGTGTAGGGGGCGAACAGGCCCGGTTCGCTACCCCGGGTGATCCCGTTGTGATAGGCGACCGCAACGTAGTGATACGGATAGAGCTCTCCGCGCCAGTGGGTCACATCGGTGAACGGACACGTGTCGCTCTCTGACACGGGATAACCGAGGGTGAGCACGATCATCTTTGCGAATTGCTGGCGAGTCACCGCTTCCTGAGGATGGAAGAGCCCGTCGGGTGTGCCGACCACGACCCCCAGAGCGGCCAACTGGGCGATCTGAGGCGCGTATGGTGTTTCGGGAGACACGTCAGGGAAGCGGGGGGACGTCGTAGTGGTGGTAGACGGCGGAGCCGTCGTCGTAGTGGTGGTGGACGGCGGAGCCGTCGTGGTGGTAGTCGTCGGGACCTCGGTGGTAGTCGTGGTGGTGCCGGCGGCCACTGCCTCCACGATCGCCCCGTCGGCGTCAAGCAGTCCCCAGCCGAAGTCCTTGTCCCACCCGCTCGAGCCGAGATCATCGGCGGAGTGGCTGAGAATGTCGGTGATCTCTTCCGGCGTGAGTGCCGGGTTCGCAGATCGCAGCAGCGCCACCGCGCCGGCCACGAGGGGGGCCGAGAACGACGTGCCGCTCCACCGTGCGAAAGTGGTGGACGAGCCAGAAGAGTAACTAAGGATGCCGGCGCCCGGCGCAACAAGATCGAGTGCGCTTCCTGCATTGGAGAAATCGCACCGAGTGTTGAGGCTGTCGGTCGCTCCCACGGCGATCACCCCGGGGAGCGCAGCCGGATAGGAGACCGAGTTCCCGTAGTTGTTGCCGGCAGCCGCCACGATCACAACGTTATGCTCCAACGCATAGGCGACGGCGTTCTCTTGCGTCCTGCTCGTATCCGTCCCGGCGAAGCTCACATTGATGACGTCGGCGCCATTGTCTACCGCGTACGTTATGCCCCTGGCCAATGTCACGTCATCCGACGCACCCGATTCCGATACTTTGACGGGCATCACCTTGACGTTCCAGGCCGCTCCGGCTATCCCCAGGTGATCGTTACCTTGAGCGACGGCCACCCCTGCCACTCCCGAGCCGTGTCCATAGGTATCTTGCCACGCCGGCCAAACGGAGCTGCCGGACAGGACGCTGTAGGGAGACACGATACGGCCGGCAAAGTCCGGGTTGTCCCGATTGAGCCCGCTGTCGATCACTGCCACGACCAGGTCGGCTGAGCCCGTGGTCGTGTCCCAGGCCCCTGGCAGGCCCACACGGGGAAGGCTCCATTGGCCGGCGGGTTCCCAGGCACTGGGTTGATACAAGGGGTCGTTGGGAACCAGGCACGCGTAGACGGGATGGCTGACCTCGGCCCAGAGTACGCCAGGCATAAGCCGCAGCGCGCGCACGGCAGCCGTCGCCTCATCAGCCGATCGCGGCTCCAGCACCCGTATCCCCAGGCCCTCGACGGTCCCGCTCTCTTTCAGATGCAGTCCGGGCGAGTCGACTGCAGCTGCGGCCAGCGATCCCCATTCCTGGACGACGGTCAGAGAGCCGTCCGGCTTATGCGCGAGACGAGCCCCGGGCGCCAGCTTGACCGCGATGCGCTTGACCCCTGGTGAAGGGGCCGTGGCGATCGCCCTCGTGGCATCGGGCGCGTAACCATCACTCGCCTGAGCCTGCTGTGACCCAAACCCCAGCCCGATGGCGAAGACCCCTGCCAACAGAACCATCACGGCCAGCGGCCGCGGGGGTCCGTTCACTCCGCGACGTGAGACACGATGCCTATGGAGAAGAAACAAGCTGATCGATCTCTCCCGGATCGAAGCACGAACACCGACACATTGTAGTGTATTCGCACTCTTGAGGAGAAACCCGGGGAGCAACCCTACGCAAGTGTTCGGTACATCCAGGCGATGAAGAGACCTCCCAGCCCCCCGATGATGGGTCCCCAGACCACCTCCAAGATAGTAAGACGCCATGGCCAGTTATTGATAAGAGCTTGGTTCACCAGCCCGTACACGCTGATGGCCAGAACCCCGCCCATGGCTCCCACCAGGAAGTTGACCGGGTAACCTTGGCCGGCCCGAACGCCCAGAACGGTCACCACCATCAAAGCGCTCACCACCAGCACCTGAGAGACGATCCCAGGGATGGGCTGCAACTTCACCTTTCCGTCGACCATACGCGCCACCGCCTTGAAGCCGGGACCGTAGGCCCAACCGAATATGCCCAGGTGCCAGATCGCGTCCACCAGACTAATGCCCACGAACGCGGCAAACCATATGGCCACGTATCTCATAATCGCCTCTCTGTGCTCCGTCCAGTCATCGGCCGAAGATTCGCCGAACCGCTTGCCTGTCTACCCTCCCGGACTGTTTCTGAACCATCGACGCGGGCGGTCAGTCCTCCCAGGGCCAGAATCCGTCGGCGATCTTGTCGATGACGTCTCCGTACCCGTAGGCTCGATACAGATCCACGCGCACGCGCACGCCGGCAAGCGCGTCGGACGCCTGGTTTATCCCCAGGGAGAGGCTGGTCTTGATCAGCTGGCGCACCGCGGGGTCGGATAGGGAGAAGAGTTCGTCGGCATCGGCGTGCTGCTGGACGAAGCTGTCCATGAGCGGCTGGATGCGAGCCGTGTATTCGCCGAGGGTCTCGGTCCCCTGGCGCAGGTACGCGCCCCCCAGCCGCCAGTTGAGGAGCCCGGCGACTTTCGGGTTCTGTGGATCGGTCGGATCGAAGTACGCGTAGCCCACCTCTGCCCCGAACTTCTGCAGGTACGTAAGGAACGTGGCGATCAGCGGAGCCGCAACAGGCCCCTGGGGGCTTTGTGCCGCGCTGTAAAAGCCACCACCCGCCCTGGCGTAGATGAGGGAGAAATGGACGGAAGCGTTCACCGGGTGCTCGATGTATAGGCGCCTGATCCAGTCCACTGGCGCACCGGCCTTTGCCTCGATCGCTGCTTTCAAAGCGGTCGGGGTGCCGCTCGTCGTCACATCGGTCATCGTCACCAACTCTACGCCCGTCTTCGTCTGCTTGACAAACGTCTTGAGGTTCCACAGCAACTGCGCCACCTCGCCGCGGGTGGCCATCTTGAAGGGGTCCTTGTAGAAGTCGAACTGCAGCCATTCGAACAACCCACTGTATTGGGCGGTGTTGGCGAATGGTCCATGGACGTCGCTGAAATCACCCCAGTCGGAGAGGAATCCATCCGGCGCCTCGACCAGCTTGCCGGGCTCCAGGCTCTGGGCTGCCCGCACTATCATCGTGGATATCTGAGACCGTCTGATGTTGTCCAGGGGCCCGAACTTCCCGTCTGTATAGCCGGTGGTGATCCCTTTCTGGGCCGCCAC
>JAZDLO010000240.1:0-4400 GCA_043801935.1 bacterium
GACGAGGACGTTTCGCGACACCATGCGGGATCTCATCGACCTACGCTCGCGCCATCGTCCGGCGATTGCGAACCTGCTCATGCTCTTCAGCATAGCGGAAAGGGGGGCCGTGAAAGAGAGGATGCGCACAAGTAGGCCGCTAGGAAGGCTCGTCAGCGGCGGCACCTACGTCGTGGCTGCCGGTGTCGCGGTGCTGGTGGTGCGTACCGCGGGTCTCTCCCATCCGTTGGCGGCTCTTGCGCTGGGCACCCTGGTGGCCACGGTCGTCGTCTTCGCAGCTTCGATGGTGGCGGACAACTCCAGCATCTACGACCCCTACTGGAGTCTGCAGCCCGTCGCTGTAGTCGGCTACTACCTCTGGGCGGGCTGGGGCGAGGTGGGGCCACGACAGGCGATCGTGACGGTCCTCATGGTCCTCTACGCGCTGCGGCTCACCAGCAACTTCTATCGCGACTGGCCCGGGCTGGGCAAGGAGGACTTCCGCTACGTGGCCTTTCGCCACCGCTTCGGCCGCGCCTACTGGCCGGTGAGCTTCCTGGGGATACATCTGTTCCCGACGCTCATGGTGTATCTGGGCTGTCTGCCGCTGTACGCGGTGGCCAGTTCCGGCGCCGCCTTGGGGCTGAACTGGCTCGATGCCGCGGGGGTGGTGGTGCTACTGGGAGCGATAGTGGTCGCGTTCGTCGCCGACGAGCAGTTGCGCAGCTTTCGGAGCGATCCGCGGAACCGGGGGCGCAGCATCCTCACGGGACTTTGGGCCCGCAGCCGGCACCCCAACTATCTGGGGGAGGTGGCGACGTGGTGGGGCCTATGGTTGTTCGCTCTTGCCGCCGGCCTGGCCTGGTGGTGGACGGTCGTCGGAGCTGCGGCCATCACGGTGCTGTTCGTCTTCGTGAGCGTCCCCATGATGGAGAAGCGGGCCTTGGCCACCCACGAGGGCTACCGCGAATATCGAGAGCAGACGCCCATGCTCCTGCCGGTCTTCCGTCGGCCGCCGATGGTCGGGGACTAGCCGCGCCGGCGAGCATCGGGGATCCTGAAGAAAGCGGCGCCGAGGGTGGCGATCGCGGCGACGGCGGCAAGCAGCAGGTATCCGGCGACATATCCGTTCCCTTCTCCAAGGGCGTCGAGCATAAGACCGAAGAGCCAGGGGAAGAGCAGCGCGCCGGTGAAGCCGAAGACCTCGATGAGGCCCGTGGCCGCCCCCACGTGCTCGGGTCTCTCCACCACTTCGGCGATGGCCGCGAAGAGTGGGGGGAAATAGGTCATGGTCAAGAAGCCGGCTAGAGTCACAAAGGCGAAGACCAGCCAGAGCCCAGGAAGGAAGGGCACCAGCGCGACACAGATCGTCATCAGGGTCAACGAAACGAAGATGACGGCGAGCTTGCCCCACCGGCCCATAGCCACCGCACCGAGGGGATTGCCCACCAACTGCGCCAGTCCCAGACCGGCCGTCAAGTAAGCCGAAACGCCGAGACTGGCCCCGAATTCAGCCCGAAGAAACGCGGGTGTCCAGACCAAAGCACTGACCCCTACGGCAAGGGCGGCAAGATTGAAGAGGGAAAGCAGCAGGACCCGGCGGTTGGCCACGACCGTGGCCAGAGACATGGCCAGAGCTCTTGGGCTGAGGACCTCGACGCAATGCGACGGCTTCATTCGGACGGGGGCTTGAGCGAATACCGCCGCACCCACCAACACGCCGAGCGCGGCCGTGGTCAGAAAGACGGCCCGGTATCCACCCAGGGCGGCGATGCTGGGCATCACCAGCAAGGCCACCACGACCCCGACGCCGTGTCCGGTACCGAAGATCCCCCAGGCGCGTCCTCGGTACTCGGCTGAGACGGAATCTGCGATCACGGCGCCACCGGCCGGCACCGTCACGCCGACACCCAACCCTTGGACCAGACGTGCGGCGATGAACCACCCGTAAGAAGCGCTGAGCGCAAACAGCAGTGACCCCAGAATGAATACTCCCAAGCCGAGAGCCAGCACCCGACCACCCCAGCGTGCCGCCGCAAGTCCTGCGGGGATGGCTACCCCTCCGATGGTGAACATCAACACGGAGGTCAGCAGGCCGATCTGTGAATCGGAGTACCCGAATGTGCGCTGCAGCTGATCGGCGGCGACCGGCATGAGAGATAAGCTGAGACCGGTCAGGGACAAGGACAGCATGAGGGTGGTAGCCAGGGTGTCGGCGCCGGCACGGGTGTTCACCGGACACTGCCTGTCCGTCACGCCTGGCGGGATGTCCCGGCCCTCGAGCATCTGCTAACCATATCAGAGGCGTGGTGCCTCACCGCGGCGACGGACGGTGGCGGACCGCGTCGCGATGACGGCGGGTGGCGACCCGCGCGAAGATAGGCTGGTTGAAGGGCCTCGCCGGGAATAGTACCGTGTGTCTATGCGGGTCACGGCGAACGGCATAGGCATCGAGTACGAAATAGACGGACCGTCCGGAGCGCCGGTGGTCACCTTCAGTCACGCGCTCGCGACTCACCTGGGCATCTGGGAGCCGCAGACCGCGGCTCTGGCCGGGCGATATCGGGTCTTACGCTACGACACGCGCGGTCACGGCGGGAGCGATGTGCCGGCCGGGTCCTGCTCCTTTCCCCAACTGGTGGAAGATATCCGCGCCCTTCTGGATCATGTCGGCGTGGAGCGCACGCATTTCGTGGGCATCTCCATGGGTGGCATGATCGGGCAATGGCTCGCCCTCACCTACCCCGAGCGCCTGCTCAGCCTGGTACTGTGCGACACGTCCGCGCGCACGCCGCCCGAGGCAGGGGAGATGTGGGACGAGCGTGTCGCGGTCGCGAGCCGGGAGGGGATGGCCGCGCACGTCGAGCCCTCTATCGGCCGCTGGTTCACCCCGGGCTTCGTGAGGAAGCATCCGGAGGTCGTGGACCCCGTGCGGGCCATGATCGGGGCCACCGATCCCCGGGGGTTCATCGGCTGCGCGGCGGCCCTAAGGGCGCACGACGTGTTGGACCGACTGTCGGGGATCAAGGTCCCCACGCTCATCATCGTGGGTGAGGAAGATCCTGGCACGCCGGTGGCCGCGGCGGAAGCCATCCACGAGCGGATCGCCGGGTCGGAGCTGGTCGTGCTCGATTCGGCCTCTCATCTCTCCAACCTGGAGCGAGGGGAGGCGTTCAACCAGGAGCTACTGGCGTTCCTCTCCCGAGTAGGCATGGATGAGGAGTGAGAACGCTGCGTAGGCCACGGCCGGTACGGCGGTCATCGCCAGTGCCAGCCTGAACCCGCCCGCACTGGCGATCGGGCCGAAGAGATACGGGAAGACCATGCTGCCGACGCCCGCTGCGAGTACGAAGACCGATGAGGCGACTCCCGACTGCCACTCCGGGAACCGGCCCGAATAGCTGCCGATGATCCCGAACGAGGCGGAGGCTCCCAGGCCGGCGCCCACAGAGAGCAGCAGAGAGACGGATTGCGTGGGGGCAAGGGCCACCGCTATCGCCATGACGGCCAGCGCGCACGCGCATGCCAGCAGTATGCGGGAGGGAGAGAACCGGCGGGTCAGCGGTCGCAGGGCAAGGCGGCCGGCGACCAAGCCCACCCAGAAGAGGGTGACGGAGAGGCTCGCCCAGGCGTCGCTCGAGCCGAAGGTATCGAGTTGGAACTTCGGCAGCCAGACATTGAGAATGGTCTCGGCGCCCGCGTACATGAAGGAGGCTCCCGCCATCCCCAGGAGCAGTCCGGGACTGGAGGCGCTGACGAGCTTGAGGTGGCTCAGGCGTATGCTCTGACGCCCCGGGATGTCCAACAGGGGCAAGCTGGCGATGACCAGGGCGAGCACGAGGGAAATGCCGCCTTCCGCGACGACGATCCATCGCCAGGTCGCTCCCAAGTCGACGAAGAGCCCCAGGACAAGGGGTGTGATCATCATGCCCAGGGCGAAGAACAGGATCATGAGGAGGGCCGCCGCCGCCGTCCCCTGCTTGATGTGAGTGGGGACCCACATCCAGCCGATGGTGTTGAGCAGCGCCCAGCCTATCCCCACGAGTACATAGGCTGCGAAGAGAGAACCCAGGTTCCACGACACGGCGCCGGCCGCTATGAGTCCGGCTCCTTGGAGGATCGCGCCGCCCAGAAGCCCCCATTTTGCCGGTACTCGGGCCAAGTGGGTGTTGAGGATGACGATCCCGATGACCTCCCCAAGGAAGAGCCCCGCCGATACCAGTCCGCCTTGACGGAGGGGGATGCCTAGGTCGCGCATCATCGAGTCGAGCAGCGGTCCGAGCGAGACCAATGCCATGGCGCAGATGAACTGGCTCGGATAGAGAGAGAACCGTTGACGGAGGCTGGGATCCATATCGGGGTCCACCATGACATGATTGCTTTCGGAATGCCAACAAAGCCCGGCGGGCACCGGGATGCGG
>JAZDLO010000152.1:0-59894 GCA_043801935.1 bacterium
ACCTACGGCTACGATCAGGCCGGCGACGAGGGCGCCGGCAAGAAGGTTCGCCCCCACCAGGTACGCGACCGCTACCCCCGGCAGGATGGCGTGCGCCAGCGCGTCTCCCAAGAAGGCCATCGAGCGCAGGACGATGTAGCAGCCCAATACGGGGCAAACCACCCCCACGATGACGGACGCCACCAGGGCCTTCTGCATGAATACCAGGGTGAACGGCTCGGTCAACCAACCGATCATCGTCCATCCCCCTCCGTCGACCCGGTCTCCCGGTCGAAACCATGCCCGGGCGTGTGCGCGCCGCCCCCAGGACCGTGCCCTCCGCAGCATTGATCGACGACGATGGTCTTGCCGTCGACCACCATCATCTGGCCCCCGAAGGCAGCCTGCAGATGCTCTTGCGTGAATACCTCCTGCGGCCGGCCGGCGCTGACGAGACGCCCGTTCAATAGCACCACTTCGTCGAACCGTCCCGCCGCCAGATCGAGGTCGTGAGTAGATACCAGCACGGTGACCGAGCTGGCGCGGAGCCCGGCCAAGAGATCGAGCGTCGCTTCTCGTGTGGATACATCGACACCGGTGAACGGCTCATCGAGGAGGAGTACATGCGGCTCTTGGGCCAAGGCCCGGGCCAGGAACACCCGCTGCTGTTGTCCGCCCGACAGCTCGCCGATGGGCCGCTGTGCGAGGTCGACGATGCCCAAGTGCTCCAGGCTCGCCAGGATCACCTCCTTGTCGACGGCGGACAGCCGTCGCAGCCAGCCTCGGCGCCCATACCGACCCATCGCCACCACGTCAGAGACGGACACCGGGAAACGCCAGTCCACCTCCTCTCGTTGAGGCACGTATGCGATAGGGTCGTGGTATTCCGCGGAGGGGCGTCCATGGATGAGGATCTCTCCGCTCCGTAGAGGCAGTAGGCCCACCATGGCTTTGAAGAGCGTGGACTTACCGGCTCCGTTGGGTCCCACCACGGCCACCTGCGCCCCATGCTCGATGCTCAGCGAGACCGACTCGAGCGCCAGCCGGCCGCCGTAGAACACGCTGACTTCGCGCAATTCGAGAAGCTCCGTCATCGGAGGGCCTCCACGATGAGGTTCACGTTCCAGCGCATCATATCCAGGTACGTGGATGCGTGCGCCCCCAACGAGTGGGTGTAGAGATCGGTCACCACCTCCGTCCCGGTCTCCCGCGCCACTTGGCGGGCCAGATCGCCGGTACTGCCTGTCTCGAGGAAGATGGCCGGAGCCCTGGTCGCCCGGATCTTCTCGACCAGAGCGGCTAGCTGCTTCGCGGAAGGCGTACCCTCCACGCCCAGGGTCGGGAATACCGTGCCCACGATCCGAAACCCGTACCGGTCGGCGAAGTATCCCAAGCTTTCGTGATTGGTCACGAGCAGCCTCCGAGGGAGAGGAACGCCCGCCACCTGGCCGGTGATCCACGTATCCAGGTCCCGCAGACGCCGAACGTACGCTTCCCCGTTCAGTCTGTACGTCTCGGCACCCTCCGGGTCGATGACACTGAGACCCTTCTCGATGTTCTCCACGTACGTGATCACCTTGAGAGGGTCGAGCCAGAAATGCGGATCGATCTCGCCGGCGGAATCCTCAAGTCCGTGGTCGTCCGCTCCGGCCGCTACCTCCCCGGCCTGGGGAATCCGCCCAGACAGACCGGCGGCCGCCTCTATGACCACCAGGTCGGGACGGCCGGCGCTCTTGATGAGAGCGTCCACCAAAGGTTCGAGACCGGGGGTATTGATGATGACCGCCCGGCTTTCGGCTACCTTTCTGGCATCGCGAGGTGTGGGCTCGAACGAGTGCGGATCGGCCCCTATCGGCAACAACGAGGTCACCTCCAGCCTCGAGCCGGCTACGTTCTGAGCGATGTCGGCCAGGTAGCTGGTATCGACCAGCACTGCCGGCTGCACCGCGTTCGCCTCGGAGGCGCCGCCGACCCCCCCGCATCCCGCGGCGATCACTCCTACCACGCTCGCCGCTGCAAGGCACGCGACCGACCCCGCGACGGTGAGTCGCATTCTCCGGCTACACCTCATCCCGCCTCATCACTTGACCCGAGCGACCCGTTGCAGGAGGGCCAGGTCCTTGATGTGCACCTTGCGGCCCCGGGTCTCGACCGCTCCCGAGCGGCTGAGTTGTTGGAAAGCGCGCGACAAGGTCTCGGGCACCGTGCCCACCGCCGCCGACAGTTGAGCCTTGGATACCTCGAGATCCACGACCTGCTCCGAGTTCCCCTCGGATGCCAGGGACAGTAGGTGCGCCGCCAGCCGCTCGGCCACATCGCGCAGGGAGAGGTCTTCGATGAGCGAGGTGAACGAGCGCAAACGCGCGGAGAGCGCAGACAGCAGCCGCATGGCTACCTCGGGCTCCCGGCTCACCAGGTCGAGGAACGCCTGCCGGGGGATATAGAGCGCCTCGGTCGACTCGAGCGTCTCGGCGCTGGCCGGATAGGCCTCTCCAGAGAGCACCGCCACCTCCCCGATCGGCTCCCCGGGACCCATGATCATCAGAGTCTGCTCCCGGCCCTTGGGCGACAACTTGAACACCTTGACCCGCCCCTTGATGACCACGTAGAGTCCCCGAGCTAGGTCACCCTCTAGAAACAGCGTCTGGTTTCCCTCAAAATGCTCGTGACGGGCTCGGGAGAGCAGTTCCAGTAAGTGGGGCTCCTCCAGGCCCTCGAACGGGCTGGCCCGTCTCAGAACCTCGCACAAAGACGACCGCTCGCTCACACCCGCTCGAACACCCTGGCTGTTTGCCATTACACCCCATTTCCGCTTGCCGTCAGAATAACTCGGTGCTCTTGACTTAGGTCAAGGGCGTGTCTGAGTGATTATGTTAGCGTCTCGTCGGGAAAAACAAATGCACGATGCTACCCATCGACGGGATGGTAGGGCGCGGCGACACACGCGGGAGGATGCTCATGTTCTGCTACCAGTGCGAACAGACGGCCAAATCGGTGGCTTGCACCGTCAAAGGCGTTTGTGGAAAAGTAGACGAGGTGGCGGCCATCCAGGATGCCCTCGTCTATGCAAGCAAAGGCCTGGCTCTCGTGGCTGAGAAAGCCGTACCGGAAGGGCTGGTTCCCTCCGATACCTACCCGTTCTTGGCCGAGAGCATATTCATGACCCTCACCAACGTCAATTTCGATCCCGACGCTTTGGTGCGGCGGATCCAGGAGACGGCGACGCGCCGGGACGCGCTCAAGCAGGCCCTGATCAAGGTGCAGCCCGGCGCCACCTTCCCCGAGGCCCCGACTTCCTTCGTACCCGCCGCCACGGTGGAGGACGTTGCTGCCCAGGGCCGCGAGCACGACATCAATACGGAGGCTTCCGCCGACGTCAATATCCGCTCACTGCAACACACCGTCCTTTATGGTCTCAAGGGGGTGGCGGCCTACGCGTCTCACGCGGCCGTCATCGGCTACAGGGACCCCATGGTCGACAGCTACTTCGTCGAGGCCCTGACGGATCTCGCCCGTTTCAACGAGGGCGATCTGCAGGCCTGGATAGACAAGGCCCTCCGGTGCGGCGAGATCAACTACAAGACGATGGAACTGCTCGACAAGGGGAACACCGAGACGTTCGGGACTCCGGTCCCAACGGAGGTGCCCCTCGGAGTCAAGGAAGGGAAAGCCATCCTTGTCTCCGGACACGACCTCGTGGATCTCGAGGCCCTGTTGAAGCAGACCGAGGGCAAAGGCATAACCATCTACACCCACGGGGAGATGCTACCGGCCCATGCGTATCCCAAGCTGAAGGCGTATCCCCATCTGTACGCGAACTATGGCACGGCTTGGCAGAACCAGAAGCGGGAGTTCGCCGAGTTTCCCGGGGCCATCTTGATGACCACCAATTGCATCCAGCAACCCCAAGGGGCCTACTTCGACAACATCTTCACCACCGCCGCCGTCGGTTGGCCGGGAGTGACCCACGTCGAGAACCACCAGTTCAGCGCGGTGATCGAGCGGGCGCTGGCCCTCCCCGGCTTCCCCGCCGACGTCCCCGGTAAGACGGTGCACGTTGGTTTCATGCGTAACGCCGTCCTTGAACACGCGGAGAAAATCATCGAGCTGGTCAAGGCCGGCAAGATCCGACACTTCTTCCTGGTCGGCGGCTGTGACGGCGCCAAACCGGGCCGGGATTACTACACCAAGTTCGTCGAGCAGGCTCCCGCCGACACGGTTATCCTGACCTTGGCCTGCGGCAAGTACCGCTTCTACGACAAGGATCTGGGTAGCATCGAGGGCATCCCCCGGCTGCTGGACATGGGCCAGTGCAACGACGCCTATTCCGCCATCCAGGTGGCCCTCGCCCTCGCCGACGCCTTCGAAGTGGGCGTCAATGACCTGCCGCTCACCCTCGTGCTGTCCTGGTACGAGCAGAAGGCCGCAGCCATCCTACTTACCCTTCTCTATCTGGGCCTCAAAGACATGCGCCTCGGCCCCACAATGCCGGCTTTCTTGACCCCGGATGTGGCCAAGTTCATCGTCGACACCTTCGATCTGCATCCCATCACCACCCCGGAGGAAGACCTGCAGACGATCCTCGCCTAGCCGGCAGCAGTCCCACCTCGAGGGGGCCGGGCCCCCTTTTCATGCACACTGCGCGGCGGCTCGAGCCGCCGCGTCTACATCACGATCTTGTTGAGCGGATACTCCACGATCCCCTGAGCCCCAGCCTCCTTGAGGCGGGGGATGATGACCCGCACCGTGGACTCGTCGATGATGGTGTTCACCGCCAACCATTCCTCGTCGCTCAACGCGGAGATCGTCGGTTTGAGCAGCGCGGGCAGCGTTTCCAGTACCGTCGCCAGGTCCCGCCGGCGCACGTTCAGCATAAGCCCCACCTTGCCCAAGGCGGCCATGGCCCCCTCGAGCAGCATACTCATGTCTTCGAGCTTACGGCGCTTCTCCGGGTCTTCCCAGGAGTCCATATTGGCGATGAGCTGGGTGTTCGATTCGAGCACCGTCTCGATGATCCGCAGTTTGTTGGCCCGCAGAGAGCTACCGGTCTCAGTCACCTCCACGATGGCGTCGGCCAACTCGGGCGGCTTCACCTCGGTAGCTCCCCAGCTGAATTCGACCTTGGCGTTCACTTTCTTTTCCGCCAGGTAACGCTTGGTCGTCGCCACCAGTTCAGTGGCGATGATCTTTCCCTCCAGATCTTGGACCGTCCGGAACGGCGACGCTTCGGGGACCGCCAGTACCCAGCGTACCTTGCCGAAGCTCTGCTTCGCATACACCAGGTCCACCACCGGATGCACGGTGGCCTCGTTCTCCTGGACCCAGTCCAGCCCGGTGATCCCGGCGTCCAGAAGGCCGTTCTCCACGTAACGAGCCATTTCCTGGGCGCGGATCAGCACGCATTCGATCTCTGGGTCGTCTATGACCGGGAAGTATGAGCGGCTGCTGGTGGTCACGTTGAAGCCGGCCCGCCGGAGCAGTTCGATGGTGGCGCTCTCCAAACTGCCTTTGGGGACTCCGAGTTTCAGGATCATATCTGGCTCTCTCCGCGGCTTGCGATTGGACGGGGTCAGACTTCTACATGAACGGGCGCCAGCGCATTATAACGCGGCCTCGGCTCGGTCAGACGAGCCCGGCCGCCGAGTGCTTGGCAGCGATGGTCGCCGCGAGCTCGTCGACCAGGGTCAGATCCTCGGGCCGCGGGAGACCTTTGATCAGCACCGGCTCGATCATCTCCGCCTTTAGACCGGCGGTGAGCGAGGCGACTGTCTCCACCACGTTGCTGGCCCACCCATAGGTGGCCACCAAAGAAAGGAAGCGCACCTTGGGTCGCAAGGCGGCGGCCAGATAGAGAGCCGACATCATGGAGGGATGAGGGTTGGTCTGGACCGTGGGGGTGCCGACCACAATGGTGGCCGCGTCGACCAACGAGGTGGCCAGCCGGCCCAGGTCGATACTGGACAGGTCGAAACGCTCCACCTTGACTCCTCGTTCGGTGAGAGCGGCCGTCAAGCGCTCAACCAATGCGAGCGTGCTGCCGTGCATGGTCACGTACGGGATCACCACCAGGTTGTGCGGGGGATCGTCCACCCATTCCCGATAGGCGTCGAAGATGAGCTGCGGGCTGCCGTAGAGCGGTCCGTGGCTGGGAGCGATCACCTCGGCGCCGAGCGGCTCTACCTTGTCCAGATTCTTCCTGACGGCAGCTCGGAACGGCATCATGATCTCGGCGAAATACCGCTTGGCAGCCGGAAGTACCTCTTCCTCTCGGCCGAACAGATCGCTGGTAGCCAGATGCGAACCCATGAAGTCGCAGCTCAAGAGAATCCGGTCTTCAGCAACGTAGGTAGACATCGTCTCCGGCCAGTGCACCCAGGGGGTGTGGAGAAAACGAAGCGTCTTGTCGCCCAGTGACAGCTCTTCGCCGTCCTCGACCGGCGTCAGCGCGTCGGCGGGCACGTGTAGATGCGTCACCAGAAGGTCGATCGCTTTGGGGCTGCACAGCACGCGGGCCTCGGGATGGCGGGCGAGGATGACAGGCAGCGACCCCGAGTGATCCTGCTCGACGTGATGTATCACGATATGGTCGAGACGATCCACACCCTGGAGGTTGTCGAGGAGCACCTGGGTCTTCGCCGGGTCCACCGTGTCGAAGAGAACCGTCTTCTCGCTGCCTCGCACCAGATACGAGTTGTAGCTGGTGCCCTCGGGCAGAGGGATCAGGGAGTCGAACAAGCGCCGGTCCCAATCGACGGCACCCACCCAATAGACCCCCGGCCTCACTTCGCGTGGCTTCATCTCCCGGCCTCCTGGCGACGCGGTCTGTGCGGAACCTGTGCGGAACATTCCGATGCATTGCGATCCCCGCCGTCGACGGGGCGCACAGCATACCCTTTTATTCAGTCTTACCTCTCACGTTTGCGGGAGAAACCTCGGATAAGGCTAAGACCGAGTTCCGGGGAAGGGTCAACATTGATACCGCCGCGCCGGTAAGCCAATATTGCTCTCTGCATGACAACATCTTCAGAAGCCGAGTCGGTCTTCCCGCCCGAGCAGCGCATGCCACTCGGCGGGCGGCGCATCCTCAAGATGTGGTGGCCACTCGCCGCCAGTTGGATGCTCATGGGCCTGGAGGGACCGGCCGTCAGCGCGATCGTGTCCCGGTTGGCGGAGCCCAAGGTCAACCTCGCCGCATACGGCGGGTTGGTGTTCCCATTGGCCCTCGTGATCGAGGCTCCTATCATCATGATGCTCGCGGCCTCCACGGCCCTGAGCCGGGATTGGGCCTCCTACGTCAAGCTCCGTCGTTTCATGCACCGGATGGGAGCGGTTCTTACGGTGATCCATGTCATCATGGCGGCCACGCCGGTGTACGACCTCCTTGCCCGCGATGTGATCCACGCCCCTGAGGAGATCATCGGCCCGGCCCGTATCGGCCTGCTTATCATGATCCCCTGGACCTGGGCTATCGCCTACCGCCGCTTCCATCAGGGAGTGTTGATCCGCTTCGGACACTCGCTCAAGGTGGGGCTGGGCACCGCGTCGCGGTTGTCCGCGGAGACGGTCGTCTTGGCCCTAGGGTACTTCGTGGGTGGCATATCCGGTATCGCGGTAGCCGCCTGCACGCTGATCGCCGGGGTGCTGACCGAGGCTCTCTACGTCCACCTCACGGTACGCAAGACCCTCAACTACGAATTGAAGCCTGCTCGGGCGCCGGATCGCCCCCTCTCCACGCGCGCTATGCTCGACTTCTATATCCCGTTGTCGCTGACCCAGTTGCTCGTACTGGTGGCCAGTCCCATAGGCAGCGCTGCGATGAGCCGCATGCCCCTGGCCTTGGAGTCGCTGGCTGCCTGGCCGGTCGTTTCCGGGGTCGGCTTCCTCATGCGCGGCTTTGGCGGCGCCTACAACGAGGTGGTGGTGGCGCTCGTCGAAGAGAAGCGCTCGACGCCGGGTTTGCGCCGCTTCGCCGTGGGATTGGCCGTGCTGGCGACGGCGGCTCTGGCCGTTCTGACGATCCCCCCGCTTTCAAAGGCGGTCTTCGCCGGATTGCTCGGATTGGCCGACCCCCTACCGGACATGGTGCGCCGCAGCCTCTTCTTGCTCCTACCAATGCCGGCGATGGCGGTCGTGCAGAGCTACTTCCAGGGCGTTATCCTTCACAGCCGACGGACCCGCAGCGTCACCGAGTCAGTGGGCATGTTCCTGGCTTTGGTGATCGCGATCTTGGTGGGCGGGGTGCTGTGGGGCGCGGTGACCGGGATATATCTGGCTCTGGGCGCTTTCGTCGCAGGGGAACTGCTCCGCACATTCTGGCTGTGGCTCCGCAGCCGACTCGCCCGTCGCCTGCTGAACGAGAGAGACGCGGCCACGTCTGGGCGTGCGCCTCCCACCGCGGCCGCTCCGGGCGCCTCCAAGGGAGACTGACCTGCACCCGGCACCGCCTGAACCGCTCGGCGCCCGGTCGCTGCCGCGCCCCACTCGGCGCCCAGCCGCTACCGAGCCCGCTCCTCCATCAGTTTCATGCGGACGTACGGGACCAGACCGCCCGCCTCCACTATGGCCTGCCGAGCCGGCGGCAATGCCTCGACGGCGTAGCTCTTGCCACTGGTCTTGTTCACCACGGTGTTCGGCGTGAACTCCACCTCGTCCCCCTCGGCGGCTTCGACGCCGGGGCAGATGATGAGGCGAAGTCCGAGATTGACCGCGTTCTGGAAGAAGATGCGGGAGTAGTTATTGGCCACCACGACCAGGTCCCAGCCCTTGAGGCAGGAGGCAGCCTGTTCGCGGGACGAACCGGTGCCGAAGTTGCGATCGGCCACGATCACGCTGTTCGGCGCCACCTGGCCGTCCTGCAGCTTCTTGTTGAACTCGACGAGGTCGGCAAAGCAATACTGCGCCGTCTCGGTGGGAAGCACTGTAGCCATGAAACGCCCGGGGTAGATCGCGTCGGTGGAGACATCGTCGCCCAGCCGGAGGACCACCTTAGCCATGTCAGCCCCCTCCCTTCCGAGGATCGGTTATCACCCCGGTGAGAGCGCTTGCGGCCGCGGTCAGCGGCGACGCCAGGTAGACCGACGCGTTGGGGTTGCCCATACGCCCCTTGAAGTTGCGATTAGTGGTCGCCAGCGCCACCTCCCCGTCGCCGAGCGCTCCCTGGTGGATACCCAGGCAGCAGCCACACCCGGGGTTCATGATCACGGCGCCGGCACTCGCCAGGTCGGCGAGATACCCCCTCCGCATGGCTTCCGCCCAGATCCGCCAGGAAGCCGGGAACACCAGCATGCGCGTGCCTTTTGCCACCTTCCTGCCCCGGAGGACGGCCGCCGCCACCTCCAGATCGTCCAGGCGGCCGTTGGTGCACGATCCGATCACGATCTGATCGATCTTGACGCCCTCCGCCTCTCCCACGGGGACCACATTGTCGACGGTATGCGGCTTTGCCACCTGCGGCTCCAGGCGGGTCACATCGATCTCGATGACCTCTTCGTACCCCGCGTCTTCGTCGGGAAGGACCGGCACGATCGGGTCGGTGACGCAGGCCTCTTCGCGCAGGTACCGAGCCGTCTCCTCATCCGCGGGTACGATTCCGCACGTAGCACCCGCCTCCACCGACATGTTGCACAGCACCAACCGCCCGGATGTGGACATGTGCCGGATCGCACGGCCGTGGAATTCGATCACTCGGAAGTTTGCCCCCTCGGCCGAGATCATGCCGATGAGATAGAGGATCAGGTCTTTGGCGCCCACTGCCGGGTGGAACTCACCGTCCGCCGTCACCTTGATCGTGGCCGGGACTTCGACGTTGACCATCCGTCCCAGGGCCCACACCGCCGACATGTCGGTGGCTCCCACCCCGATGGCCATAGCCCCCAGAGCTCCGTGGCTGCTGGTGTGGCTGTCGGCGCCCACTACCACCATGCCGGGCCGGACGTACCCGTTCTCGGAAAGGATCTGGTGACAGATGCCGCCCTCGTCAGCGCGGACGTCATGGAACTTGGTGATGCCCTGGGCTGCCACGAACTCCCGGATCTTCTTCTGATTGGTGGCCGTCTTCGCGGTCTCCGCCGGGACCCGGTGGTCGAAGATGATGGCGATCTTGGAGGGGTCCCACACTCTCGGCTTGAGCCCCGTTCCCTCGAAGATCTGATCGAGTTGGTTGATGACGAGCGCCGAGTTCTCATGCGACATGGCCAAGTCGACCGCAGGCTCCACCACCTCGCCGGCGGAGACGCGGCGCAGACCGGCCGCCTGGGCCAGGATCTTCTCCGCAACGGTCATACCCACCGGGGGCCTCCCTTTCTATCCGACGATCTTCTTGACTTCCCCGTACTTCGTCTCCAAGCGTTGCGTGGGCAAGTACTCGTCCTCCAAGGCTTTGTACTCCTTCAAGCCCACGAAATCGGTGTACTCCTCGAACGACGTCGCCCATTGGGTCTGGCCGGGAAGTGTACCGGTGGGCGACTCTTTGAGAGCTGTGAAGAAAGCCATCAGGGCCTTGTGCATCACCATGATGGAGGCGACCGGGATGGACACCCGGCCTACCCCCATGGCGGCCAGGTCCGGGATGGGTATGAGCTCGGTCTTCATGCCGCTGATCGCGTCCATGAGGTTCACGGATAGGGGCCCCTTGACCTCCGCCACCGCCCGCTCCACGTCCGCCCTGGTCTTGATGCCGTCGATGAAGGCCAGGTCGGCCCCCGCCTCCAGATAGAGGTTGCAGCGCCGGATAGCCTCGTCAAGCCCCAACGCCGCGAACACGTCGGTGCGGGCATTAATGATGAAGTCAGGGTCGTGCCGGTCTCGCGTGGCGGCGCAGGCCTTCACCTTACCCGCCATCTCGTCGGCGTCGATGACCTCCTTGCCCGCCATGTGCCCGCAGCGCTTGGGAAAGACCTGGTCCTCGATGTTCATGCCGGCCACGCCCATGGCCATGAGCCGCTCGCCGATCCAAGCGGCGTTGACCGCGTTGCCGCCGCCGGTGTCGACATCGGCCATCACCGGGACATCGACCGCCTGGGCGATGTTCCAGGTCACGTCAAGAACGTCCTTCATCTGCACCAGGCCTACGTCGGGCTTGCCCAGGAGAGATCCGGCCACCCCGTAGCCCGACACCTGGATCGCTTCGAAACCGCACTTCTCGATGACCTTGGCGCTGAAGGCATCGTGGGCGCCGGGCACCGCCACTGCCCGCCGCTCCATGATGGCCTTCCGCAGCACCGCAGACTTGTTCGCCACTCCGCTCCGCGCCTCACTCCCGGCCCCGCTCATGTGCCCCGGCCTCCTCTCGACCCGCCATCGTTGCATGTTACGCGCCACAGATACGGCCGCGCCGAAAGGTCCGGCGGAACCTGGGGCTTCGGCCACCCCGGCGTGCCCCTCTGGCTCACAATCGCGCGGCGACGGCCTCCGCCATCTGCATGGTGGTGTTGGCGCCCCCCAAATCGTAGGTCCGGACGGCCCCCTCAGCGATCACCGTCGCCACCGTGGCTTCCAGCCGCTCCGCCTTCTCAGCTTCGCCCAACCAATCGAGCATCATCTTCGCGGCGAGGATGGTCGCGATCGGATTCACCTTGTTCATCCCCGCGTACTTCGGCGCCGACCCGTGGGTGGGTTCGAACACCGCCAGTTCTTTCCCGATGTTGCCCGAGCACCCGAAGCCCAGGCCGCCCACCATCTGGGCACAGAGGTCGGAGATGATGTCACCGTACAGGTTGGGAGCCACCAAAACGTCATAGTTGAGGGGATCCTTCAAGAGCCACATGCAGATCGCGTCGATGTTGGCGTCGTCCACCGCGATCCCCGGATACTCCTTCGCCACTTCCCGCGCCGCCTCCAGGAACAGGCCGTCGGTCGCTCGCACCACGTTGGCCTTGTGGACGATGGTCACCTTCCTGCGGCCGAATTCCTGGGCGAACGCGAAGGCCGCCCGGGCGATGCGCTCCGATCCGGCCCGGGTGTTCACCTTGCAGGAGATAGCGTACTCCTCGCCCTGCAGCTTCAGGAAAGGAGCGAAATTCTTCGAGAGCCTCCCCAACACCTCCGCCAATTCGGCGGGCACCGTGGAGAACTCCACGCCCGCGTATAGGTCCTCGGTGTTCTCCCGGAAGACCACCAGGTCGATGCCCTCCCTGTAATTGAGCGGGTTGCCCGGATAGGCCTTGGTCGGGCGCAGGCACACGTACAGATCGAACAGCTGCCGCATGCGCACGATAGGGGATCTGTAAACGAGACCTGTGCCTCGCAATTCGGGGGTCAGTTCGGCCTCCGCCGCCTTCACCGGTTTGGAGGTGATGGCACCGAACATGGCCGCGTCCACGCTCTTGAGCAGCGCGATCGTCCGTTCCGGGAATGCATCCCCCTCTCGCCGCCAGCATTCCCAACCGATGTCGCCCTCTATGTACTCCGCGTCAAGCTCCAGCTCATCCAGGACCACGCGGGCGGCAGCCAATACTTCTATCCCTATACCGTCTCCGGGCAGCCATCCGATCGCGTGCTTAGCCACCCTCAGCCCTCCTTCAACGTGAGCGGTTCACCGCAACAAACGAAATCCTCGATGCGACAGATCTCGTCCGCCTCCTCGCCTTCTTCGTGAGCACACTCCTCGATCACCTGGACCTCCAAGCCACACCGCTCACAGTAATACACTTCGCCCTCTCGCATCTCATCACAGCGCGCCATGACTCCCCCCTTACCTCTGATTCCTCCTGCTCCGTTCTACCTCCCTGGAGCGTGAGACTCCCCCGCGTGCCCCAGCAAGTACTCGCGCGGGTCGGCCATGCACCGGAGAGACTCGAGACTCCTCCAGATGAGTGCAGGGCTGGGTAGGTTGCCGATATTGCGTCCCTGCCGGTTGAACAGGGCGTTCCAAGATCGCTCGGCCAAGGCCCGGGGCGTGTATACCGCCGTGTAAAGACGGGCGAACTCCCGATAGAAGCGCTCTAACCCCAGCCGGGTGGGCAGCACCGCGTGAGCCAGGTCGAACATCTCCCAATTCCTGGTGGTCAAGGCCCCTTGTACCTGCTCGAAGAGAGCCGTGCCCGGCAGAGGCGTGAGCACGGTGAACCAGGCATTAGGGATGGCGTGGAGTCGAACGTAGTCGCGAAGCCGGCGGAAGTCGCCCTCGTCGTAGTCGGGATCGACGATGAGGGTGCCGAAGACGTTGACTCCGGCTTTGTTGAGCACCGCCAGAGCCTTCTCGTTACTCTCTACCGTGTTGGCCTTGTGGACGCTTTTCATGCCTTCGGCGTCGATCTTCTCCAGACCGAGAAAGACCGTGGCGAAGCCGGCCTCCTTGAGCTTGGCGACGGTCTCGGGATGACGAGCGATGGAGTCCGTTCGCGCCTGGATGATGAAGCGTTTCTTGACCCGGTTACGGAGCAACAGATCCGCGATGGCTTCCGCCCGCGGGACGCTGGCCAGGAAGTTATCGTCGGTGACGAAGATGTTGTGGCCCTCGACAGCCTGCACCTCCTCCACCACCCGCTCCGGGCTCTTGAAGCGTACCCTTCCCTGATGGAACCGCCACACACTGCAGAACGTGCAGCGGTGCGGGCACCCCCGAGCGGTCTCGAGGCTCGCCAACGGGCCGCGCACCCCCAGATGGTACGACCTGCGCCATCCGTGAGTGAGCGAGCGCACCGGATACGGCAGACGGTCAAGGTCGGCGACGAGCGAACGGTCACCGGTAGCGACCTGCCCCTGGGATGTGTTCACCACCAGACCGGGTACGGACAAGGGATCCTCGCCGGCGGCCAGAGCGCGCACGAGCTCCGGTGCGGACGACTCCCCCTCGCCGGCTACCACGGCATCCACCCACGGGTTCGCGAAATCGCGGGGGGTGAGAGACGCATGGTGACCGCCGACGAAAACGTACGCCGAGGGCTGGAGGGTCTTGAGAACCTCGGCGACGCGCAGGGTCTCGGGGACGTCGACGGTGAAGGAGCAGCTGATGCCGCAGACTTCGGGAGAGAAACGGCCTACCACCGCCTCCAGATCGACCCCGGGAAGCAGGTCCACCACCCGGACCTCGTGCTCACTCCCGAGTGCTCCGGCCACCATCTCGAGCCCCAACGGCTCGACCACGGCCATCGCGCGAAACCCCGCTCGAAAACCTGCCCGGCGCCTCTGCCGGGGTTGCACAAGCAGCACCTTCATTCTGGCCCTCCCGTCTGACCTCTCAGTGGGAGCCGACACCAGCGGCTTCGTGGATATGCATCAACCATACCACCGCGGGAGCCGATGGTCGACGTTCGGGGGGCACGCGCCTTAGCAGATGGGTCCGGGGCTCTCCAACAGCCGTTTCCACCGCTCGATGTGGCCATATTCGTCGGCTTGGTCTTTCTCGATGAACACCCGGGTCTCGTCATCCCAGTCGATGGCGGCGAGGAACTCCGTGTAGTGATGCACGGCCTTGCTCTCCACCCAGATGCCGGTCTTCAGGATCCGCCGGGCACCCATCAGGCGCGAACCCAGGCCGAAGACATACCCGACCATCCAATACATCCAGCGCAGCTTGCTGGGTTTGAAGCCGTACTCGTACAGCTTGGTCTGGAAGTCCTGCATGTGGGTCATCTCGTTCGCCATGGCGGCGGTGAGTTGCGTGTTGAGCTCGCACGACTTGGCCGTGATCTGGCACTTGTAGATGGTGGTGGCCATGATCTCCAAGGTGTGGAGCGCGCGCAGCCCCTTCCTGATGCTGGCTTTCCGTTCGAGGCTGAAACCCTGCCCTCTGGACTTCACGTGCTCAAACCGCATCTCGGGCCGGATCACGGAAATGTCGTAGGCCATCGCGCCATCCTCCACTCGAGTCTTTGCCCACCGGGCCCGCCGAGGGCCCTACGGTTGCATACCCGGGAGGTCGCCCTTCTATGCGCTGGGATCAGGCCGTGACCCGCTCGACTTCTTCGATGGTGGTGAGGCCGGCCAAGACCTTGAGCCGGCCGTCTTCGCGTAAGGTCTTGCTTCCGGTCGCCACCGCCTGATCGCGCAAATCGTCCGCAGTGGCGTGATTGAGGATCAGGTCGCGTATCTCCCTGGTGATGGGCGGCACCTCGAACAGACCGATCCGACCGCTGTAGCCCGTTCTGAAACAACGATTGCATCCGACAGCTCTTGCAATAACTGCTTCATCTACGCCCAGAAAGGACCGCTCTTCCGCGGTCATGTTGTCCGGGGTGAGAGTGACTGTCTCCTTGCAGCGTGGGCACAGCTGCCGTGCGAGCCGTTGAGCCACCACACATTCCAGAGCCGAGGAGATCAGGTAAGCGGGTAACCCCATTTCCATCAGCCGGGTGATAGCCGAGGGCGCGTCGTTCGTATGCAGGGTGGAGAGCACCAGGTGCCCGGTCAACGAGGCCTCAGTGGAAATGAGCGCGGTCTCATAGTCACGGATCTCACCGATCATGATGATATCGGGGTCGCTCCGCAACAGGGAACGCAACATCGACGCGAAAGTGAGACCGATGTTCGACCGTATCTGCGACTGAAGGATGCCGGGCATCCGCCGCTCGACCGGATCCTCCACGGTGTATATCTTGATTGCGGGATCGTTCAGTTCGTCTAGCCCGGCGTACAAGGTGGTGGACTTGCCCGAGCCCGTGGGCCCGGTGATGAGGATCTCGCCCCACGGCCGCTTGAGCGCTTTGTGAAAGAGACGCAGGTCGTGCTCCCCCATGCCCAGGTTCCCCAAGGTGATGTTGAACATGTGCTCGTCGAGCAGACGGATGGTGACGTTCTCGCCAAAGACAGTGGGGATGCTGGCGATGCGCAGATCGATCGCCCGGTCGTCGGCACGAAAAGTGGCTCGGCCGTCCTGCGGCAGGCGCTTCTCGGCGATGTCCATGTCGCCCATGATCTTGATACGCGACACCACCCCGTCCTTGATCTCCTTGCGGATCTCGGTCAGGTGATGAAGCACCCCGTCGATGCGCAGACGCACCACCATGCGGTCCGCCTGAGGTTCGAAGTGGATGTCGGAGGCCTTCTGCCGCATGCCGGTAGCCAGGATCTCCTCCACCAGGGAGACCACCGTGTCGTACTCGGCCAGCTCCTCATCGCTGGGGCCCATGCGCTCGTTTTCGGACGGGCTGGTGCTCTCCAGCTGGCCCCGATGCAAATAGACGGCTTCCCAGGCTTCGGCCAAGACACCCAGGGTGACCACCACCGGGACGACCTCCAACCCGGTTATGAGGCGCACGTCGTCGATAGTGAGCACGTCCGCAGGGTCGGCCATGGCGAGCACGAGAGCCTGGTCATGGTGGAGATCGATAGGGAGCACTTGGCGGGTGCGGCAGAACCTCTCCGTGAGCAGCCCCACAGCGCTCGGATTGGGTACGAGCTCTGCCAAAGCTGAGAGTCCGTAGGTGCCCTGCCAGGCCAGGGCGTCAGCGATCTGGTCGGCGGTCACGTAACCGAGATGAGCCAGGGCCTCCCCGAGCCTGGCCCCGCTCTCTCTCTGGTACTCCAGACTATTACTGAGTTGGACCTGGGAGATGACGCCTTGCTCGACGAGGATGTCACCCAAGCGCAGGCTTCTGTGTATCTCCGGACTTTTCGCCGTCACATGTTGCTCCCTTTGACAGACCGCAGACGCTCCGATGCCCCTAAGATCGTCGAAGCGTCCAGCGTGTTCGTCTCTTTCATCGGCATGACGGGAGATTCCTCAAGAGGGCTCGGACGGAGGCGAAGGCCTCTCGCCGCCAAGAAGGGCGTTCCGCCGCGCCCTGGCCTCTTCCAGCTCTTTCACCTCCCGCTCCAACTCCTCTATCTTCTTGCGCAGGGCCTCTTCGGCCCTGAGATCTTCTCGAATGGCGCTCCGATCCTCGGCAGGCCAGGTTTCAGCCTCTTGACCGGTGCCCTCCCCGACGTGGTCTTCATCGCGGTCCATGGTCGCACGCTCCTCTTCACACGGTGTTTCGTGGAAAGATTCCCGACAAAGCCCTCGACCACACGCAGGACGGTTCCACCCGATTCACCCTCTCGTGTCGGGCCCGTGGTCTGATAGCCGAGACGCGGCCCTAAGGGAGTTGTCGTCGGACCCGGTACGCGAGTATCCTCAGTACCCGCGCGTACGCATATCATCGGCCAAGGAGGGTGACAAAGGCATGGAATGCCCGCACTGCCTGTCGGAGTTCGACGTGAAGCCCCACGTTTTTGCCCTGGGGCAAGACCAGGACGGCTCCTGGCAGGTTTCCAATACCCGCTGCCCGACCTGCGATCGTTTGATCGTAAGCCTGTGCACCAAAGAGGGGTGCACCTACCCCGCGTGGCCGGCGTCGTCCACCCGGGCCCGGCTGAGCGACGACGTGCCCGAGGAATTCGCGGGTGAATACCACGCTGCCTGCCAAGTCCTGTTCTACAGCCCCGAGGCCTCAGCGGCCATCAGCCGTCGCTCGCTGCACCGTTTTCTTTCCACTCAGGTCCACGCCGGGCACGGCGGGCTGGCCGATCAGATCCGCCAGGCGGTCATTTCGCCCGAGGTGCCTGCCTATCTCAAGCAGGCACTGCAGAAGCTGTCCCAGGTGGCCAAGCTGGAACACGATTCAGCCAAGAGCCTCCGACCCGAGGCAGTGACCCCGGTCGAACCAGGAGAAGCCGAATGGTTGCTGGATGTCCTCCAGCCTCTGTTCGATCTCTACTTCGTACAGCCGGCGCGCATGCAGCGCAAGCAGAACGTCCTGGAGGAGAGTCTCGCTACTCCCACCCCTCTCGCGGTCGCTGACGAAGAGACCGAGAACTCTGCCGCGACCGACGGGGCCGAGGCCGCCGATCCAGCAGCCGCACCTGCCGCAACGGCCGCGGTGAGTGAGTCCTAGACGTAAGCCACCGCGACCAGAGAGCGCGGCATGGAGACAGCCTAGCGGTACGGGGACAGCCTAAGCTGTGCCCGAGATCCGCTATTCGGAGCTCTCCACTCCCTCCTGGAGGGGGTACTCTCGGCAGATCTTCTCCTCGTTCTTGCCGCCGGCGACGACGACTTCGCCGTCCGGCGCATCCAAACGGAACCACCACTTGTTGGTCCGCTCGCGGGGATCGACGAAGTTGTTCGCGATCAGACGATCGCGCTGGTCGTTCACGGTCTTGTGCAACCACTCAAGGCTTCCGTCCCACTCTTCCCAGTCGCGCGGCTCCATGTCGGGGCGGTGCCACGGGCACACCTTGGTGCAGCGGCCACAGACACAGCCTTCTTTGTTCAGAACGCAGAAATCCGAGCAGCGATTGTAGTTGAGCTTCCACGTGTAGTAACCGTTGTACAGGGTCTGCTTGCCCCTGGTGATAGCCCGAGAAGGGCACTGCTCGGCACAGATGGTGCAATTGCTGCAGTACTCCCGCAGACCGAAGTCGACGTAGCCGTCCACTTCCAGTTCGAGATTGGTGAGAACCGCCGCCGCCTTGAAGTTTGCCCCCAGGAATGGGTTGAGAACGATGCCCATCCGGGACACCTCGCCCAACCCAGCCTCAAGGACGATCTGCGGCATGAGGGTCAGGTAGTTGTTCATGTTGGTGGGTGCGGCATCGATGCCCAGGCGCCTCATGTAGTTGGCCGCGACCTCGGTCTGCATCAGCAGCCGTTGGTAGGCCTGGAAACTCGCTGGGTCCACGATGTCGTCCCAACCGTTGGAGGCCGATAGGGTCCTCTCGTTCTTCCTGGCCGCGAAAACGATGGCGTATTTGTATGGAGCTTCGATGGGCCTGTCCCGCACGTCGGCGCTGTACACCGCCGACTGCGGCAAGCGGCCGATGCCCATCAGATCCGCGCCCAGGAAATAGCCCAAGGACTTCAGATGCCGGCTCATCACCCGCGGATCGTCGGGGATGGGAGCCTTTTTCTCTGCGACCGGGTTACGGGCTTCGCCGTACTTGTTCACGTACCACTGCAGATCCACCAACGCGGCCCCGATGGGGTAGCGCACGGTCATCTTCTTGAAGCCCTCTTGGATCTCCTTGCCGTACTCCCCGAAATACGAGCGGATGAACACGCTCTCACGCATGGCACGGCGGGCGACGGAACCCGGAATCTCGTTGGTGGGCCTGTCCACCCGTTTGAACAGATGGTCCGGATACGGCCCCAGCTGGGCGTCGTTGTACAGGATGTCGTGGTACTTCAGTTTCTCCATTCTCGGTCGTGCCTTTCTGCCGCAGCTCTGGTGGCGTTCTTCTGGGACAAGACCCGCGCTTCTCTCGGCTAGGATACGCCCGGCGTCTTGCCGATCGTCGTCGTCGATAGTAGCATGGCGATAATAGGAATTCCGCTTCCTGAATAGAGAGGGCTAGCCGGCCGCCGTGTCTGTGCGTGTGCTGTGCTCCGCTGTTAGGATGACGCTGTGATCACCGCGAACAAAACGATCTCACCGGTCATACCCCCCCGCCGGCGCCGCGGCCAGGAGACTCTGGAACGTTTCCTCGATGCAACCGAGACCGTCATCCGGGAGGAGGGCATCGCCGAGCTCACCGTCACGAAGGTCGTCAAGAAGGCGGGCTCGTCAGTGGGCGCCTTCTATCGCCGCTTCCCGGACAGGGACGCACTGCTCTACGCCGTGCAGGAGCGGAACCACGCCCGGGCGATACAGGCCTATGACGCGCAACTGGCCAAGCTGAAGCTGGAGAACGCGTCGCTGGAGGAGATACTGGAAACGCTCCTCTTCTTCCGAGCCAGACTCGTACTCAGAGATGCGGCTCTCGTTCACGCCTTTCTGGTGAAAGGGGCTCTCAGATCCGCCTTCCAGGAAGAGGGACGAAGGTTCTTCGCCGGCTGCTGGACCACACTCACGCAGGTCCTGATGTCGCACAGGGACCTGATGGGGCACCCTGAGCCCGAGCTTGCCCTGGAGGTGGTGTGTCGCACCTGGCTGGCTCTCATGGAGCAAGTGGTCCTCTACGGCGACAGTCCCTTCGACACGCCGGTCCGTACCTCTGACACAGAATTGCTGGTCGCGGAGTACTGTCGCGCCATGGCCGCCTACCTTCGTAGCGAAGGCGTCACTGGTCCCCACAGCGCGCACTACACCGCCCCGACCGACATGCCGGCATGAGCGGACGCAGCCCAAGCGCAGGCGCCGAGAACTCCCGAGACCTGGAGCGCAAGTCCTCGGCGGTGACGCTTTCCGACATGGAAGTTTTCATATTTCCTGAGCTGATGTATAGCCTCGTGCTGGCCGACATCATGTCGCCCCGCCTCTGGCGATGGCGGGAAGATCCCTGGTTCGCCGGGGTAGAGAAGATGAAACCCTACCGGCGCATCACTCGGCTCAAGCAGTACATCATGGATCACTACGCTTTCAATCTCGACCTCGACACCTGGGGGCTCACCTTAAAGCAACGGGAGATCGAACGATTCCAGGATTACGTGAGCCTTGAAGCGCTTTCGCAGTCCAACGCTCTTTTTGGCTATGAAGGCGACAAGTACTACTTTGATATCGACATCCGCACGCACTTCGGCCTAGACAAGTACGAGGGCGACGTCATCCCTTACTGGAAGACGGAGACCGTCGAGGCCATGGATGCCTTCTCTCACAAACCCGCGTACGCTTTTGGTGCCGGAGAATGCGTATCCCTGGCCGCCCTGTATGCAGCCGCTTTGTTCGTGGTCGGGCGCATCCCGTTGGGTGACATCTTCCTCATGGCTACGCCGCTCCACTCACAGAACTTCGTGGACACCGGCCACGGCATCCTCACCAACAATCGCCGGCTGGTGACCAAGACCATGTGGTTCAACGGTACCGCCCTCTCCGCACAGGCCCGCCGGGCCCTCGAGAACGAACGAGTGACGGTAGTGGCCCATGAGAGCGGATATATCCACATCCTCTTTCCCGAGGCGACCATCGATCCGGGTGCGTATGGGCGCTTCGCCACAAAGCTCGGCCGCTTTCTGCAGACTCCGCTCACCCCGGAGATCCTGGGCAATTTCGTGCGCCATACCGCGGATCTCCAGCATTGTTTCCAGGTGCGCTGGAGGAATTTCGGCGTCGACCGCTACATAGCCGTGGAGAAGCTCCTGGCCTACGAATACGACTGCCCCTACCGATTCAACGACGACACCCGCGAGCGGCTCATGATGGAGGTCGCGGGCGAGGATTTCGAATCGCGACCCCTGGCCGACCGGATCGTCCTGGACGACCTGGAGGAGCTTGTGCGCGAACGCCGGGTCGATATCCGCACCCCTGGAGGGTTCGCGCTCCTCGTGGAGCAGGTCGCGTCCTCCTGCGTCAAGACGCAAGACGCCATCGAGGAGTTACGCCGCTTCTGCTGGATCGAACCGCGCCTGCCCGATGCGGGGACGAAGACCTTCAAGCGGGACCAGTCACCGTTGGGCCTCGATGCGAGTATGGAGCGCGCGGACGTCGTCGCGCGCCTCGAAGCTCTCCGAGAAACGAACGAGATGGCGGACCTGGCCTTCTACGCCTACCGCGACCTGAATAGTACCGACGCGAGGCCGTTTCTGAAGGCCGCGCTCGAGCGCTCTCCGGTGTCGATCGCAGCCTGCGCCGGACTGGACGACGCCGCGGTGGCGGCGGCCGTCGAGGCGCTTGTCGATGAATCGATCTACGACGAGTCCGGGCGGCTGGCCCAGCCGGACGAGGTGTGGAACTACGGGCGCGGGGATGGCGCGGAAAAGGCGCTGTTGCTGGCGAATCTATTCCGCGCGCGGCATCCCGAGCGCGAACTCACCATCGAGGTGGCGCCGGATTCGGCGATTCTGCGGGTCGGGGGAGAAGCCGGCGACCGCTCCAACAGCGGTGACGGCGGCGCGGTCTACCGCTTCTCCAGCGCCAAGGACCTCCACCCACAGACATGGGACTGTGGCTCTTAGCCTTCTCCGTCATCCCTGCGGGCAGGCTCTCGTTCCTCAGCCGTGGCGCGACAACCATGCTGATCGGTGTTCAGTGACAGGCGATTGAGGGGAATAGCATACGAGTCGAACATGGTCATAGTCCCCATGGGAGGAAAGAAATGAAAAAGGTCCTGGTCGCCTACTTCTCCTTGACTGGAAAGACCGAAAAGATGGCCGTGTACATCGGCGAAGGGGTGCGCTTCAGCGGGCAGCAAGCGGACACTAAGAGGATCTCGGAGATCAAGACCGCCGATGATCTGGACGGTTATGACGGCTACATTTTCGGTTCACCCACCTACCACCGAGATATGGCTGGACCTATGAAGAACTTCCTCTTCTTACCCCGGAAGACCAACCTGGCGGGAAAACTGGCCGGAGCCTTTGGCTCATACACCCATAGCGGTGATGCTCCGGCCTTGATCTTCGATACCATGCAGCACGTGTACAAGATGCAGCCTTTTGGGCTTGGCTCATTCAATCTGGAGGAGGACGTCGTGGAGACGGCGGAAGGCATGCGTGCCTGCCAGGACTACGGAAGGGTCTTCGGGGAGAAACTGGGCGCCTGATCGCATAAGCGACCGGGTCACTTGAGAGCCCTGAGCTCTCCGTCACGCGCATGGCTGCCGAGTCGAAGCAAGCCATCATCGCAGCGATCATTGGGAACGCGGCCATCGCGGCAATCAAATTCGTGGCCGGGACCATGACCGGCAGTTCGGCGATGATCTCCGAGGGCATCCATTCGCTGGTCGATACCGGCAATGGCGGGCTTCTCTTTCACGGCTTGCGCAGGGGCGCCCGAGCGGCCGACACCAATCACCCGTTCGGCCATGGCATGGAGGTCTACTTCTGGAGCCTGATCGTCGCGGTGAGCATCTTCGGCATCGGCGGCGGCATGTCCATCTACGAGGGGATCGTCCACATACAGCACCCTTCGCCGCTTGAGAGTCCCACCATCAACTACATCGTGCTGACCCTGGCGGTGATCTTCGAATCGTTCTCGTTCAGCGTAGCCTGGAAGGCGTTCCGCAAGTCAAAGGGCTCGCGGCGCTGGTTCGAGGCCATCCGTCACGGCAAGGATCCGAGCTTGTTCACCGTCCTCTTTGAAGACACGGCGGCGTTGCTCGGGCTCGTGGTCGCCTTCATCGGCATCTTCGTCAGCCATCAGCTGGAGGAGCCGATCATCGACGGCCTAGCCTCGGTAGCGATCGGTATCATCCTTGTCTGCACCGCTGGTTGGCTCGCTTACGAGAGCAAGAGCCTACTCGTCGGCGAGGCGGCCGACCCTGAACTGGTGGCTGCCGTCCGGAAGATAGCCCTGGCCGACCCGGTGGTGACCGGTCTCGGCGCTGTGCTGACGCTGCACCTGGGGCCCGAGGACGTGCTCCTCAATATCGAGGTGCAGTTCATGCCCGGACTGCCGGCCGAGGAGATCCATGCAGCGGTGCACCGCATCGAGGAGAGCATCAGCGAGCCTTTCCCCGAGGTGAACCGCATATTCATCGAAGTGGAAGCGCCCCCCAGCAGGACTTGACAACGCCGAGCGGCGTCCCTCGGCGCACCCGGCAGGTCGCCGACCCCAAGAGCTACCGCCCTCCGGTCTCCGCGGATAGCCCCAGAGAGAGGCGAAGGGCCGCGTCCACCTGGTCCATCAGCTCCCGGGGACACTCGGCCAAGGCTTGGGGGGCGATCCGCTCCAGGCTGACGGTCCAGATCTGCTCGCACATGATGATCCCGGGACTGCCGAGGATCTCCGCCGGGAGCATCACGTGAAAGGGATAGAGTCTGGACGGCACCCTCGAGCTGAGAGCAACAACGATGGTCGTGTCGGCGGACAGATTGCCCAGATCGTTCTGGACGACCAGCACCGGGCGTTTCCTGCTTCGCCCAGCATGCTCGGGGCCGCCGTCGGGGCCGAGAGCGACCAGATAGATACATCCTCGCCGCACTTTCTCCTCAGCCATCATCGCGTTAGGCTCTCGGTCGAGGCGGCCATTCCCTCCTCAGCCATGCGCCGGTTGTCGCCGCGCATCTCTTGATACCCCAGACGCATCAGACTCTGCACGTCGTTGGCGCGCAGACGCGAGAGGGCCTCTACGACCACCTGGGTCTTGGTGGTGCCGCGCTCTTCGGACCTCCTGTCGATATACTCGATCGCCCACGCAGGCAACCTGATGTTGAACGGCTTGGCAGACTGGATATGCTCGGCCATGGATCCGCTTCTCCCTGACTCGACAACGACCTCCGTCGACGGCTGTTGCTGCACGAACTAGTTGACACAAAGCATAGCTGACCGTAATCAGCGATTCGTCATCTGTACAGCTTCCCCTGCATTACGCAGTGTAATGTCGCCTGTGAGCGCCTTTCTTGACCACGGCGAGAAGGGGGCGGCGGCCCAAGGCCGCCCCCCCCTTCAAATCCGTCCGTGGCGCTCTGCCTGCTGTTTCGTGCCTTGAACGGGGGCCTTTATTCCTCGAGGCCGGCGATGAACTCATCTGTGGGTATGGCCGGGAGCGTGAGGGTCGAGACGGTCCCGCGCGAACCCATCTGGACCGCCATCTTGGTGATTGCCTCGTTGCTCGCCGCTTCAAGGACGTTGAGGAAATCGAACTGGCCCAAGAGCGCATACTGGGCCTTGAGGGTGATCCCCATCGCCTCGATCTCCTTGTTTACCTCCTTGATCCTTCCCGGGTTGTGCATGAGGGTCTTCCTGCCCTCGTCGGTGAGAGTGGTGAGCATGACGTAGGTGGGCATGGTCTTTCCCCTTTCCTTAACCCCGGATGCCCGCTGGGGTGGTTATTCCTGTCGAAGCCGCTTTCCTAAACAGGGACTACCAAAGGGCGGCTGCCGGCTGAGGCACCCGACCTGCCAGCTGCGGCACTTGACCTGACGGCTGCCGCGCTTGGCCTGACGGCCGTGTCCAGGTTGACGAGTCGTGGGCCAGCCTATACAGTCCCACTCATGAATGAACGTGTGCAGAGCGACGAGTTGAGGACGCTCAGATTCGAGGTCTCTTCACTCTACGGACAAGGAGACTACGACCGCGCTCTCGCGGCTGCAAACAGGGCGCTGGAAGTCGCCGAGCAGGAAACAGGTCCCGATCATCCGGAGGTAGCCGCAAGCCTAGGCGACCTCGCGGTGTTGTATGACACCCAAGGCCGGTACGCAGCGGCCGAGCCCCTGTATGAACGCGCCCTGGCCATAAGGGAAAATGCCCTGGCTGCGGATCACCCCGACCTAGCGCTGAGCCTGGACAACCTCGCGGACGTGTACCGGGCCCAAGGGCGGTACATGGAAGCCGAGCCCCTGTACGAGCGCGCCTTGGCCATTCGGGAGACGGCCCTCGGCTCCGATCATCCCCATGTGGCGCTGAGCCTCGACGACCTCGCGGAAGCGTACCGCGCCCAGGGCCGGTACCAACAAGCGGAACCGCTCTACCAACGCGCCCTGGCCATTCGGGAGAAGGCTCTAGGCTCCGATCATCTCCTTGTGGCTCTGAGCCTCGACGATTTGGCGGCCCTGCAAGACGCCTTGGGAAAGTATGCTGCGGCCGAATCGTTACTCAAGCGCGCCCTGGCCATTCGGGAGAAGGCCCTCGGTCCCCACCATCCCGATGTGGCCACCAGCCTGGGCAACCTTGCGGAGGTGTACCGCGCCCAAGGCCGGTACGCGGAAGCCGGACCGCTGTACGAGCGTGCCCTGGCCATCCGGGAAGAAGCTCTGGGTGCCGACCATCCCGATGTGGTCGCCAGCCTGGGCAACCTTGCTGAGCTGTACTACGCGCAAGGCCTGTACGTGCAGGCCGAGCCGCTGTACGAGCGCGCCTTGGCGGTCGGCGAGAAGACCCTCGGCCCGGAGCATCCGCAGGTGGCGTTCAACCTGAACGGCCTTGCGGTGTTGTGCTCGGTCCAGGGCAGGTACGCGGCTGCCGAACCCCTCTATGAGCGCTCGCTGGCCATCTGGGAGAAGGCCCTCGGCCCTGATCACCCGGACGTGGCTACCAGCCTGGGCAATCTCGCGGTGCTGTACTACTCCCAGGGCCGGAACACGGAAGCCGAACCGCTCCACAAACGCGCCCTGGCCATCCGTGAGTTGGCCCTCGGCTCAGACCATCCCCATGTGGCCACCAGCCTTGACAATCTGGCGGAGCTGTACCGCGCTCAAGGCCAGTACGCAGAGGCCGAACCGCTTCACAAGCGCGCCCTGGCCATCGCCGAGAGGAGCTTGGGCCCGGACCATCCCGACGTAGCGCTGAGCCTCGACCATCTCGCGGAGCTGTACCGGGCTCAGGGCCGGTACGCGGAAGCCGAGTTGCTACGCGAGCGGGCCCTCGCCATCGCGGAAAAGGCCCTCGGCCCCGATCATCCCGATGTGGCGCTGAGTCTTAACGGCCTCGCGGAACTGTACCGCGCCACAGGCCGGTACGAAGAGGCCGAGCCGCTCTATGATCGCGCCCTGGCTATCCGGGAGAAGGCCCTCGGCCCCGATCATCCCGATGTGGCGCTGAGTCTGGACAACATGGCGGCGCTCTACAGGGAAACGGACCGGACGGAAGAGGCCGGGCTCCTTCAACAACGCGCCACCGCGATCCGGGCGATCGAACGATAGGCTTGGGGCTTATTACAGCCGTCACTCGAGGGCGACGAGCAGCTGACCGCTCTCAGCCGGGTCGCCCTTCTTGACCAGCACCGACACGACCGTGCCTTTCTTGGGCGCCCGCAGTTCGTTCTCCATCTTCATTGCCTCGAGTATGAGCAGCACGTCGCCCGCCTCGACCGGATCGCCCACCTCCACGAGGACGTCGACGATCCTGCCCGGCATCGGGGCCCGGATGCCCTCGCCCATCGCAGGTGAGGGCCGGGCCGGCGCCTGGGCTCCTGCCTGGGCTCGTGCCTGCGCTCCCGCCGCGGCACGCCCCCCGGTGACGGTAGGTCTCGTCGTGCCCGCGGCCCTCGCAGGCGTGACGCCGCCCCTGGAGACATCCGTCACGGTGACGGGGACCCGCTCGCCTCCGACCTCCAAGAGGTACGTGCCCGTCTCCGCATTGTTATCGATGACACGGACCTCGTAGCTCTTGTCGCCGACTTGGACCAGCCGGCGGTCCTCCCCCGGCCTGCTCACGTTGGCCTCGAATCCATCCACGCCGACGGTTATTCTGCCGTCTGCGCCCGCGACGATCTGAAGTTCCGCGTCGTCGATCCGGACCTTGAACCTCACGTCAGTACCTCCAGGAGCCGGCGCGACTGGTTGTCAGGTCCTTCCGCGCCGCGGCGGTCCAGGCCGACGGGACTGCAGGCGCATGGCCCCCTCTGGCCATGGCCGATGCCGCCAGCG
The DNA here is from genome assembly GCA_043801935.1 of bacterium. Lineage (GTDB taxonomy): Bacteria > Actinomycetota > Thermoleophilia > RBG-16-64-13 > RBG-16-64-13 > JAZDLO01. The sequence goes on from JAZDLO010000152.1 coordinate 27,143, forward strand.
CCGCCTCCTCCTGTACGCCCAGCAGGTCTGCGATCGCGGCAGCCAAGGCGGCGACCTCCTGCTGAGGCCGCTCTTCGCGGTCGCGGCGTGCAAAGAACTCCAGCGCCACCTGGGGGAAGAGGGCGTAGGAGACGAGATCCTCCTCGGTGAACTTGATGCCCAGCTCATCCAATTCGGCTCTTCTCTTCGGTAGCTCGGGCTCGAGCGAGTCTGCGGGCCGGGTGGTGATGGGGATCTCATCACCGATACACAGCTTCTGGACCTCGGGATCGATGGGCCCCGGGGGCTTGCCGTAGAGTCCCTGGACGTAGGCCTTGGTCTCCTTTGTGATCATCTGGTAGCGGCCCATGAGAACGTTCAGAGTCGCCTGCGTGCCCACGATCTGCGAGGTGGGCGTGACCAGCGGCGGGAAACCTAGCTCCTCGCGCACGCGGGGCACCTCGGCCATGACCTCGTTCATACGCTCAAGGGCTCCCTGCTCCTTGAGTTGGGACGAGAGGTTGGAGATCATGCCGCCGGGGATCTGCCACAACAGCACCGCCGGGTCCACGGCGGTAAACGCGCTCTCGTAAGGCCTGTACTTCTTGCGCACATCGCGGAAGTACTCCGATATGTCCTCAAGCAGGCCGATATCCATGCCCGTGTCGCGATCCGTGCCCGCGAGGGCCGCGACCATGGACTCGGTCGGAGGGTGAGAGGTGCCCATCGACATGGAGGAAATGGCGCAGTCCAGTATGTCCGCACCTGCCTCCACCGCTTTGAGGTAGGCCATCGAGGCCATGCCGGAGGTGTAGTGGCAGTGCATGTGCATGAGGATATGCGGAAACTCGGCTTTGAGCGCGCTCACGAGCTCATAGGCATCCTTGGGATCGAGGAGGCCCGCCATGTCCTTGATGCAGAAGCTCTGGGCGCCCATCTCCGCGAGTTCGCCCGCGTAGGCCAGGAACGAAGGCACGTTGTGCACGGGGCTCTTGGTGTAGCTGATGGTTGCCTCGACCCACTTCCCGTTCTCCTTGACCGCCTCGATGGCCGCCTCCATGTTGCGGGGGTCGTTGAGCGCATCGAACACCCGGAACACGTCGATGCCGGCCCGAGCCGAGAGACGGACGAACTCGCGCACCACGTCGTCGGCGTAGTTGCGGTACCCCACGACGTTCTGGCCGCGCAGAAGCATCTGCAGCCTGGTGTCAGGCATGGCCCCCTTGAGGGCGCGCACTCTCTCCCAGGGGTCCTCGTGCAGGAACCGCATCATGGAATCGAAGGTGGCGCCGCCCCACATCTCCAGCGACCAGTAACCCGCGCGGTTGAGTTTGTCCGCGATGGGCAGCATGTCCTCCGTACGCATCCGGGTGGCCAATAGTGACTGGTGCGCGTCGCGCAGCACGAGGTCGGTGATGTGGACCGGGTTCTTAGACTTAGGCATGTCCTCTCGCCCTTCTGATCACAGGGGGATGTTGCCGTGCTTCTTGGGAGGCCGGCCCTCGCGCTTGGACGCGCAGGCTTCGAGGGCGGAGACAAGCCGCGGGCGGGTCTCCATCGGCTCGATGATGTCGTCGATGTAGCCCCGCTGCGCCGCGATGTACGGAGAGGCGAACTTCTCCCGGTATTCCGCGACGAGCTCCCGCCTTCGCGCGGCGGGATCCTCGGCGTCGTCTATCTCCTTGCGAAAGATGATGTTGACCGCACCCTCCGGCCCCATGACCGCGATCTCCGCCGACGGCCAGGCAAAGTTGAAGTCCGCCCGGATGTGTTTGGAGCACATGACGTCGTAGGCCCCACCGTAGGCCTTGCGGGTTATGACGGTGAGCTTGGGCACCGTCGCTTCGCAGAACGCGTAGAGGAGCTTGGCGCCGTTGCGGATGATCCCGCCATGCTCCTGCGCCGTCCCCGGCATGAAGCCGGGCACGTCCACGAAGGTCACAAGCGGGATGTTGAAGGCATCGCAGAAGCGCACGAACCGGGCTCCCTTGACCGATGCCTCGATGTCGAGCGTACCCGCCCGGTGATCGGGCTGGTTGCCTACGATGCCGATGGACCTCCCGCCCAGGCGTGCGAACCCGATCATGAGGTTCTGTCCCCAGTGGGGCATGATCTCGAAGAACTCGCCGTGGTCCACGATGCGTTCGACCACGTCGCGCATGTGGTAAGGCTTGTTCGGGTCGGGCGGCACGATAAAGTCGAGTTCCTCGTCCGTGCGGTCCGAGGGATCATCGCACTCCGTCCTTGGGGCCTCCTCGAGGTTGTTCTGGGGCACATAAGAGAGCAGCGTGCGGATCATCTCAAGGCACTGAGCTTCGTCGTCCGCGGCCAAGTGCGCGACCCCGCTGCGCGTATTGTGCGTCATCGCTCCGCCGAGCTCCTCGAATGTGACTTCCTCCCCCGTCACGGTCTTGATGACTTCGGGGCCCGTGATGAACATGTGGCTCGTGCCCTTCACCATGATGGTGAAGTCGGTCATCGCCGGGGAGTAGACCGCTCCGCCGGCGCAAGGCCCCATGATGGCCGATATCTGCGGTACAACGCCGGAGGCCATGACGTTACGGAAGAAGATCTCGGCATAGCCGCCGAGGGACACCACCCCTTCTTGGATGCGGGCTCCGCCCGAGTCGTTAAGCCCCACGACGGGTGCTCCGTTCTTCATGGCCAGATCCATGACCTTGACGATCTTCTGCGCGAACATCTCCCCCAGGGACCCGCCAAAGACTGTGAAGTCCTGAGAGAAGACATAGACGTCCCGTCCGGCGACCTTGCCGTAGCCCGTAATGACACCGTCCCCAAGGACCTGCTTCTTGTCCATACCGAAGTCTCGACATAGGTGCGTCACGAACATGTCGAGCTCGACGAACGTTCCAGGGTCGAGCAGCTCGATCACCCTCTCGCGCGCCGTTTTCCTGCCCGTCTTGCGTCGGGCCTCCATGCGCTCCAGCCCGCCGCCGTGGAGCGCCTCCACCTTCATCATGCGCAGCCGTTCTATCCTCTCGTCACCGTTCGTCCCCATGACACCCTACCCGCCCGTTCGCTGTTTTGTGATGAGCCCCAGTATTTCCTTCGCCGCGGCCGGGATGTTGGTACCTGGGCCGAAGAAGGCCGACACTCCCGCACCTCGCAGCGACTCATGATCGTGCGCCGGGATGATCCCACCGCAAACGACCACGATACCCTCACCCCCGCCGGCCCGCAGCGCCTCCACCATCTTCGGCACCAGCGCGCGATGCCCGGCAGCAAGCGATGAGACGCCCACCACGTGGACGTCGTTCTCTAAGGCCTGCTGCGCGGCTTCCTCCGGGGTCTGGAACAGCGGGCCGATATCCACATCGAAGCCGATGTCGGCAAAGGCGCTCGCGATGACATGGGCCCCGCGATCGTGTCCGTCCTGACCCAATTTGACGACCAGAATGCGGGGGCGTCGGCCCTCCCTCTTGGCGAAAGCCTCCACCTCTTCCTGGATCTGCATGAACGCCTCGTCCCCTTCGTAAGCGGCCCCGTACACACCGGTGATCGACTTGAACGCCGCGCGGTGGCGGGTGAAGACCTCCTCCAAGGCCAACGAGATCTCCCCCACGGTGGCCCGGGCGCGGGCAGCCTCGATGGAAAGGGCCAGCAGGTTACCCTCCCCACTCGCCGCTGCGCCCGCCAACGCTTTGAGGGCGGCGTCGCACACCCCGGCGTCGCGCTGTGATCTTACCTGCTGCAGACGCCGGATCTGAGCCTCGAGCACCGCCGTGTTGTCGATGTCGAGAAGGGTCACCGGCGTCTCCTCGGAGGGCGGATACTTGTTCACTCCCACCACTATATCCTCGCCGCGGTCGACGCGAGCCTGGCGCCGCGCGGCCGCCTCCTCGATGCGGAGCTTGGGCAATCCGGAAGCGACGGCCTTCGTCATGCCGCCCAGTTGCTCCACCTCGTCCATGAGGACGCGAGCCTCTTTGGCCAGGTCGTAGGTGAGGCTCTCGACGTAGAAAGAGCCGCCCAGGGGGTCCACCACCCGGGTGATGCCCGTCTCCTCCTGGAAGATCAACTGAGTGTTGCGCGCGATCCTGGCCGAGAAGTCGGTGGGGAGAGCCAGGGCTTCGTCAAAGGAGTTGGTGTGCAGCGACTGGGTCCCGCCCAGTACCGCCGCCAGCGCTTCGATGGTCGTCCGCACGATGTTGTTGTACGGGTCCTGGCTGGTGAGACTGACTCCCGAGGTCTGGCAGTGAGTGCGGAGCATGAGGGACTCGCGCTTCTTGGGTTGGAAGTATTCCTGCATCAACTCAGCCCAGAGCAGACGGGCGGCCCGAAGCTTCGCGATCTCCATGAAGAAGTTCATGCCTATGCCGAAGAAGAACGAGAGCCGAGGCGCAAACTCGTCCACGTCGAGCCCGACGGAGATAGCTGCACGGACGTACTCAATGCCATCCGCGAGCGTGTAGGCCAGCTCTTGGACGCTTGTGGCCCCGGCCTCCAGCATGTGATATCCGGAGATAGAGATGGGGTTGAAGCGGGGCATATGCTGGGCGGAGAAGCTTATGATATCGGCTACGATGCGCAACGAAGGTTCTGGGGGGTAGATGTAGGTGTTCCGGACCATGAACTCCTTGAGGATGTCGTTCTGGAGCGTACCCGAAAGCGCCCGCAGGTCCGCGCCCTGTTCCTCAGCCGCCACCACGTACATGGCCATGACCGGCAGCACCGCTCCGTTCATGGTCATCGAGACAGACATCTTTTCGAGCGGGATCTGATCGAAGAGGATCTTCATATCCTCGACGCTGTCGATGGCTACCCCTGCCTTGCCGACGTCGCCGACTACGCGGGGGTGATCGGAGTCGTAGCCGCGGTGAGTGGGGAGATCGAAGGCGACCGAAAGCCCCATCTGGCCGGCAGCCAGGTTCCTCCGGTAGAAGGCGTTGGACTCCTCAGCGCTGGAGAAACCGGCATACTGTCTTATGGTCCACGGGCGCCACGCATACATGGTGGCGCGTGGCCCGCGCACGTACGGGGGAATGCCCGGGAGTGCCTCGTCGTAAGGCAGCCCGTCCAGGTCGGCCGCTGTGAAGAGCGGGTCCAACACGATCTTCTCGGGGGTCTCCCAGGCCAAGTCGCCGGGCGATCGACCCTTGGTCTCATCCCGCACCAGAGCCACCCAGTCGTCGAGGCCCTTCTTGGACGATTCCTCCATGCCGCCCCTCCTCCCCCTCGGAGCTCTCCTCAAACGGGTGTGCCGGCTGATACGAGTCCGGCGCATTCTTTGGTCGGAGCGACTGTCAGCCGGACCTTCATCGCGCTCGAGCGGTCTCACCGGCGAAGAGAGGCGTGGCCTACCTGAAGATCTCCTCCCCTGTGTGAGGACTCTGTTCCTCACAGCCTCGGTCACGCTTCCAAGCCGCTTGATCGAGCAGCTCAGGTCAACAAGAGTATCAAACCGTGGTGTCGGTGGGAACCGATAGAAGCCGTGGCGGACCGACCGACGGGAGCCTCATTCCTAGGCCTGTTCGAGTTCGATCAGGGTCCCGCTGAAGTCGCCCGGGTGTAGGAAGACCACCTGCTTCCCGTGCGCACCTGGTCGGGGCTCGCCGAGAGGCCGAGCTCCGGCCGCCTTGAGTCTGTCCCGGGTGGCCGCCACGTCGTCGACCTCAAGGCAGACGTGGTGCATGCCCCCTGACTTGTTGCGTTCCAGGAACGAGGCGATGGGAGAGTCGTCACCCAAGGGCTGCATGAGCTCGATATGGGTGTTGGGCAACTCGACAAACCTCACGACGACCCCGAACTCGGGAAGTTCCTTCGGCTCCGACACGGCCGCCCCCAGAACGTCTCTGTAGGTGGCGGCAGCCGCGTCCAGATCCGGCACGGCGATCGCCACGTGGTTCAATCGGCCGATCATAGAGTTCACGCGTTCCTCCCTCTGTCTAAGAAGATGTCTATCAACCTTTGCGCAGCACTCGTCGGAGGCAGGTCGCCCTCAGCTACCGCCCTCTCAAGTGCCGACAACTCCCCCCGCACCCTGGGATCGCTCCTAAGCGCGCTCTCCAATTCCTGGGCGGTCTCGTTCCACAGCCAGGAGCGCGCCTGTTCCGCCCGCCGTCTTGCCAGTTCACCGCCTGTTCCCAGTGCAGTCTGGTAGCGCTCCACATGCGCCCAGACCTCCGGGATCCCTCTCCCGGTAACGGCCGAGCAGGTCTCGACCGGCACCGTCCACGCTTTGGTGCGCGGACGCAGCAGGCTCAGAGCGCGACCATAGTCGGCCACGGTCCGTCGGGCCGCGGCCTCGAGTTCGCCATCGGCCTTGTTCACCACGACTATGTCGGCAAGCTCGACGATACCGCGTTTGATCCCCTGAAGCTCGTCACCACTCCCCGGCTGTAGCAGGAGAAGAAACACGTCGGTCATGTCGGCGACCATCGTCTCGGATTGCCCCACTCCCACCGTCTCCACGATGATGACGTCGAATCCAGCCGCTTCGCACAGCAGCATGGCTTCGCGCGTACGCCGGGCTACGCCGCCCAACGTCCGTCCCGCCGGTGAAGGCCGTATGAAGGCCTCTTGCCGCCGGGCCAGCACCTCCATGCGGGTCTTGTCCCCCAGGATGGAACCGCCCGAGATAGCCGAAGAGGGATCGACGGCAAGAACGCCGACCCGGTGACCGTTGTCGATCATGTAGCTGCCCAGTGCGTCGATGAACGTGGACTTCCCGACCCCGGGTGCGCCGGAGATCCCCAAGCGGGTCGAGTCCCCCGTCCGGTCCATCAGGAGCTCGAGGATCTCCACCGCAGTCGCGCGGTGATCGGCCCGCGTAGACTCGACAAGCGTGATCGCTCGGGCCAGCGCTTGCCGGTGCCCGTGTCGGACTTCCTCAGCTATCGCGATCGCCGTGTCGCGCATGGTGGCTTCTATGACCGCCCGTTCCTGACGATATCGTCTCCTTCGCCCGCTGTGGCGCCGGTCGCCGGAACCTAGGACAGCGAACGACGTAGACCACAGAGCAGTCCCCTGACGCCGAAGACCGGCGTGCCCGCATACTACCGCGAACCGGCGCGCACGGACAAACGAGAAGCGGCGTTCACGCGCCCATGCGGAAAACCCGTGACCCGAAAACCGCATACAGGCTCGCCCCCCGGGGTACATGCCAGCCGAAGACAACCGATCTGAGAGGAAGGTGTGATGAAGATCGGGATCATCGGAGCCGGCCGCATCGGCGGCACCCTCGCAGCTCTATTCTCAGGTTGTGGGCACGAAATCGCCGTCAGCAATTCGCGGGGCCCGCAAACCCTCAAGGACCTGACCGGCGAACTGGGCGACAAAGCGCATGCCGCCACTCCGGTTGAGGCGGCCGAGTTTGGAGAGCTTTACGTCGTGTCCATACCCTTGCGTCACTACCGCGACGTGCCAGTCAGACAGCTGGCCGGGAAGATAGTGATCGACACCAACAACTATTATCCCGAGCGTGATGGCCACTTCGAGGAACTGGACGCGGACCGCACCACCTCAAGCGAGTTGCTGCAGGCCCATCTTCCGGACTCACGAGTGGTGAAGGCCTTCAACACCAATTACTGGCACGTGCTTCGCGACCGGGGGCGGCCGGCGGGAGCGCCGGACCGCGTCGGTATTCCTATCGCAGGAGACGCCGAAGAGGCGAAGCGGACGGTTGCCGCGCTCATCGATGAGATAGGCTTTGAGGCTGTGGACGTTGGGAACCTAGGTGAAGGGCGGCGGTTCCAGCCCGGGTCGCCCGTCTATGCCCAGGCTTTCACGGCGCGGGAGATCCGCGGACATCTTGAGATCGAGGAACCGGTCATCTGAGCGATGACCTGCAGGCTGCACCTTCGCCGCCACTTCTCCTCGTCGCCGGCTCTCTCCGCGCTGTCTCCCTCCTCTAGTCAAGCGGCGTGCCGAGCGAGAAGTAGCGTCCTTGGTGCCAGACCAACGGACTTCGCCCCTTGCCAGCCACGTGCGCCACGACCTCGGCCGTATAGACCGAGTACGTGGCCGCTTTGTGCGACGCCACCACCTTGCACTCCAGGCTGGCATAGGACCCGGCAATACGGGGGCTACCCAGTTTTTCGCTTGGTTCCGCCGCGACCTTGAACCGCTCGAACTTGTCGATGTCGTGACCATGCGTAGAGCCCAACTTCCGGACCATCTCGACCTGCTCCGGGGTAGCCACATTGACGACAAACTCACCGGACCGCTCGATCAGATCGTGCGTCAGAAGGTGCTCAGCCACGCTTACGCTGAGCAAGGGTGGGTCTTCTGATACGAAGATCGCTGTGGCCGTCATAGCGTCGCGTTGTTCTCCGGCGGCCACGGTCAGAATGACCGCCGCGCACGGAAGGATACCGGTGGCGACGGCTCGCTGGTCGGTCATGCTCACACCCCTTTTCGTCGGCTGTAGACCGCGTAGTCTTACCCAGTACGCGGCCAAGTCAGTCAGGGTGGACTCGCTGCAGGGTGGACCGCGCTCAACGTCCGCCAGGATAGACGGTCTACCCTGCCGCGACCCGTTATTCGGGACGCTTGACCACCTTCAACTCGACCAGGGATGCTACCAATCGTTTTCGGGCTTCTACATAGGCTTTGTTGGCCTCGGTGCGCTCAGAGAGCCGACGCTGGGGATCGTACTTCGTATCCAGATATGCGCGACTCGTGGACTGGGCCTCCTGCGCAGCAATGACCACCTCGTTCCAGAGTGCCGCCAGTTCCAGGTCCCGCGCCCTCATGAGCGAGGTGAAATAGTCCAACGCCTGTTTGTCGGTCAGACACGACAGGGACATCGTCCAATGCAAGAACCGCTCGGCAGCCGTAGCGGGATCATCTAGTTTGACGGTCTCCGAATAGTCCAGACCGTTACCGTATGTCCTCGTGATGGTGTCCGCGGAATCTCCGGACGGGAGGTCTTCGTGTATCCAGCTGACTTCAAAATGGGAGTACTTGAAGTGGCCCTGGATGACCTTCTGAGTGTCCATCGTGCCCCCTGTCGGCCATGCGACTGTCGATACGGGGCTGGAAGGGGGAAGGCGACCTGCAGCCGTTCCCGGCAACCCGGCCGCCCAAGCGGTATCAAACGTTGGGCCGATGGTTTTGCGTCCCCGCCTTGCGACGGGTTTGCCCTTATCGAGACGCCGCAGCCCGGACTCCTGCGGATCCAGCCTGCTCCCTGAATCTCCACCGATCTCGCGCACTTGACAACGTATAACGAGTGCTCGTCCTTGTCAATCACTGCTCGCTCATGGCAGCCACACACTTCGGATGATCCGCGAGGACCGTCACCAGTCCGCTGCGAGTCTCTCTAGTCCAGCAGCCGGATCGCCACCGCCAAACGATCGTCGGGAGAGAGCTCTTCGGTGTGGAAGCTCTCACTAGCTCGGCGAAGCGACTCGACGAACTCACTAAGGCGACAGTCTTTGTATTGGCGCCAAACCTCGCCGATACCCTCTACCCCGAAGAACAGCCCTTCCCGGCGGGCGTCGCTGATCCCATCGGTATAGAGAAGGAGGACGGTCTCGGAAGGCATGACGGTCGTCGCGGCGGCGAAGCTGTCTTCTTCTCTTACCCCCACGGGCACGTTACACGGCAGGTACATCTCCTCCGTGTCGCCCTGGGGCGACAGCCACAGAGGCCGGGGATGTCCCGCGGAAGCAGCCCTTAGCCGACCGTCTCTGGCCAGACGACAAACCGCAAGGGTCACGTAGCGACCCGCCGGAAGAATGCCCCCGACCACTCGGTTCGCCTCTCTGAGAAGCGCACCGGGCTCAGGACAGGCCTGGACAAGTCCGGACACTGTCTCGCGGATGCGAGAGGCCATGGCGGCCGCCTCCATCCCCTTCCCCGAGTAGTCTCCGACCAGCACGAGGGCATCTCCGGATCCCACCTCCCGTACGTCAAAGAAGTCACCGCCCACATTAGCTACGCGGGACGCCGAGGAGAAGGCGGCCGCGAATTCGAATCCGGGGATAGAAACTATCCCCTGCGGAAGTAGAGCAGCCTCCAGTGCGGCGACAAGCTCGATCTCCCGCTCTTCGTGCCGGACGATGAGAGGCCCACACGCCCGACAGGTGTCCTCAAGAACACTGATCAGATCCGGGAACTTGTCGGCAGCATGGTCGGCGAGGTGCAGAGAACCGGCCGGCCGCCCATCCTCACCCCTAAGGGGAATGATGGCAATGGAGTCATAACCCTCCAGGATGCAGCGTCCCCGCACATCGCCCAGGACTTCCGGTGGGAACTCCTGCCTTATCGACTGCACCTGTCCCCAGGCGAAGCTTCCCCCTTCGGTGAAGAAGGGAAGCCGAGGATCGCCCGCCCCTAGGCAGACCCGGCCGCACATGCACTCGTCCGAGCCGACGAGCGCCTCGTCCTGCAAGAAGCGAGGACTCAGGCCGCGGTGGATCATAGCCGGGATCCACCTCTGTCCCGTGTCCGGCCCGAGCAGCCGCAGCATCGCCGCTTCACAACCGGTTACCTCCTGGGCCCAGGCGACAAGGCGAGTGGCTGCTTCCGCGAACGTCGTCGCGCGGGCGACGCTTTCGACCGTCTCGGTCGCCTGTTCCTCCGCATTCATGCGTTCAGGGTAGTCGAAACGAGGCTCAGGTGCAAAGTCCGGGGGCCTCTGTGAGGACGCCCCGGAGCATGTGGTCTACTGCCTCACGGGGATACTCCTGAGGTCCTCGGCAGAAAGCGGCCAAGCGCCGCCGGCTTTGACGTTGACCGCCACCTGCTCGGGCGTGGTCGCTCCGGCGATGATCGAAGCCACGCCATCCTGGGCGGCCAGCCATCCAAAGGCGAGTTCGAGCAGAGAATGCCCCTGTCTTGCGGCAAAAGCCGTCAGTTCCTCGATATAAGCGAAGTTCTCCTTCGACGCGAGGGTGGCGAAACGAGACATCGTGGCAAGACGCGAGCCCTCGGGGTACTCCTGGCCGTACCGGTACTTGCCCGTGAGAAGCCCCGACGCCAGGGGGAAGTAGGGTACGATGCCCATCCCCTGCCGGACGATCGCCGGCGCGATCTCCTTCTCGACCTCTCGAGCGAGCAGGCTCCAGTGGACCTGGGAGGCTACGAAGCTCACGGTACCGCGTCCGGCGGAGACTCTCGAGGCTTCCTCGATCTGCTTCGCGCTGAAATTGGAGCAGGCTGCGTGCACTACTTTGCCCGCCGAGACCAGTTCGCTCAGCGTCTGCAGCGCCTCTTCGACGGGAGCCTCCGGGTCGGGACGATGCTGGTAGTAAAGATCGATGTGATCGGTTCCAAGCTGCCGGAGGCTGGTCTCGCATCCCTCGAGAATGCGTCTGCGCAACGCTCCCGGCTGATACGGCTCCCCACTCTCACGGGGCGCGAACTTCGTGGCGACGACAACACTGCTCCGCCTATTGCCCAGCGCCTTGCCGAGAAACACCTCGGACCGGCCCCCACCGTACGTCTCCGCGGTGTCGAAATGCGTGATCCCGGCTTCGAGGGCGGCATGCACCACTTCTCTGGTCTCGCGCTCGTCGAGTTTCATCCCGAAGTTATTGCATCCCAGACCGACGATGGTGACTTCGGGTCCGGCGCTGCCAAGCCGTCTGGTTTCCATGGGCGTTCCTTCCTCGGTGGCTACCGGCGACCCCGGTTTCGATCGATCCTTGTCCCGCAGCAACGGTACCCGGTTGACCCAGTTCTAGTCCCCGGGGTCTTGGGCCGGTCGTCGAGGCCTCCGCGCCTTCGCCGCCACGGCCCGAGGACACTGCACTTGGTTTCCGGCCGATGGGGAATACCTTTTCCATGCGGTCCCACCCGGAGGGAGGCTCTCGTGAGTGAGAACAAGGAAGATGCAAGATCCGAAATGGCCGAGTTCCCGACCGACGGAGTACAGTTGACTCTACTCCTGGTCGTCGGTGACGTCACTCGCTCCCGCGACTTCTATGAGGGAGTCCTCGGCGCGAAGCTCTACCGCGAGTACGGAGGCACTTCCTGCGTCCTCAGCTTCCAGGACACATGGCTTCTTCTTGTGAGCGGCGGTGGACCGACCGAGGACAAACCAGATGTCATATTCGCCCCTCCCCCAGATCCCAACCTGGTGTCGTGCGAGCTGACTATACGGGTGCCCGATTGTGCGCAAGCCTACCGAGTGCTCAAGGGGCGCGGCGCTCCATTCCTTACCCCTCCCATGAGACGGGATGGCGAGATTCGCTGCTTCTTCCGCGATCCGGACGGACATCTGCTGGAGATCAGTCAGATGGTTTGAAGCCGAGCCTGGACTGAGACCCGAGCTACCGCCCCAACGTCGGCGCTCCTCCCTCCCACTTCTCAACCTGGATGAGACAGGAGTTATTGGCCTGGGCATTTGAGGTAGGGGTCACGAAACGCTTCGATGTGAGGACGTTTATGCAGCCTGCCCGTTCGGGGGAGTCTCCCGGAGTGCCGATAGGCAGGTAATCCGCGCAGGACTCATAAGAATGCACCGTGCCCGATGGCAGCCGCTCGGTGACCTGCGCACAGAGAATGACCGAACCGCGGTGGTTATAAGCCCGGATGAGGTCGCCGTCTTTGATCCCGCGCGCATCCGCGTCCGCGGTATTGACGCGCATGATCCAGTAGCGATGGCCATCGACGAGCACCCGGTGGTCCTTGACCTCGTTCAGCCAGCTCTCCTTGGAGTCGCCCATCGTGTGAAAGCTGAAGCGGGGGTGCGGGGAGACCATCTGCAGCGGGTACTTGTCGTACAACTCCGTGGTGCGGTGGCCTTCCCAGGAGGGGATGTACTGCGGGCCCATGACCGGCCGCTCCGGATCGATGACACCGCTTTTCTCCGCTCGCTTGAGGCTGTTGGACACGAACTCGATCTTACCCGACTGAGTCTGCAGACCCTTGAAGCTGACTTGATCACAGGGCGCCGGACCCCAGTCGGAGGTGTCGCGCTTCCGATCTTCAGCGAACCAGCGCAGGGCGGGGGTCGACTCGTGATCTTTGGGGAAGGGCACCACGTAGTAGCCCTTCTTCTCGAATTCCTCCCAGGTGATGTTCTTTGGCAGGTCGGTCGCGTGGAAGTAGTCCTTCACCCAGTCGTACTCGCTTTTGCCCATGGTATAGGCATCATGGATGTCCAACCGCTTGGCCAATTCAGCGAAGATATCGTAATCGGACTTCGACTCGCCCAACGGCTCGATGCACTTGTGCTGCAGGGTGATCACCCGATGGTTGGTCTGTGTGAAGGTGTCTGGGATGTAGCCGGAGCAGTTGGCGAACTCGCTGATGTCCCAACGCTCGAAGTTGGTGCAGGCCGGCAGGATGATATCCGCGAACCGAGCTTCCCCCTCGAACCAGATGGACTGGTTGACGACGAAAGGCACCTTGCCGCACTGATAGGCCTCCACGTATCTGTTGGTTTCGGTCATAGTGCCGAGGAACGAGCCCCCATACTTGTAGTACATCTCTATATGTGGATAACCGCGAGCCGGGAACTCGAACTCCTGGAATTGCATCTCGATGGAAGCGCCGCACGCGCCTTTGCCGTGCCACTTGAAACGCTCGTGCCGCAGGACTTCTGGGATCAGAAGGCGGGGAATCACCTGTCCTTCTGCGGTGTCGTGCACGCAGGCAGTGGCGCCCGAGTAGGCTCCCTCCGGGAACAACCGCGAATACAGTCGGAACGAAGTGCCCGTCTTCGCCACGTCGCCGGAGATGCCTCCCTCGGCGTAACCAGGGAAGAAGAACGACTCGTCGTGGGGAGCGCCCTGGGTGGTGCTCCAGATGTTGCTGCCCGGTTTGCCCATGCCCTGCATGGCCGCCAGAGCGATCATGACCCGGGCCCACTCGTTGCCCGTAGCCGAGCGACAGGCGCCCCCCCACCCCCCGAGGCCACCGGCGGCCAGCATGGTCTTCTTGGAGCCCCACTCGCGGGCCAGCGCCCGGATCTCGCGCGCGGGGATGCCGCACTCCTCCTCGGCCCATTCCGGGGTCTTGGGCTGGCCGTCGCTCGTGCCGAGCACGTAGTCCTTCCACTCGCCGAAGCCAGTGGTGTGATCGGCGATGTAGTCTTTGTCGTAGAGGTCTTCGGTCAGCCAAACAAACGCGATCGCCAGGCCGAAAGGCACATCGGTGCCCAAACGAGGTGCGAACCACTTGTCCGAGAACAGGCCGGCGGTGTGGTTGAAGTACGGATCGATGAACACCATCTTGACGCCCAGCTCTTTGAGCCAGAAGCGGCGCGAGGTGCTCTCAAAGGCCGAATAGATGCCCCCGGTGGTTTCGGGGTCTGATGACCAGAAGACGACCAAGTCGGTATGCGTCAGCGCATCCTCCAGAAGGTCTTGCTGTTCTGGGATACCGAGGCGGTGGGTGTAGCCCCACATGTGCGCGCCCCCCCAGAGCCAGCCCTCCCAGCTGTCGGCGTTCTGGTTGACCATCGTCATGCCGGCAAGATTCGAGAAGCGCAGGTAGCCGGAGAAGCGGTAACCGACATTCCCCCACAGGTGGTGAGAACCGCTGATAGTCATGATGCTGCCCGGCCCCGCCTCGCGCTTGGCCCGGACTATCTCGCCGGCCACGATGTCCGCGGCTGCATCCCAGCTGATGGGCTCGTAACCCGAGATGCCGCGGTTCTGGCTGTTGCGCTTCCCCTTGTGATCGAAATCCACTCTCTTGAGCGGCGTCAGGATCCGCTTGGGCGAGTAGACCATGGACCTCTGAGCCACCGCGTGCGGCGACAGGGTGGTGCGCCGGGGAGGCGTGAACGATCGTCCCCGTGCATGGATGGTCCAACTCTCTCCGTCGTTGTCGTCAAAGACGATCGGCGTCATGCGGATGATCTTGCCGTCTTTGACGTCCACGAAGACGGGGCCGCCCGTGGTGGAGTTGGTCAGTCTCCGGAGTTCTCCCATCTTATGTGTACCTCCCTATCGGATGGCCCTGCCGGAGGCGACTCGGACGCCTCCGGCAGGCTTCTCATCAAATCGAGAGGGACCTAGGACAGCGGCTCTGCCGTGCCTTCCACCTCGACCATCGGGGCATTCAAGTTCTCGACAATGACCAGCTCGTACGGCCACTGCTGGCCTTTTCTCCACTGCCCGCCCGCCTGTGGCGTCTTGTACACGTTTGGAACCGGGTGATTGGTTCCTTCGGCCACCGGCGAGGAGAAGTCTATCGGGCCGGCGATGGTGTCCAACTTGGTGGTCCTGATCGCCTCGACGATCGCGTCCTTGCTTTCGATATCCGACGTCCGCTTAAGGGCATCGACCCCTACTTCCATCAACACGTAGTGCATCAAGGGCGAGCTCCACTGTTCCCCGGTTCTCTTCTCGTAGTCCGCGGCCATCTCGTCGCAGGTCTCCCCGGTCAACGAAGACTTGAACGGGTATTTCCGATGCCACCACACTTCGGTGGTCGCGCCTATGCCGACATCGCCCATCGCGTTCATCGAAGCCGGGAAAAGTAGGCCTTTGCCCACAGTGACGAATTTCAGCGCAAGCCCTTGCTGTGCCGCCTGTTTCATGAAGTTGGTGAAGTCGGCCGGCACCAAGACGCCGCTCACGATTTCCACGGCGCCCTTCTTGAAGGCGGATATCATGGTGGTGTAGTCCTCAAGGCCTATGGGGAAAGCGCCGGGATCCACGATCGTGTACCCCACCGGCTCCAGCGCTTTCGTGAACTCCTGCCTCCAGGCGTTCCCGTCGGGGTCATTGGGCCACAGTGCACCAAGGGTCTTGTTCGTCGGGAGCTGATCCCACATCGCCGTGAAGGTGCCGATCACGTCCTCGATGCCCCAGAACATCAAGTAGCTCCACTTCCAGCCATCAGCGGGAGGAGGCGCCCTGAAGTACCACGGCTGCCAGGGGCAGTCGACCAGGATCCCCGGCACGCCCAGCGTCTCACATTGATCCCCCACCGGGTTGAGAAGGTCGGGGGACGAGTTGGCAAAGATGATATCGGCGCTCTGGTTGAGGATCATATCGGCCGTGATCTGAGAGGCGCGGTTGGGATCGGATTGGTTGTCGGTGAACAAGATCTCGATTGCGTGGTTCTTGCCGTCCCCGCAGACGAGCCCATCCTTCAGCGCCTCGTTCCAGCGGTCGCGTTGGTACCTATTCGGACCACCGAAGCCTGCGAGCCCCCCTGTCTGCGGCGTCGACCAGCCGATCTTGATGACGCGGCCCGCCTCGACGCCGGCACTCGCCGTGGTGGTGCTGCCTGGAGCGGCAGTGGTAGTAGCTCCTCCCCCCGCCGTCGTCGTCGTGGTCGTAGCCGCTTCTTCACCACACGCGACCAGCAGACCGCCCAGGCCGCCGCTCACACCTGCGGCCGCGCCGGAAATACCGGCTATCTTGAGAAACTCCCGCCGACTGTAGGCTCGGCGCGCCGTGTGGTCTTCATCTTGGCGATTCGCGGCGACGACATCCTCTTTCTCGCTGTGCATCGCTTCCCCCAAACGTGTCAGATACACCAGCCCCACTTATTTCGCTACCCCAGGCGTCGACCGCGATTCCCCCTCCTTTCCCACGCCTGGCAGCCCGGACGCCCAGAAGTCGGCCCGAACTCACCCGGAAGTCAGCCGCCGGTGAACACAACCGGGGGCTCAGGCAGCTCCCGCTCAGACGACCAACCCAGGACCGATATTCCACGGCCTGTCCCCCGTCTTGCGGGTTTAAGCCTCAGACAAGCTAGACTCACGAAGACCATTGTAGGTCCCGGAGCTACCCAGCGCAAAGGATTCGGGCGTCGGTGCACGATCGGCCGGATAACTCAGAAAAGATCGGGCCGCTGGGCCCTTGAGCCGGTCGTCCTACCCCGTCTCCCGCGTTTCGGGACTCTCAACTGGAGAGCGGCTGCCCTTGTCCGATGAACGGGCTTCCTGCGGCTGGCCGCCTGCCACGAAGATCGCGGCGACGACGGCACCCAGCAACAAAACCCCGCCCGCCACGATAAGGGCCAGGTGCATGCCGGAGACGAAGGAGGATTTCAGGGCGTCCGCAAGTCCTTCGAGGTTCGCCCCCGCCGGCAGTGATCCCCCTGTCTGCTCCACCCCCCGGCTTGCCTGCTCCAGGATCGTGGCCTTGACAGCGGGAGGTAGGTCAAGCTTGCTGATTATCCCGTTCAGATCACGCGTGAAGACGTGAGTGACGATAGCGCCCAACAGCGCGATGCCAAAGACCCCGCCGATCTCCCTGCTGGCGCTGGTGGTGGCCGAGGCCATCCCGGCTCTCTGAGGCGGGACCGTGTTCATGACTGCCGAGGTCATCGGGCTCATGACCAACGCCATGCCGAAGCCGGCGAGGCTGAGCAGCGGCCAGATATCAGCGTAGGGGGTGTTCACCTGCACCTGGGTGAAGAGGAAAAGACTGAGCGCGTTCAGCGCCAGCCCGACCGTCATCGGCACCCGCGAACCGATGCGGCCGGCCAGCCGGCCGGCAAGCGGCGCGAACATGATGATCATTACGGTGTTCGGCAGGCTCCGCACGCCGGCTTGCAGAGGCGTGTAGCCCTGGATGTTCTGAAAGAAGAGGCTGAGGAAGAAGAACATGCCGAACATGCCGAAACTGACGGCGGCCGAGCAAATGGCTCCTGCCGCGAATGTGCGGTTGCGGAAGAAGCCGAGCTGGAGCATGGGACTGGTGCTGCGCCGCTCGACGACAACGAAGGCGACGAGAGCCACGACGGCTATGGCGAACAGCGACAGGATGACGGCAGACGTCCAACCGTAATTGTTCGCTTCGATGAGCGCATACGTGAGGGTGCCGAGAGCGATGAAGGCAAGCATCTGTCCGGGAAGGTCGAGGTGCCGCCCCTCCGGGCTCTTTGATTCGCGGACTGCGAGTATGCAGACCGCGAACGCGATCACGCCGATAGGCACATTGAGGAAGAACACGCTCTGCCAGCCGAATCTGTCGACCAGGAGACCCCCGACCACGGGACCGGCCGCCAAGGCCATTCCTGAGATACCCGCCCAGATGCCTATGGCCTGGGCCCGCTCACGGGGATCGAGGAAGGTGTTGGTGAGGATCGAGAGCGTTCCCGGCATGAGGAGCGCGGCGCCCAGACCCTGTACGCCTCTACCGGCGATGAGTACGGACAGTTCCGGTGCGAGAGCACACAGAAGTGAGCCAACGGTGAATATGGAGAGCCCGGTCAGGAAGAAGCGCTTCCTGCCGAAGATGTCGCCCAGCGTGCCGCCGGTGAGCATGAGGCTTGCGAAGATGAGTGTGTAGGCGTCGATGATCCACTGCAGACCGGAGATGCCGGAGCCTAGATCGTTCGAGATACGCGGGAGGGCAACGTTGACGACGGTGTTGTCGAGCATGGCCATAAAGAGAGCGAAGCACATCGCCCCCAAGGTCAACATCTTGGTACGACGATCTGCTTTGAACATCAGTCCCCTCTGTCGCTGTTCTCTGAATGAGACGCACTCGCGGCATTCCTCCAGCCCTCGACGATCGCCCGGATGATCGACGGTGTTGGGAGTCCACCCATATGGCGAGATTCAGCCCTTGCCGTTGCTTCGACTGCACAAGGGCCCACACCAAGGCCGGACTCCGAAAGCGACGACGCCGTTTGGCGAGGATGGTCCTTCGGCAAACACCGTCTACTACGGTAAGGAATAACCTACGCCGGCAATTCCTGTCAAGGCTGGGCGGTCCAACAAGGTAGGCAGAGCGCCCCCAAGCTTCTCTGAATCGGTTCTGGTTCCGCGGCTCGCGACCGATTCAGCGCGGACCGCCAAGGTGATGCCTGAGCCCCACCGGTATACTGGCCCGACTGGACGAAGAGAGACGCGCTCCGCGTCGGGTCTTCCCACTCGCCAACGGGCGCAGGTGACGAAAGGGACGGAATGCAGATTCTGAGGAACGTCTTCAGACGAAAAGTGAGAGTCCTTCTCACCATCTTCGGCATCACCATCGGGGTGCTCGCCCTGGTGGTCATGGGAAGCATGGCCGAGAAGATCAACTTGCTCGTGTCCGGGGGGACCCGCTACTACTCGGACAAGGTCACGGTGGCAGCGGAGGGCTCCTCCGTGATGTTCTCCACCGGGCCGCTCTCCATAGGCAAGATCTCCGAGATCAAGGGCGTACCGGGGGTGGCCGAGGTCTCAGCTCAGATCGGGGCCTTACTCTCCACCGAATCCTCCGCCTCCTTCGGGATGCCCCCCTTGATCGGGGGCAGCGACATGCGCGGCGAAGATCTGGAGAGCTTCAAGGTCACCTACTCGCAGGGACGAGCCCTCACCCCCGCCGACCAAGGTTCGGTCGTGGTGGGGGCCGATCTCGTCAAGAAGCTTTCGGCCCAGGTGGGCGGGTTCGTCACCGTGCGGGGCGAGCAGTTCAAGGTGGTGGGGATCCTCGATAAGACCTTGACCGCTCCCGACACCTCGGTCTGGATGACGCTTCCCGATGCTCAGCGGCTCTTTGTCCAGGACCTGCCCGAGATGCTGCGAAGCCAGGTTAATCAGCAGGACCTTGCCACCTCCTTCGTCGTCTATCCTACCGAGGGCACCGATCCGGAAGAGCTGGCCAGTGCGATCAACCAGTCCGTCTCGGGAGTGAGAGCCACCGGTCCGAGCGCCTTCCAAGAGGAGATAGCGAACGCGACGGGCGTTCTTAACGCCATCCTCTACGGCGTCGCCCTCATCTCGCTCGTCGTGGGAGGACTGTCGGTCATAAACACGATGACCATGTCGGTCAGCGAGCGCACCCGCGAGATCGGGGTGCGCAAAGCGATCGGAGCCTCGGACGGTCAGATCGTCCGTCAGTTCCTGGCGGAGGCGGCGGTCATCGGCTTCATCGGGGGAGCCTCCGGCCTGATCCTGGGTTGGGTGGCGGCCACCGTCGCCAATGCCTTGGGGGAGGCCTCCGATCTGGCTCTCTTTCTGGTCACACCCAGACTCGCCATCGGGGCGCTGGTCTTCGCCGTCGTCTTAGGCCTGGTCAGCGGGCTGTATCCCTCCCTGCACGCCGCCCGCTTGAAGCCGGTGGTGGCACTTCGCTATGAATAGTCGAGAGCTCCTCGCGGCCGGGGTGCGGGCCAGGCCGCCCATCGAAAGAAGGATAACCTGATGTGCGCCCTCATTCGAGGATTAGACATCCACAAACGCTACGTCCTGGGGCGAGACAACTTCGTCGATGCGCTGCAAGGGGCATCGCTCGAGGTCGAGGAAGGCGAGATGGTCTCGGTCATGGGCCCTTCGGGGTCCGGGAAGTCCACCCTGCTCCACATCCTCGGCTGCCTCGACTCGCTGAGCTCGGGCGAGGTCTGGCTGGCCGGACGCCGGGTGGATGTGCTCGGCAGGCGCGATCTTACCGACCTGCGTCGGAAGGAGGTCGGGTTCATCTTCCAGACCTTCAACCTAGTCCCCAGCCTGACCGCCATAGAGAACGTGGCTCTTGCCGCCCAGTACGCGGGCAAGAGCAACCGCGAAGCGCGGGAGGCGGCCCGGCAGGTTCTCTCCCAAGTCGAGCTTTCCGATCGCGATAACCACCGTCCGCCCGAGCTTTCCGGGGGCCAACAGCAACGAGCGGCCATAGCCCGGGCACTTGTCAATAGACCCAAGGTTATATTCGGTGACGAGCCGACGGGCAACTTGGACTCGGCCAGCTCGGCGGAGATCGTCCGCATGATGCGCGACATCAACCGCGAAACAGGTACGACCTTCGTCTTGGTCACTCACGACCCGGAGGTGGCGGGAACCTGCGACCGCGCCATTCAGATGTTGGACGGGAAAGTCACGTCGGCCGCTGTCTTGACGGCGCCGGGCTGATCTGCGGCGAGAAATTGACCACCCGGTCGCCGGCTGCGTTTTCTGGCGATCGTCACTGCACGCTCAGGGCCTGACTGACGGTCTCCCCCCTCCATTCGGGAGTGTAGTAGGAGTAGGCCACCGAGACTGCGCCCTTCGCGCGCACCGGATAGAGGGCGCGCGCCTGGAAGGAAAAGCTCACCTTCTCGCCTGGGCTCAGGTCTTCCAGATAGACGATCACTTTGCGGCCCGCCAGGTCGTACCGCTTGATCTTGGGCTGCTCCAGGAGACGACTCAGCGATTCATCCACCGCTGCAAAGCCGGTGGGCACGGATACGTCGAGCACCACCATGCCCGCCTTGATGGGTTCGGGAGGATTGAAGGCCACAGCCACCTTCACGTCTATCAGGTCGTTGACCTCCACCTGGGCGGTGCTGTAGTCGACCTTGATGTCGAAGACGCTCGCGACCTTTTCGGCCTCGGGGAGATTGTAGCGAAGGACCCCTTGGATCACGGCCTCGCCCTTCCCCTGAGCCTCCAGCCTCACCTGGATTCCGGCCGGGACCTCGACCACCTGCGTGACGTCGAAGTTGTCAGGCGAGATCCTGATCTCCTTGGCCACGTCACCCGCACTGAGCTTCACCGTCAGATCGGTGTCGGTCGCACCGAGAGTCGAGTACTGGGTGAGTGCCTGGAGGGCCACCACCGTGTCTTGAGTGGAGCCGAATCCGCCCTGGCTGTTCCGCTGCCCTACCAGCCACTTGGCGGCCCGGGAGGCGTTCACCCGGTCGCCGCCCTCCACAAGCGCGAGGGTGGCATACCCGGTCGCCTCGATGTCGAGACTGGGGATGATACCGAGGCGCAGGGGATCACCCTCCGGTCCCGGAGCTATGGGCTGCGGCCCACCGGGCGCCCCGCCCATAGGTTCGACGCTCCCGCCGCTCCAGTGCACCCCGTTCTCATCCTCGGTGGCCGCGGCCATGAGCTTCTGCTGGGCCTGCGCTGCGCGCCCACTTCCACCGAGCTGAAGCGCATAGGTGGTCAGGGCCAGCCCGTAGGGATCCTCGATTGCGGCCAACCGGTCCTCCAGGTAGGCGATAGCCTTGTCTGCCGCTGCGGTCTGCCCGGCCTCGAGCAAGGCTATGGTCACATATGCGGTGAGGGCATCTTTGCCTTGAACGCCGCCCATCATGTCCTGGTGGTGGACGAAGCCCACCGCTTCGAAAGAGCCATCCGCCTTCTGGTGCTGCGTGATCCACCCGGCGGCCTCTGCGAGGACTGATTCGTCGATGAACGTCAGATCCTTGGCCTGGGCAAAGGTCTTGAGAACGAAGGCTGTGAGGAACAGGCTGCCCTCCTCATCCTGTTCACCGAAGGCAGAGAAGCTTCCGTCCGAACGACGATAGGTGAGCTCCCGCTGATAGCCGGTAACCAGGAGGCCTTCCGCCTTGGCCTGGATCTCCGGCTTCAGTTGCCGGGTCCCCTTCAAGTAGTCCAGGATGTACGTGTCCGGTGCGAACAGGATCATGTTCTGCTCACCGCAGCCGAAGGGCATCTGCAGCAGCTGATCAAGACCCTCGATAGTCTGAGCGAGCAGGCTGCCGGTGATGGCTACGTAGGCCCGGGCCGAATCGGGAACCACCCCGAGGGCCGGCAGGGCCAGGCTCAGAGTGCGGGAGGCGCCCGCGGGAAGGACCGTGTTCTCGACCGTCTCGCGGCTCACCCCCTCCGGCTCCACGATCATGCTCTTGGTCACGGCGTCTGCCGCCTCAGCGCTGCGCGCCGTTATCTTGACCAGCTGGGTCCCGATGGTCTTCGGCCGGATCCTGAACTCCGCGCTGCCGATGTCGCCGCCGGCGACGGTCACCGTAGTCCGAGGATAGTCGACGAGCTCGAACCACGGCGCCGGCTCTATCTCCACCTGGATCTGTTGGGATGTTTCCAAGTAGTTGTAGAGGGCGATCTTGACCGGGAACTCTTCTCCCCGGATTGCCGAATACGGCAGGTCGGCCTGAAGGAAGAAAGGTTGGAACACGCGGAGCGACGTCTCGGCGATACCCAGACCCTTGTCCGCAGAAAGGGCCACCGCCCGCAGGTCCCAGGTAGTGATGGAGTCGGGAGCCTCGTAGGAAAGGGAGGCTCTGCCCGCGTCATCGGTTATTGTCTCATCCCAGATCCAGGTCTCGGGGAAGAACTGCCGGACCCGCTGCACCTCGGCCAGCTCCCCGGACCCGCCTTGGTAAGCGGGGGGCTGCGCCGCTCCCGCGGCCGCGGTCGTTGTGGGCGAAGCCATGAACACGCCGGGAGCGCCCTTCGCGTCTCTCACCCCCTCGAACATCATCTGCGGCTGCGGGATCTCTTTGCCCTCGGGCACCCGCTTGTTGGAGAGCACGATCAGCCCCGCGTCTTGGAAGGTTTCTTTGGCCCCAGGGATGAGCAAGGGACCGCCCATCCATTCGCCCTCGTGCAGCTCGACTTGAGGCTGCATGTAGAGGCGTTCCAGTTCGGCGAAGACCTGCTCGAGGTTGAGACGGTTCTCGGCCAGGATGAACACCGAGTGATCCACGGCTACCAGCCCTACCTTGGCCGGGCCTTCCGTTTGCACCTGGACCGTGATTTCGTCTCCGGGCTTGGCTTCCTCAGTGCCGAAAGATGCGCTCACCTTCTGCGGGTACTCACCTTGCACCTCGAAGGGAAGAGCGTCCGCGGCCACTTCGCTGCTCGGCAAGATCTGGTAGACCAGCAGGCGGGCGGATGGCGCCATGGCGGGCGTGACCCTGAAGTAGATGTCATCAGAAGCGCTACCGGTGAAGACCACCCGGCCGCGGGAAACCACCTCGTAGTAGAAAGTGCGGGCTTCAGCGGTGGAAGCCACCCGAAAGGTCGCCGTGTCACCTACAGCTAAGGCGGGCGACCCGAGCTGCTGCACATGGATGAAGTTGCCGGAGGGAGAGTATGCCGCCGTCAACTCCTTAAAGGCGCCGGCGTCGCCGGAGGTGGCCGAGATCATTACGCGCACGGCCTTCTGCGGGGGTGTGAGCCGGACCATGGCCGTCCCCCGGCTGGTTCCCACCTGTTGGCGCTCGTGCCCCACCTCCCCGAACTCCTCGTCCAAGTAGGTGGTCTCCACCGTGACGGCCGACTCAACGGGCTCGCCTCCAGGGGTCTCGGTGACCAAGAGCACGCTGAAGGGAAGCGTCGGCTTGAAGGCGGAGCTTTCCGGGATGAGCTTGATGTTGAGCGGTGATGCTGCGACCGTGACCAGTTCGGTGGTCTTCTCTTCGTAGCCGGTGGCCCGCTCCACCACGACCACGTCGAGCCTGACATTTCCCAGTCCACCGGCCTCAGGGACTCCGGCCACATACCCGGCCGGCTGGATGCGGAAGTCGCCCTCAGCGTCGATCGCCGCAGTGAAAGTGGCGAACTCCTCCCAGGTACCCACGTAACGGGAAGCCGTGACCTTGAGCTCGCCTTTGACCGGCAGGCCGAAGCTGTATTGGGCGGCCACGTGGCCGGTGATAGGCTCGTCCACCAGGAACCACTGCTTCGCCAGATCCACTTTTACTTCGTACTTAGGCAGGACGTACTTCTCCACCCGCACATCGAGATCGGTGGAGCTGTCGCCGGCAGAGGCAGTGAGCTTCCATACCCCCAAGTTCGGCTCGGTAGAGAGCGGCAGCTTGGTGGTGACGGTGCCGAATTCGTCGGTGGCCACCGTCTGTTTGAACACCTTGATGCCCTTGGCATCCTGCACCTCGATCGTGGCCTGGGTCGACACGGGTTTCAGCTCTGAATCGAGCGCCACCACCCGCATGAGTATGGTCTGCCCGGGCTTGTAGATAGGCTTGTCGGTCTCGAGGAAGAGGAGCGTCCCCGATTGTATCTGCACAGGGGTGGTGTCGGAGAAACCGGCGCCCGTAAATGCGACTTGATACTCCCCGGCTGAAACGCGAGGAAGGTCCAGGGCGACCGTGCCTTTGCCGTCGATACTGGCTGTAGCCGAGGCGATGGGCTTGCCTTTGTCGAGAACCGACACGCTCACCTGGCTCTTGGCCAGCTTTTCGCCGTTGAAGAGTGAGAACGAGAAGGAGGCGGTCTCTCCCGACCGCAGCACGCGAGGAACCAGAGCCACATAGCCGTCGACCTTCTCGCTCACCGGCGGTGGGGAGTTGCATCCCAGGACGATCGTTGCTACGAGCCCCGCCAGAACGAGCGGAGCAAAAACCCTCAGGCGACTCATGACCCCACCTCCCTGTCTCGGATACCCGCTCAGACGCCACAAGGCACCGGATGGGTTCCAGGTTCGAACGCGGGCTAGACCATGACCGCGCGAAATACCCGGACGAGATTCCGATGGCAGAACTTCTCGACCTGAGCGGAAGCCAGGCCGGCCCCTATTAGCAACTCGGCGATCTTGGGGTAATCGGCCACCCCATCCATTCCGACCGGCGTGCTATCTATGCCGTCCAAGTCGCCGCCCAAGCCCACGCAGTCCTCTCCACCCACGTTGACAATATGCTTTACGTGATCGACCAGCAGAGAAAGCGGCGGCCGGGGAATACCGGCATGAAAAGCCGAGATGGCCTCTCCGGCCTCCTCCAGGGTCCTCTCCCCCGCCTGCACTGCGCCCAGAGCTTCCTCGAGGCAGTCCTTCTCCTCGGCGAAAAAGGCCGGGGACAAGAAACCGGAATACAGGTTGACACCCACGACGCCACCGCGGTCCCCGATAGCCCGGATCATCCCGTCGGTGAGATTGCGTGCGTTCGGGCAAAGGGCCCGGCAGTTGCTGTGGCTGGCGACAAAGGGCTTCGTGCTGACAGCGCAGACATCCCAGAAAGCCTGGTCCGAGGCGTGCGAGACATCGACCACCACTCCCAGCTCCTCGCAGAACCCGACCAGGTCCTGCCCCTTTTTCGTGAGTCCCGATCCGCTACCGAGCGCGGTGCCGCTGAAAGAGTTGTCGGCCCAAGCCAAGGTGAGAACACGCACCCCCGCTTGGTAGAAGAGAGCCAGAGCCAGGGGCTCACCTTTCAGAGGATCGGCCCCTTCGAGACTGGGGATGGCCGCGATCCTGCCCGATCCGGCGCAGGCCGCTTCGATATCGGCCGCGGTGCGAGCAAGAGTGAGTCGATCCGGGTGCTCACTGCAGAGCGTCCCCACGGCTTCGACCATCTGCATGGCCACCTCATCCTCACGGCCCTTGAGTTGCCCGGCCACCGCCCATGCGGCGAAGACTTGGGCGCAGATGCCCGCCTCTATCATCCCCGGTAGGGTCACGTGCATCCCCTCGGAGGCCGCAAAGTCCGCGCCCCTCTCGACCACCTTTTGGATGGTGTCGCAGTGCGCGTCGAAGAAGCACGGACGGGGTGTGACTACCAAGACGACGTTCTAACGCCGGAAACGGGTTCGACCCGCAACTTGCTCATAACTTGGTGAAGGGAACGGACACTGGTGGCTGATGGTGAAGGCACTCAGCGGGAAGCTTCCTGCGGTTCCCACTGCCAACCCGCGCCCATGGCCGACACACGGCCGAGGCCCGGAAACGGGAAATGGAAGGCCATCACGAGGGACTTCTCGGCGGCCGCTCTCCCCAGAAGTGCGTGCCTCGTCGTCACCAGCTGGTCCGGCACCATATCCACCGCCGCAAACCATTCGGGTTCCTGGAGATGAATGGGGTGTAGCACCAGGTCGGAGAGGCACAGCAGCTCCTCCCCCGCCGAAGAGACGGACACCGCAGCGTGCCCCGGCGTGTGCCCGGGAGCGGCAAGTAGACTTATGCCAGGCAGCAGCTCTTTCTCACCGGGGATAAGATCGATCCTCTCCCGTATGGCGGAGAGATTCCGGTGGGCGGAACCTAGAAGTATCTCTCTCCCGTGTTCAGGGAGAACTCGCTCCGCCTCTCCCTCCATCCAGAACTCCCACTCGATCCTCGACATGATCCATTGGGCCTCAGGGAAGACCAGCCTTCCCTGAGCGTCAACAGTGCCGCCAAGATGATCCGGATGCCCATGGGTGAGGATCACATAGTCGATCTCTCCAGCGTCGACGCCCTCCGAGCGCAGACTCTCGAGCAATCTTCCCGTGCCAGGGGCGAGCGCGCCCGCGCCCGAATCGATAAGGACATGATGTTTTCCGCTCAAGACCAGAAGGCAGGTGTAGGTGCTCGTCCACGTTCCCCAGCGCTCCGGTTCAACGCCGTATTCCTTCAGCCTCCGCTCAAGGTTGCTCCTGGGGGCGTTCACGAAGAGGAAGTCCGCGGGCGGAGGAAACAGGGGAGGCCCATAGGCAAAGGTGCCGTCGCACACGGCCACGCAATCGATGCTACCCACCTTGAAACGATACGTGTTTGAGCTCATAGGGACCTCCAGGGGTCAACTCCACTGCGAGACGCACCGCACATTTGACCGCCGGCGCCTTCGGGCGGCTACGGCAGCATCTTTACGCTCTTTTCGAATTCCTCCGGGGTGAACATCCTGAAGCTGGTGGTCCTGACATTTCCCTGGGCGGAGAGGGCCAGAGCGAAAGCCGATGCCGCCTCGTCATTGGGAATCTCGCCGATGGCAAGGATGTCGTACTCGCCCATGGTGGCCCAGTACCCGAGGACCTTCCCGCCCATAGCCTCGTAGGCTTTTGCACCCTCTGCAAGGCGCCGGGGGGAGTCTTTGATGTTCTTGATTCCTTGGTCGGTATACTTCATGAGTAGACCGTAGGTTGGCATGAACCCTCCCTTCCATTCTGTGGCGACGTCACGTGACTGCACCGTGCGGCGCGCCCCCCCACGAGGAGAAGCGCCTGCCCGGTTTCTAGTTTCAGTATAGGCTTCCGTGCCCCTCGGTCAATCGAAAGCTGAAGACCGGGAAGCCTCTGTGGCGGCGGCGAAGGAACCTTGTCGGATCCTCCCCCTTGACGGCTCATCAGGTCGGACTCGCACAGACGAGTCTCCACCGGACCCGGGGCGGTTCGCGGGCGTGCTTGCGGAGGCCTTGCCGTTATGCGCCTATCGCTATAGTCTCGTGCTCGAAGCGGGCCATGCTACAGAACATACGGAGGTGCGAATGCCCACCCTGCACGACAGCGCGAAGGGACCCGAAATCCAGGCTGCACTAGATGAGCTTGTTCTCGGCTGGGCCGACGTGACGCCCGGCAAGATGTTCGGGTCGCACGCGTACCGGGCGAAAGGCGTGCTGTTTGGGATGATCGGCGGCAAGGGCTTGATACTCACCAAACTGCAGCCAGAACAGCGCGAGGGCGCCGCGAAAGAACACAATGCCCACGCGTTCGTGGGGCGCGGGAAGGAGGTACCTGCGTGGATCGAGTTCCCTCTCGAGGATGCCGCCGGCATCGCGCCCATAGCTTCCCTGGTGCATGACGCTTATGAGAATGCCCTAGCCGAAGCGGGCTAGTCTGGCCGGATCTGAAGCGGGGATGATGGGGCGTCTCTCGGCCGATAGTACGACAGCATCACGCCGCATAGAAGCGAAAAGACCATGAAGAGCGCCGGGAAATACCAGGACAGATCCACTAGGTTCTGGAGTAGGAATGCCTGTAGCCCCAGCAGCAACGGGACCTGGGGCTGGGTCAACGAGCCAGTCAGTATTCTCCTCGCGGGACGCACCGCGACCATCACTACGAAGCCCGCTAGGAGAATCGCGCCCACTGCTCCCAGCTCCACCAATTGCTGAACCAGAAGGTCGTGAGCATAGGCGGTCCGTCCTCCGAGTTTGAACGGCGAATACGCCTGATAGAAGGTGTCTAGGCCGTAACCGAGTACCGGTCTCTCTCGCATCGCTTTGACGGCAGCCATCCATGTCTTTATTCGAAACGCGTCCGACGTCATGGGCACGATGTCCTGCGAAGCGAGTGCGGTTCCCGTCTGGGTAGTCGGAGCCGGAAGCCCGCTGACCGCCATCTGGGGTGCAACCTCGCGCCATATGAGCATGCCGCCCGCGAGAAGACCCGCTATGAGTAGGACGACGAATCCGAAACGCCATCTGCGGCTTCCGCCGGCGACCCCGTGGGTACCCAATGTCTGCAGGATGAGGACACAGACCACCAGAAAGGCAAGGAGCGCCAAGACAGCCCGAGCGCGGGTCAAGACCATCGCCGCAACCTGGGGGGCAAGCATCCCACCAAGAAGCAGGTGCTTGTGACGGCCCAGCAACTGCTCCATCCCGCCGCTATGTCCTGTTTCGGAACCCGGTAGCCCCGTGAATAGGGCGGCGGTTGAGGCCATCGTCAGCAACAGGAAGCCGGCGAACGCGTTCGCATATCCGAAAGTCCCGGTGGGCAACAGCTGGCCGTCCAGCTCTTGGGTGAAAAGCGGGACTCTCAGCGACAACGCGACGATGGACACCAGGGACACTAGCACGCCCACCTCACTCAGAAGGAACAAGACCGCGAGCCTGGCGGAAGGAGAAAAACTTGTGAGCCTACGTCCCAAATGCACGAAGAAAAGCCCGCCGAGGAGTATGCCGGCGCCCCTTAAGCTATCCAGCGGAGCGAGACTCCAGAGGGCAGAGAGAGCCCCCAAGCATGCGAGCGCGAGAAGAAACCATTCGGGACCCGAAAGTCGCGACCAGGTGAACCTAAGACTGCAGCGATTCCTGAACAGGGAAAGGGCTGCCGAGAACAGCGCCAAGGCCGGCGCCACGAGAGCGATGAAGGTTTTCGCTGGCGATAGGAAGGCTCCGTGTGCGTAGCATGCCCAAAGCAGCAGGAGCATGGCCGGCCATAGGACTATTGCCTCGGCCCATCGCCGATCCTCGCGCACCGCGGTGGAGGAGTAACCACGGCGCCAGGGCGTGCCCTCGCCGGGCACGCCCTGGTCCGAAGCTGGAAGAGCCTTCGAGATTCTCCCTAAGTGCACTTCCCCCACCTACTCGAGGCGACTTTATTTCACCTTGAGGGGGCCGGACTTCGGATAGAACTTCAAGGGGCCGGATTTCGGATAGATAGCGCCGGTGACGGTTTCCTTCCCGTTGTTCACGTGATAGATAGAGTTGTAGACCGTGCCATCGGCGGCCGTGTAAAGCTGATGCACGACCCCTTTTCCGGAGCCCTTCCCCGAGGAAGCGAGACCGACTCCCGGCAATAACAGGGCGATGATCAGCAGAGCAACCGGAAGGATAACAAGTAGGGTCTTTCGTCTTCTGCTCACGTCTTCTTCTCCCATCCTCCTGTTTCTTCTTCACCAGATGGGCAGGCCCCCAAGGGGGCGCCCTCGATCCGGGCAGATGAGAGCAGGTAGCAAAGCGATGAACGACTCCACCGCGAACCAACATCCTCTTGCGACCCCCTGGGTGCCGTCTGGACGTAAAGATTATTGGATTGCTTGCGGTTGGCGTGCATTTTATTCTGTTCGCGTAGAATCTGTCAACTAGAGCGCTGGGTGGCCGTGCCTTACAGAGCAGCACTCTTGCGGCCAGGGGCCGTTTGGCGCAGCGCTGGAGGTAAGCGGCGTCTACGGCCACCCTGGCAGGTTACATATCGGGGGCCAGGCGGTAAAGGAATGCAGATAGAAAGCAAAGGAACAGGAGAGTGGCCGGTGCGTGACTGGAACGTGACTTACTAGCTATGCTGATCGACCTCCCTGATCTCACCGGCAAGACCGTCCTCATCACCGGGGCCAGTTCGGGGATTGGCGCGGCGGCGGCGCGCCGAATGGCCGAAGCGGGCGCAACCGTCCTCCCCCACGGCCGTTCTCCGCAGAGGACCACCGAGATAGCTCGGGCCGTCGGCAGCGAGCCCCTGGTCGCCGACTTCGCCCGGCTGCAGGAGGTCCGAGAACTCGCCGAGAAGGTCCTGCAACGGACCGATCGTCTGGACGTGGTCTTACACAACGCAGGTGCGCTGGTCGCGAGGCGCACGATGAGCGCGGACGGCCACGAGTTGACTTTCCAGACCAACCATCTGGCCACCTTTCTGCTCCAGCGATTACTGACCGATCTCCTGCTCCGTACTCCCGGCTCACGCGTCATCGTCACGAGCAGCGGGGCGAACCGCGTCGGCCGTGTCGACATGAACGATGTGGAGCACTTGCAGGGCCGCTACCGCGCCTTCCGCGCATACGCCACGACAAAGCTGGAGAACATCCTGTTCGTCCGAGAGCTAGGCCGGCGATTCGCGGAGGCCACCACCACCGCGGTGGCCGTTCATCCCGGTAATGTGGCCACGGCATTCGGCACCGGTTCGCTTTTCCCCGGGATCTTCTATCGCATCCCGCTCAAGGACTTCTATCTCATCAGTGCCGAGGAGGGGGCGGAGCCACTTCTATCGCTGGCGACTAGGCCCGACCCGGAGGCTGCGGACGGCTTGTATTTCAATCGTTTCACTCCGAAGGGAGCGACGTCGCCCCAGGCCGATGACGCCGAATTGGCACGGGGACTGTGGGAGCGGTCGGAGGCGATGGTGCAAGGCTGGACTGGGTGAATGCAACCGCGGGTAACAACGGGGTGACATAGCCAAAGCGCCCACGGGCGGGCTCCAGATCTGACGGGCCGCTTCGATCCCGCGCGGTTTGGGCAGGTGCCTGGGATGGACAGAGGGGCTTCTCCTACCAACGCGACATGTAGAGGTGCTTTCATGGGATGGGAACTGGATTTGGCTCACAGCAGTCTCGAGTTCGCCGTGCGACATATGCTCATCTCAACAGTCAAGGGTGCGTTTCCCGAGTTCAGCGCCGACGCCGAGATCGACGACAAGGACCTGACCAAATCGCAGGCCACGGTAGAAGTGAACGTAGCCAGCTTGGATACCCGGGAGCCGCGGCGCGACGAGCATCTGCGCTCCGCCGATTTCTTCGACGCCGAACACTTCCCCACCATTTTCTACGTGGTCAAGTCCACGGACCAAGTGAGCTCCGGCCGCTACCGCATTATCGGTGATCTCACGATCAAGGGGATCACTCGAGAGGTCCCCCTAGACGCCGTAATAAGCGGTCCCTTGACAGACCCCTTTGGTGCGCTGCGCCTGGGAATCAGCGCCGAAGGTCGAGTGGACCGCCACGACTACGGTCTGGATTGGAACCTGGTGGCCAAAGGGGGCGGTCTACTGGTCGGTGACGAGGTGAAGATCAGCTTGGAGACTGAGTTCGTCAAGGCCCCATGAGATATGAACCGCTGACGGCAGGCCACCGGTGACGGATGCGATAGGATGGTCGCCGAGGCGGCCATGACCCCCGCGACTGGGGTCGGGGCCTCCGGTAGTGAGTGAATCGGGATCCGAACGGAGGATACATATGGCGTCTGCCGGCACCGTCCTTGGGTTGATCGGAAGCCCCAATCGCGACGGGCGGACTCTTCAGATGGTGACCGCGGCTTTGGAAGCGGCCGGACGAGCTGGGGCGGAGGTCGAGTTGGTCCAGATGGCCGACCACGTGGTGGCCCCGTGCAAGGACTGCTTGCCGTGGACGTGTATGACCGAGTTGAAATGCCAGTACTCTGACTCTGCCTTCGAGTATCTGAGCGAGAAGTTGCTCCACTGCGGCGCCCTGGTCCTGGGGGCACCCATCTACTGGTGGGATATCTCGGCAATGGTGAAGTACCTGATCCTCAAACTGTTCCGCGTGCATGCACGCTCGGCCTCCCTGGCCGGCCTACCCGCCCTGGGCATCGGCGTGGCCGGGGGAACCGGCAATGGCTTGGTGACCGGACTACGGCCCCTCTACCACTTCTTCCAGATGATGCAAATGAGGGCCCTAGAGCCGTTACCCGCCACCCGTTTCGACTGGAGTGCGGCGCTCGAGCGAGCAGGCGAACTGGGCACTCAGATAGCCTCGATGAGGCACTCGCGGCACCCGTTTGCTGGTGCCGAGGAACGGCTGCTCTGGTATGACGGTCTGCCGTTTCTCGGCCTGACCCGAGCCGCCGAGCGGCGCCTGCTCGCGGCTCTCACCGCGGCGACGCTCCCCGATCACGCGCTTCCCCCAATCGCCCGCTCCCTGGTCGAAGCCGAGGCTCTCGCCGCCGGGGGCGAGACTCTGCGCTCACTTCAGGGGATCACCCGCGCGTACGAAGCGGCCGTGAAGGCGTTCGAAGACGGCCAAGGGTAACTGGGTAGGGCTCGGGACGGTCCCCGCCGGCT
>JAZDLO010000161.1:0-9326 GCA_043801935.1 bacterium
GCAGATCGCCTCGAAGGACAAGTGGCTCCTTGTGCACGGTCGCAAGAAGTGGTGGCACTTCTACCAGATGGAGAGCGTCGAGAAACAGAGGCAATTTTTCAACAGGTTTCTGAAGGGGATAGAGATCGACAATCACGTGAAGGAGTGGCCCAGGGTCACCATCGAAGTCAGAGAGAAGTACTATGTGGGCCAACTCCGGACCGAGAACGAGTGGCCGATCGCCCGTACCGAATACACGAAGTACCACCTTGATGCCGGCGCCAGCAGCCTCACGAAGACGCCGCCCACGAAGGAATCGAGTTGCAGATACAAGGTCGACGACCTCCAAGACAAGACGCAGAACGCCAAGTTCGAGGTCGAGTTCGCCGAGCGCACGGAACTCACCGGTCACATGAGCCTGAGGCTCTGGGTCCAGGCGGACGGCAGCGACGACCTGGACCTGTTCGTCGCTCTCGAGAAGGTGGATCGGGCCGGCTACCTCGTTCCGTTGGCCTTCTTCGGTAACCACGACGACGGTCCTATCGCCTTAGGCTGGCTGCGCGCATCGCATCGAGAGCTGGATGAAGAGAAGTCGACCCCGTACCAGCCTGTTCACACGCACGCGAAGGCAGTGAAACTCCAACCAGGCGAGATCGTCCCCGTGGACATCGAGATTTGGCCTACGAGCATCCTTTTCGAGAGCGGGGAGAAACTGCGCGTGGTGGTCCAAGGGAGCGACATCTACTACTACCCCTCCGAGATGCACACGAATGGGCACCTTGAGACGGTCAACAAGGGAGAGCACGTGATCTACACGGGAGGAAAGTACGAGTCCTACCTCCTTGCGCCCGTGATCCCGCTTCGGTAGAGGAGTCCGCGGTATGCAGCTGAACTACACGGTGTTTCAACACAGCTACGACGGTTTCAACGGCACGTCGACGCTCTTCTATGGAGAACGCGACGCTGTGCTCATCGACACCACTCAGCTCTTGTCCGACGCCCATCGCCTGGCGGCCGGGTTGCTGGAGATGAACAAGGACTTGACGCACATCTACATCTCGCACTTCCATCCAGACCACCATTTCGGGACCGGCGTGATCAAGCAGGCGTTTCCGGAGGCGAGGGTGGTTGCGTTGCCCAGTGTGGTCAAAGACATCGTCTTCACGACCGACGACAAGATCCATCTGTGGGGAGAGGTCTTCGGCCGGAACGTCCCCACTGAAGTCGTGTTCCCCATGCCCCTCCCCGGCGGCCGTCTGGAGGTGGAAGGCCACACGATCGAGTTCTCCGACGATTGGGACGGAGACAGCGCGAACAACACGATGATCTGGGTCCCCTCGCTCCGGGTAGCCTGCGGCACCGACGTCGTATATAACGACGCTCACGCATGGACGGTCGAGAGCGATGCAGCCCGCCGCAACAAATGGCGCGCTTCACTGAAGAAGCTGAGGGAGATGGAGCCGCGGGTGGTGGTCCCGGGGCACTGTTCTCCGGAGAAGCTGCATCTGGAGGACGATTCGGGCATCGGCTTCACGCTTCGCTATCTTGACGTGTACGAAGAAGTCCTAGCCGCGGCGAAGACCGGGGACGAGTTGGTGGAGGGGATGGAGAGGCACTACCCGGGGATGAAGGCAATAGATTACGGGGTCCACTGGCAGGCACGGCTGCTGTTCCCCGATAGTTGCTCCGACCGGATCCGTAAACTGCCGGGGATCTTTCTCGATCCCAGCGGCGCTTTCAAAGGAGAGACCGCGCGATGATGCTCGAAGGGAAAGTGGCGTTGATAACCGGCGGGGGCGCCGGCATCGGAGTCTCGATCGCCCGGCGGTTCGTGGCCGAGGGGGCCAGGATCTGCATCTGCGGGCGCCGGCAGGAGAAGCTGGACGAAGTGGCGCGGGCGCTGCCCGAGGGTTCCGTGGCCACCTGTGCCGGGGACGTGTCCGACTACGAGGATGTCAAGCGGATGGTGGCAGCTGCGCTGGAGCTCGGAGGCAAGGTGGACGTATTGGTGAACAACGCCGCTATCGATCCGGGCGGTACGGTCGTCGACGTCGACCCGGCCGTCTGGCACAGGGTGCTCGAGGTCAATCTGACCGGCCCCTTCTACACGATGAGGGCCGTCATCCCGCACATGATCGAGGCCGGCGGCGGGTCCATCGTCAACATCTCCTCTCTCGGGGGCGTGCGCTGCCTTCCCAACATGGCACCTTACTGCACCTCGAAGGCGGGCCTCATCATGCTGACTCAGCAGGCCGCCCTGGACTACGGGCCGGCCAATATCCGATGCAACGCGGTCTGCCCGGGGCCGACTCGGACCGAGATGACGGAGCATTCGCTTAGCCCCATGGCCGAGTGCATGGGAGTAGACATCGATGGCGTCTTCGGGAAGCTTACGTGCAGCCTCCCCCTGCGGCGGGCCGCCTCTCCGGATGAGATGGCGGGCATCTGCGCGTTCCTCGCCAGTGACGATGCTTCCTTCATCACCGGGACAGCTGTGCTGGTGGATGGCGGCGGAGCCATCGTGGACCCCTGCGGGGCGGCGCTGGCGGACACGGGCGCGCAGTGGGGCGTGGCTGGACTCAGGGAGTAGGGAGGTCATGATGCAGACGCGCACACTCGGCAAAGAACTGGTGGTCTCGGCGGTCGGACTAGGCTGTATGGGGATGTCGGAATGCTACGGCGTCTGCGAGGAGCCCGATGCGGTCGCCACCATCCATCGTGCGCTCGACCTGGGAGTCACCCTACTCGACACGGCGGACATGTACGACCTGGGAGGAAACGAGGAGCTGGTCGGACGGGCCATCCGGGGGCGCCGCGATGAAGTGGTGCTGGCTACCAAGTTCGGCAATGTCCGGGCGCCGAGCGGTGAGTTCCTTGGCGTCTGCGGGCGCCCCGAGTATGTTCGGGAGTCCTGTGAGGCCAGTCTCAGACGCCTGGATGTTGAGGTCATCGATCTCTATTACCAGCATCGGGTCGACCAAGATACGCCCATCGAGGAGACAGTCGGGGCCATGTCTGAGTTGGTCGAGGAGGGCAAGGTACGCTACCTGGGGCTGTCGGAAGCGGCGCCGGCGACGGTTCGGCGAGCCTGCCGGGTGCACCCGATCGCCGCCCTGCAGTCTGAGTACTCGCTCTGGACCCGCGATCCGGAAGCCGAGGTCCTCGCGACCTGCCGGGAGCTCGAGGTGGGCTTTGTGGCGTACGCGCCGTTGGGGCGGGGATTCCTGGCCGGCCGATTCAAGAGCGCCGACGACCTAGACACGGACGATTGGAGGGTGAGGCACCCCCGCTTTGAGGGAGAGAGCTTGGAGAGCAACATCCGTCTTGCCGAGGCTGTGGATACTATGGCGCGCGGCAAGGGTTGCACGCCCGCGCAGCTGTGCCTCGCCTGGGTGCTCGCCCAGGGCGAGGATGTTGTTCCCATCCCGGGAACCAAGCACATCCGCTATCTGGAGGAGAACATCCAAGCCCTCGAGGTACGCCTCACGGACGGGGAGTTGGAGCAACTCCAAGAGATGTTTCCGCCCGGCGTCGCCTCGGGCACGCGCTACCATGCTCGAGGGATGCAGTCTCTCGGTCGCTGAGCGCCCGGCTAGCCTGCCTTGAACGAGTATATCTCCATCGAAAAGGCCCGGGACATCTACGGCGTCGTGATCGAGCCGGGATCCTCTGCAGTGGATCACGATGCGACGACGGAACTCAGGAGGAAACTGAAGGCCGCAAAGACGCATGCAAACGAGTCGGCTATCTGAAGCGCCTCCTGGAATAGCCGCATAGCTCAGAAAAAGAGCGCTAAACGAGGGCTCCCTGGATAGGGAGGCAGGGCGGGAAGGTTCACATCGTTTGTCCGACCCGCTGGTAGTAGAGGGAGGTTGTCGCCATGGAGGCAGGACAAGAGACGGTCGGAGAACGCTCCATACGTTTCCACGTCTCGACCGATGATGCCGATATTGTCGCCTGGATGCGGCAATTCCCCGAGGGGGAGTGGAGCGAGAGAGGGACCACAGCGCTGCGGGTGGGGGTGCTCGCCCTCAGGCAAGCATCCGGCTTCATCGACCGGGAAGCCATCCGTCAGGAAGGCAAGGACCTCACTCAATCCATCGAGCAGAAGGTGACGGAGACGTTGGGAAGATTGGTCGGCCCGGACAGCTCCCTCGTACACCTGCTCGATCCCCAGCGCACCGACGGCCTAGTCGAGCAGATGCGCCAAGCGGTCGATGGCGAGCTTGCCGGCAACAGCGAGAAGGTCCTTGCCGCTTTCGATCTCAATCAGCCCGAATCTGCCCTTTCGCGCTTAGTCGACCACGTTCGTCAGGCGCAGAAGGCCATACGGGGGGACTTCACCCTCGACGACCCGGGGTCTGCGCTATCGCGTATGCTGCTGCAACTGCGGACCACTCTCGAGATCCACGAAGAGCGGAACCTCCAGTTCCGGCAGCAGGTGGAGAAGATCCTCGGAGAGATGGCCATCCGCAAAGAGGCGGAGGCCCGCGGGACCATCCATGGAGCGGTGTTCGAGGATACAGTGGCCGCTTACGTGCTCAAGAACGCTGCCGAGTCAGGCGATATCGGTCAGCATATCGGCAACACCACGGGCGTCATCAAGAACTGCAAGGTGGGGGACTGCATGATCGAGTTGGGGCCGGACTCCCAATTCGCGGGGGAACGGATCGTCATCGAGGCCAAGGAGGACGCGAGCTACGACCTCAAGAAGGCCCTCGAGGAGATCGACCGGGGGCGCCGCAACCGGGGGGCCGATGTAGGCCTCTTCGTGTTCTCCAAGAGAACCGCGCCGGCGCAGCTGGGATCGCTTGCCCGTCACGGGCGCGACATAACGGTCGTGTGGGACGCGGAGGATCCGGCCGCCGACGTCTGTTTCGACGCCGCTCTCGCCCTCGCTCGGGCTATGGTTTTCGACAACAAGCGCAAAGGACATCGGACTGCGGATGTAGACTTCGCCGAACTGGATCGAGCCATAGAGGCCATAGCCAAACGGGCCTCCTCTCTCGATGAGATCCGCACCTGGGGCCAGACCGTAGAGAACACCGGCATCAAGATCGTGGCCGAGATCGAGAAGGCGCAGAGGGATCTGGTCGTACAGGTCGAGAAGCTGAGGGAGAACGTGGCCCAAGCCCGGCGGGCCCTCAGCTCGCAGGCGTCATGATCGGCCGACGCGACGCGGGTAGGCATATCGTATGAGTGCGCGCGATCGGCGGCACCGGGCCATCTTGCAGGGCATCGCGCGGAGAGCGATGCTCGAGCGAGGTTTGCTCCCTGACTTCTCCACCGCAGCGCTTGCCGAACTTGGCAAGATCCGGTCGCCCGCGACAGGGAAGGCTGCGGAAGCGCGTGACCTCCGGGACCTTCTGTGGGCTTCCATCGACAACGACGACTCGCGCGACCTGGATCAGCTAACTGTCGCCGAGGCGATGCCGGGAAACAAGGTGAAGATCCTGGTCGCTGTGGCCGACGTGGACGCACTGGTCAAAGATGGGTCGGCCATCGAAGACCACGCTCGCCACAATACGACCTCGGTGTACACCGCAGCCGAGATCTTCCCGATGCTCCCCGAGGTGCTTTCCACCGACCTCACCTCTCTGAATCTCGATGAGGAGCGCCTCTCCATCGTCATGGAAATGGTGATCGCTGCGGACGGATCGCCTCAGGACTCCGATGTCTACCGCGCCCGCGTGCGCAATCATGCCAAGCTCGCCTACGACAGCGTCGATACGTGGCTGGAGGGGAATGGGTCTGTACCCGAGGCCATCGCTGCCGTGGCCGGACTGGGTGAGAATCTGCGCATGCAGGACGTAGCTGCGCAGAGCATGAAGGATCTCCGCCACGCCCAGGGGGCGCTCAGTCTGGAGACCATCGAGGCCCGCCCCATCTTCGAAGGTGATGCGATCAGCGATCTGAGAGTGGAAAAGAGAAACCGGGCCAAGGACATCATCGAGGACTTCATGATCGCAGCAAATGGCGTGGCCGCCCGGTATCTCTCGTCGCGGAAGTTTCCTTCGATCCGCCGGGTAGTCCACACCCCGAAACGATGGGACCGGATCGTCGCGCTTGCCGCGCAACATGATTTCATGCTGCCAGACGATCCCGATTCAACGGCGCTGGAAGAGTTTCTGACGAAGGAGAAAGCTGCCGACCCCTTGCGATTTCCCGATCTGTCTCTGGCCGTGATCAAGCTTCTGGGCGCGGGCGAATACACCGAAGAGCTTCCAGGCGACCCCTCGCCGGGACACTTCGGTCTCGCGGTCAAGGACTACGCTCATTCCACGGCTCCGAATCGTCGTTATACCGATTTGATCACCCAACGCCTGCTGAAAGCCGCCATCGAAGGCCGATCTTTGCCATATAGCAGGGATCAGCTGGACGCTCTGGCGACTCATTGCACACAACGGGAGAACGCTGCTGACAAGGTGGAACGGCAGGTGGGCAAATCGGCGGCGGCGCTTCTCTTGGAATCAAGGATCGGGGAACAGTTTGACGCCATCGTCACCGGCGCGGCCGCCAAAGGCACCTGGGTGCGGCTCGTCATGGTGCCTGTCGAGGGGAAGCTGGCTCACGGGTTTGCGGGCGTCGACGTCGGCGACCAGGTTCGTGTGCAACTGATATCCGTGGATGTCGAGCGGGGTTACATCGACTTCAAGAGAGTCGGTCGGGCTACATCCCGCTGATTCTGCAAATACAGCGGTCGCGCCGAGCACCGCTCGCGGTCCTCGCAAGCGGACCATGGGTCTTGGTGGAAGCTATCTGGAGGGCTTGCCTAGCGGGGGCGCCGCTGGGGGGAGGGAGCGGCGGGTTCACGATCTGTGGACGCCGGACCGGCGTCCCCACACTCTTGGGAGCTTCAGGTGCACCCGGCCGCCTCCACCACCGAGGTCGCCGCGAAATGAGTTCCACTTCCCCCGTTCTCGAGGGCATCCGCTGTTGGTTCCGGCGCCCGCTTCGGCGTTTGCACAGGGGAGTCATGATCGGCGTGGTAGTCACAGGCAGGGCCGCGGCAGCCGTGGGGGTGACGATCGGCATCACGGCACGTGATGATATGGGCCTCGGAAGTGGGTATGCCGAGGCGCTCCTCTAGGAAACTCTCCGTCTCTGCGAGGCAGCTCCGGACGAAGGCCTTGCAGCAGCCGGGCTCCGCCTCTTCAGCCGTCACCGAGGCCAGGCGGCTCACCAGTTCCATCGTGGCCCGGGTCTCGGGACCCTTGCCGCACTGGGCGCCGACGAGGACGCTGTAGCAAGCCCCCAGGGCCGGTACGACTCCGCACACTCCGGTCAGCCCGCAGTAGGCGCTTAGGGCCTGCCGCTCCGTGCGTTGGAGGGCCTCGGCCACGTGGCGCTCGGTCACCCCCAGGTCACCTCTATTCTTGAGGGCGGTCATGAGGGACCCAGCGGCAATCAGGGCGTGCTCGCACCCCAGCATGGGGAGATGGGGATGGGCCATAAGTTCCTCAGCCAATTCCTGGGGCGATGTCGCCTTGGATGCGTCTAGCAGCTGAGGCAAGAGCTCCCGTATCCCGGCGCCATGGCAGCTTTCGCAGAGATAGTGACCCCCGGGACAGTTCACGTGCCCGATCTCCGACCGGCCGCACACCGAGCAGGAAAACAACTCCCCCTCCTCCAGATAGGTGAGTTCCCGACCGCAGAGGCCGCACTGCTCTGTATGTTGTGCTTGCGTTTCGCTGATGGCGTTTGACTCCTACGCTGGGACCCACCACGACATTCGGAGTGAGAATGCTAGCACAGAGCCCGAATGCCGGCGCCGCTGAGCCCTTCGCCCGACCTCCATACACCGGCCGGCCGTGGGCGACCGCGAACCCGCGGCCGACGGATGACTACGAGGGAACTGATAGGGGAACCATGGTACAAAGCCGCCTTGAAGTCGGGAGATACGTGTCATGGGACCGCACGTCGCGAAGGAGGGAACCAAGCCAATGAAGGTCGGCGACAAAGCAAAAGTCATCAGCCTGTGTGACGACCGTGATCTCTGCTATCACGAATTCGTCGGCAAGGAAGGAACCGTCGTTAGTATTGCGTTCTCGGCA
This sequence comes from bacterium, assembly GCA_043801935.1. GTDB lineage: Bacteria > Actinomycetota > Thermoleophilia > RBG-16-64-13 > RBG-16-64-13 > JAZDLO01. The sequence goes on from JAZDLO010000161.1 coordinate 8,034, forward strand.
GACCGCTGGCCGATCCGGGTGGAATTCGGGGATGGCCAGACCCGCGAGTTCGAGCCGGAGGAGTTGGAGTCACTGTAGATGGACATCATCGAGACTTCTCTCCACGGAGTGCCGTTGCTCAGAGTCGTAGGGGAGGTGGACCACGCAATCGGGTTTCAGCTAGCGGAGGCGGCGCAGCGAGCCATGAGTTCGGCCGGCGCTCACCTCCTTCTGGATCTGGAACTCTGTCCCTACTTGGATAGCAGTGGCCTCAACGTGATTTTTGGCTTGGTGGAACGGACGGGGCCTGGGGGTTGGGTGGGGGTGATCCATTGCTCCCGGATGGTCCTGCGTCTCCTCGAGCTGGTGGGGCTCACTACTAGTGACAGCTTCCGAGTCTTCCAGAGTACCGACGAAGCCGGCGAAGCAGCGGCTGCCATCTAGGGACGTTCTACAAGGGGGTGAGAGACGTGGCCATCCCGGTACGCGTTTTTTCTGACTACATCTGACCCTTCTGCTACATCGGCACGGGTATTGTCGATAAGCTGAAGCAGGAGTTTCCGTTGGAGGACACGTGGGTGAGCTATGAGATCCACCCGGAGACTCCGCCGGAAGGCGTGCTGCTCGAACGCCTCTTTGGCCCCGGTGTTCGACAGGGGCAGGAAAGCCAGCGCCGCCGCTGCGTCGAGCTTGGCCTTCCCTTCGAAGGGCCCCGAATTCTCTCGAATTCGAGGCTCGTGGTCGAGGCCTCTGAGTTCGCCCGGGACGCCGGTAAGCATCCCTTGTTCCACCGGGCTGCGCTCGTTGCCTACTTCGCGCACTCCCGGGATATAGGTGATATCGAAGTGCTGAGCGAGCTGGCGGCGGACATCGGTCTCGACACCGCCGCTCTGCGACAGGACCTGGCCGCGGGCCGCTACGCCGGCAGACGTACGGCTGCCGGCGACGAGGCTCGTGGACTTGGCATCACCGGCGTCCCTACTTTCATCTTCCCCGGAGGCACCAGAGTAGTGGGCGCTCAATCGCTGGACGATTTTCGTCGGCTGCTCGACGGCTTCCCGGCGGAAGAAGGGTGATAGACGCGCGGAGGTGGACGATCGCCCGACCCGGGATGAGCTCAGCCCGCGCGGAACGCGGTGTGATCGGCTCTGAGCTCCCCTCGCGTGTCCGATAAGCCGGCGGGGACCGTCCCGAGCCCTACCCAGTTACCCTTGGCCGTCTTCGAACGCCTTCACGGCCGCTTCGTACGCGCGGGTGATCCCCTGAAGTGAGCGCAGAGTCTCGCCCCCGGCGGCGAGAGCCTCGGCTTCGACC
>JAZDLO010000162.1:0-4021 GCA_043801935.1 bacterium
ACCTACCGATACACGTAGTCTCCTGCCCTGTACTTGGGCGGGATTACAGGAATCTGCAGGTAGGAGTCGTACTGGCCGCCGGCGTGGACGACATGGTTGCCCTTATTGTCGGTGTCCCAACGAAAGGGCTCGAACCATTCACCGCGTAAATAGCGGCCGGCGATCTGCAAGCGGAGCTTCTGCCCCTTGTGCCAGATGCGGCTGTGGGGGTAGATCTCGATCTCGACCGGTACGATCTCACCGGGCTTCAGTTTTTCCTGCGCCCGATGCGATTGCACAGGCTGGTGGTCGGTGGAGAGATCTGGGTCCAAGGCCCGTTGGGAGACCCGCAACCTCCCCCACGCACCGGGGTGCGGCAGACCGAACACGAACGTGGGTAGGAACTCCCCTTTCTCGTCCAGTTTCATGACGGTGAGGAAGAGGTCCATCTCGTCGTTGCCGTCGGCCTCCACCCAGAGATGCGCCTTCATGTGACCTGTGAGCTCGGTGTCCTCCTCGAAGGTGATGTCGAACGTGGTCAGACCTTCGCCGGCATCGTAGGAGGCCTTGGATACGGTTGCCACTGGATCGGTCGACAGGGTACCCTGGGAGGCGTCCAGATACAGCTTGGTGTACTGGGTCCGCGCGAGCGGCCACTCCCGCTCGGGGCGGTTGACCTGGAAATCGTAGTCGTAGGCGTCCATGATCTCGAGACGGATCCGCGGAGTGAGCTCCCAACCGTTGCGAACGCCTTTGAGGTAGCGGTCGAAGAACCGTTTGAGATCTTCGAGGTTCCACCAGGCGTAGCTATCCGGCCATTCGAACTCCCGGTGCACCCGCATCCACTTCTTGGGCGAGCGGATCCTCCGAAAGCCATTGAAACATCCGCGCACGTGCAGGTGACTCCAACCGGCCGTGACATAGGCGGGGACCTTGATCTTCTCGAACTGGGGGATCTTCGATTCCCAGTAGCCGTTCATGAGGGGGTACTCCTTGAGCATCCCCACATAGTCCTCGATGTAGTTGGGGCCGCGAGCGATCTGCGCCACGAAATCGTTGAACCCAAGTTCGGGGATGCCGTTCTCGCTCACGAACTCCCGGTAGATATCTGAGGTCCCTTCCCATGCAGCCATGCAGGTCAGATGTGGGGGCTGCTCGGCCGCGATCCACCACTGGGCCATGCACAGCGCCGAGTTGCCGAACATGGCCACTTTCCCGTTCGACCATACCTGGGCGGCCGTCCATTCGATCACTTCCGCCCCGTCTTTGCCGTCCTGGGGGCCCCAAGCCTGCAGGTTCCCCTCGGAGTTGCCGGAGCCCCGCGAGTCGACGTTGACGACGGCGTACCCGTGCCGGCACCAGTAGGCCGGGTCCGGCCCCTCGAACTTGGTCATCTTCGAGACGGCGTCCGGTGGGACGCCGTGGACGTCCCAGTCTTTGTTGGGACTGTCACCCGGCCGCTTCCCATACCACCCCCACGCAAGGATCGCCGGGAGATTCGAGATCCCCGCCGGCCCGTCGGGGCGGTAGATGTCAAGATAGATCTTCACCCCGTCCCGCAAGATCACGGGCACGTCTTGGTCTACCCGGATGCCGTCCTCTACATAGGTGCGCGGATTGAGGAGGGGATAGAAGCCGGCCCCGTCGATCCCCCCCTTCGGGGCCGAGATCGGAAGTGAGCGCCGATAGAGGACCTCTATCTCTTCGTCTCCGAACTTCTCCAGGATCCTGATTCTTTCACCATCGTCTGTCATGAAGCCGCCTCTCCTGCCGTCGGTCTTTGCTCAGCAACAACCAGTGGTTGGCTGCAAGCTACGACTCATAAATGGTGACAACATGGCCGATCACGGCGCGGCCGATACGGCCGCGCCGTGATCGAACCGACTCGGTCTTTACGCCAGAGCCGGCTTCTAAGCGTAGTTCATTTCAAGAATCGTCGCCGTATTGGGCAGATTGGGCCAATTCTCATTGCCGATCTGCTCCAGATCGAACATCCACTTGCCTTTGCCCGTTACCCATTGGCCAGATGTGACCGGCGTCAGGTACACGTTGGCGTGGGGGTGAAGCTTCCCGGGCTGCCCCGAAGGGTCGATCGGAGCGGTGGCATCTATCGGGCCTTGGATCGTATCCATCTTCGTGGTCTGGATGGCCGCGAGTATGGTTTCCTTGTCGTCCACATCGGTGGTCCGCTTGAGGACATCGATCGCCCATTCGAACGACTGATAGATACCGAGGGCCTGGGTCCACTGCTGGCCGGTTTGCGCCTCGTAATCATCCGCCAACTCGAGGCATGTCTCGCCGCTGAAGGACGACGTGTACGGCCAGCCTTTGTGCCAGTTCAGCTCCTCGCACGCGTTGGTGATGCTGGCCCCGATCGACGTCGGCACAGCGGGGAAGAGCAGAGATATCCCCCCCACCAAGACTTTGGGACGGTAGCCCTGCTGGAGCGCTTGCTTCCAGAAGTTCGACAATTCCGGCGCTGAAGGAGTCCCCATGCAGACCTCGCAGCCCTCCTTCTTGAAGAGAGAGATCTGCGTCGTGAAGTCTTCCAGACCCGGCGGGTAGACATCGGGCAGAACCACAGTGTAGCCGGCTGCTTTGATCAGAGGGGGGACTCCGGTCTTCTCATTCGCAAAAGACTGTCCGTTTGCATTGTTAGGGTAAAGCAACCCCACCACTTTGTTGGTCGGCAGAAGGCCGATGGAGTTCAAGTCCGCGCGCATGAAATCTCCAACCCCCATCGCGTGGAGGTAGGTCCACTTGAAGGCGTCGGCCATGGTGATCCCTCGTCCGAAGATGAACGATTGCCAGGGGCTATAGACGGACAGGGAGGGCGTGCCGAGCGCTTCACACTGATCTGCCACCGGGATCACGTTCTCCGGCGACCCGGAAGATAGGATCATGTCGACCTTATCGTTGTTGATCAGGTCGCCGGCGATCTGGGCCGCCCGGTTGGAATCGGACTGCGTGTCCCTGACGACGAACTCGATTGCGTGCTTCTTCCCGTCGCCCAGGACCACGCCGGCGTCCGTGCTCTCCTTGACGCGCCCGACCATGTAGTCCATTGGCTGAGCAAACGCCGCAAACACGCCGGTCTGGGGCGACGTGACGCCGATCTTGACGGGCCGGCCTTCAGCCTCGGTCACTACGGTGGTGGTCGGGGCCGCCGCCGTGGTGGTAGTCCCAGGCCCGGCCGTCGTCGGCGTCGTGGTGGTGGTCTCGTCACCGCCGCACGCTGCGACCAGCCCACCGAGGCCGGCCCCCATCCCCACCGTGGCCCCGGCGACCCCGGCGATCTTCAAGAAATCGCGGCGACTGAGCGGCTTGGCCATCGTTCCAATGGGTTCTGCCTCCGTGCGATCCTCGGGCCGATCCGTCCTGTTTTTGTCGCGGTCTCTCATAGCTCCTCCCCCTGTTTGGTGACACCTAGTGCCGGTTTTCATCAGAAGCCGCGCTCGGCTGTCCTTCAATCATATCCAGGTCCGGTGGCGATACCATCTTCACCCCCTTCAACTCGGAGCCGACCGGACGTGCAGCGTTGACGCGACGAGTTGCGGAGTTTCAGCGATATACGTAGTCCCCGGCCCGATACTTCGGCGGGACCACCGGGATCTGCAGGTAAGAGTCATATTGGCCGCCGGTGTGGATGATGTGGTTCCCCTTGTTGTCGGTGGCCCAGGACATCGGCGCGAACCAGCCCTCGCGGATGTAATGACCGGCGATCTGCAGACGCAAGTGCTGACCTCTGTGCCAGATCCGGCTGTGCGGATAGATCTCCATGTCCACAGGCACGATCTCGCCCGGCTTGAGTTTCTCTTCCACCCGGTGCGACTGAACCGGCTGGTAGTCGGTCGACAGATCGGGGTCGAGCGCCTGGTGGGACACCCTGAGCTTGCCCCAGGCACCGGGGTGCGGCTCGCCCAGGACGGAGGTGGGCAATAACTCCCCCGTCTCATCCAGGTTCTGGACGGTGACGAAGAGGTCCATCTCATCGTGTCCCTCAGCTTCTACCCACAGATAAGCCTTCATGAACCCGGTGAGC
>JAZDLO010000226.1:0-5203 GCA_043801935.1 bacterium
TCTCCCCGGTCGCCAACCTGCGCACCGACGAATACGGGGGTAGCTTGGAGAACCGCGCCCGTTTTGCCGTGCGGGTGGTCGAAGCGATCAAGGAACGCTGCGGGCAAGATTTTCCCATCGAACTTCGTATCAGCGCCAGCGATCTGGTCCCCGGCGGGATGGAGATCGAGGACGCTATCGCATTTGCCCGGTTGATGCAGCACAAGGTCGATTGCTTCCAAGTGTCGGCTGGCATGATAAGCGAGGCCCGCACCTATCCCTACACCCACCCGTCATGCTATCTACCTCATGGCGAGAACGTGGAGCGGGCCGCCCAGGTCAAGCAGGCGGTGAACATACCGGTGGCGGCAGTGGGGGCCATTGTCGACTTGGACGAGGCCGGACAATGGGTGGCCGACGGCAAGACCGACATGGTGGCCTTGTGCCGGGCGCTGATCGCCGACCCACAGCTTCCCAAGAAGACCTTCTCGGGGCGCAAGCGGGATGTGATCCCGTGCATCAGGTGCAACACCTGTCTCATACGAGGCGCTCATTCTCTACCGGTGCGGTGTACCACCAATCCTTGGAGCGTGCGCGAAGAGTACTACCGCTGCTTGCCTCCGGCGCGGAGCAAGAAACGCGTGCTGGTGGTGGGGGGCGGTCCGGCGGGGATGGAGGCGGCGCTGGTGGCCTCCTGGCGCGGTCACGAGGTGACCCTCTTGGAGAAAGAGGCGCAATGCGGCGGGAATCTTTCCGTGGCCTGTGCACCGGACTTCAAGGACGACATGAAGCGATATCGCGACTTCCTGTTGGACAAGATCGTCAGTTCCGATGCGACGCTGGCCACCTGGTTGGACGCGGAGCGCGGGTTCGTGGAAGCGCACGAGCCGGACGCGCTCGTGTTGGCCGTGGGCGCGGAGCCGGTGTGGCCGGAAACCCCCGGGGTAGACCCGACCTCCTGCGTGTGGGCCGGTGACGTGTTCACCGGCAAAGCCGAGACCGGGGACAGGGTAGTGGTCGTCGGGGACGGAGGCGTAGCCTGCGAAGCCGCACTGGTTCTTGCCCGGCAGGGGAAACAGGTGGCGATCATCGAGCTGTCGGGTGGATCGGACCAGGACCAAACCGTGAACTTCGTGGACATGAGCATGCTGCTCGAGCTCTTGGATGAGAAGGGGATACGGGTCCGGAAAGGCGTGGTGCTGGAGAGCGTAGCGGATGGTGGAGTGCGCACGGTCGATCAGTTTGGCGCCACCGGTGAGATCGCTGCCGACACGGTAGTCCTGGCTCTCAACCTGAGGCCGCGGTTCGAGCTGATCGACCAGCTCAAAGACCTGGCGCCGGAAGTGCACGTAGTGGGCGACTGCAAGGCGCCTCGCGCCCTCTTTGCCGCCGTGCACGAAGGCTTCGAAGCTGCGCTCGAGATAGGACTACAGGATTAGGAGGACGACGATGCAGCTTGCAGGTACACCCAAGCGTTTGCAGGACAAGGTGGCCCTCATCACCGGCGGGGGCGGCACGAACAGTATCGGCCGCTCCATCGCGCTGCGTTTTGGCGCCGAGGGCGCCAAGGTGGGGGTGCTCGACATCGATGGTGAAAGCGCCATCTGGGTAGAGAGCGAGATCAGAGAAAATGGGGGAGAAGCCATCCCCATGACCTGTGACATCACCCACCTCGATCAGTGCGAGGCCGCGGCGAAGCTGCTCGCCGATACCTATGGTGGTCGCATCGACATCCTCGTGAACAACGCGGCAGCCTTCCGCGGGACGCTCTCCAAGCAGACCTGGCGGCCGTTCAACGAGTGGACTGTCGAGGATTGGGACTACATGCTCGACGTGAATCTGCGCGGCATGTGGTTCTGCGCTCGAGCCGTCTTCCCTTACATGCAGCCCAATGGACACGGAAAGATCATCAATCTGACCTCGTCCACCTTTTGGGAGGGGGTGCCGGGGTTCGTGCACTACGTCTCGAGCAAAGGCGGCATCATCGGCTTCACCCGGGCCATGGCCCGTGAGCTGGGACCGAGCGGCATCTGCGTGAACGCGCTTGCTCCAGGTTTCACGCTGACCGAGGCCAACATCGAGCAGTCCGCGGGCGTTCCCGAGCACCGGGAGAAGACCCGCGCAGGACAGTGTCTCAACCAGCGGAACGAAGTGGCGGACGACCTTGCTGGGCCGGCCTTTTTCCTGGCCTCGGCCGACAGCGACTTCATGACCGGCCAGACCCTGCTCGTCGATGGGGGGCTGAACCACAACTAGAGGCGTGCCAGAACGGTGCGCCAGGGCGTCGATCCGGCCGTGGCGCCGCTTGCCGCGCCGGGGCCCGACGGGCTCGGCACGGTGGCGCCGCCTGCTACGCCGCGGAGCCTACTTGCCCATGAGCTGTCTCGCCACGGAGGCCACAGTATCCGCGGGGATGGCGAAGCCGATGTTCTCGGCGCCGCTTGTCGCGGGGATGTAGGCTTCGGGCATGCCGATCAGCTGGCCGGCGGCATTGAAGAGCCCGCCGCCCGAGTTACCCGGGCTGATGGCCGCGTCGGTCTGCAGAAGGCCGGTCAATTGGGGCGAGGCGGGATCGCCCGTGGGGAGGTCCCGTTTGAGGCCACTGACGATACCCTCCGTGACGGAGTTACGGTAGTCAAGGGGACTGCCGATGGCGATAGCCCATTGGCCGACCTTCACTGTGCTCGAGGAGGCGAAGACCACCGGGATGAGTCCTGTCTTGTCGATCTTGAGCACGGCGAGGTCCCTCGTGGCGTCCCGAGCCACGATCGCCGCGTCGAGAGTCTCGCCGGTAGCAAGGGTTACCACCACCGAGGTGGCCTCCCTTCCGTTCATTGAGACCACGTGGTCGTTCGTGAGGATGTAGCCGTCGGAGGTGTAGATGATCCCCGAACCTACGCCCTCGTATTGCTCCTGGCCGTAGAAGGGGCTCACGGTCACGCCTTTGACTCGCACATTGACCACGCTGGCCGATACCCTCGCGGCTACGATCTCCGCCGGACTGACGATCCTGGTGGTCACGGTATTCAGTGTCTGCGCGGCGGGGCTGGTATCGGCGGTCGTAGCCAGCGTGGCGGTCGCGACGGTGGACGGGGTGGTCACGCTCGAGACGGTTGGGGCGCTCGTGGCCCCCGAACAGGCCGTCGCTCCGAGGGGGACGAGGAGGGCTAAGGCCAGGAGCAGGGTCGGCCACAGTCGGCGGATGGCGGTCCGGCTTGCACCGGCGAGCCGACTTCGGGTTTCCCCAGCCCCGGTCGGATTGGTTGAGGCGGATGAGCGAACTACGGCTGGCATATGTCGATCCATCGTTTGACTCCCGTGTCCTGACGGAGATGTGCTGTACGTGCTGACCCTAGCTAAGCAGATCGGGCATAAGGGGCGCGTTAGGACTCGTACCTGATATGCTGGGCCGCGGTCGGCTGTCAACCAACGCTGACCGGCGGTCGAGGCCGGGGAGAGGGGGACTCATGGGTCAGGGTGCTGAGTACGGCGTTCAGATCGACGCCCGGCGGGGAGCTGACTCACTCTCGATGTCGCTGATGCTGTTCATGGCCATGAACAGCATCTCGATGTCGCTGATGGCCATCGTAGGCAAGGATCTCGAGGAACAATTCTCGTTCTCCTCGGCACAGATCGGGTTCTTGACCTCTATCTTCATGCTCATGTTCGCTGTCTGTGGCATCCCCATGGGTCTGGCGGCCGCACGCTGGGGTGGGCGGACGATCCTCGCCGGGGGCGGTCTCTTTGTGCTTGGATCAATCTTGTTCGCGCTCACCGCTTCGTATCCCTGGTTCCTGGTAGCCCGTGCTCTGCAGGGAATCGGTAGCTCCACCGTCATCCCGACAAGTAACCCGCTCATGGCCCACGTCATCGGTCCTCGTTATCATGCCCGTGCCCTGGGGATCTTCGGTACCGGTCACGGCTTAGGGATAGTTGCGGCATTGCTCATCTTGCCCAGCGTTCACGAAGCTAGCGGGTATCGGGCGGTCTTCCTGACCACGGCTGCTATCGGCGCCGCAATCACCCTTGTCGCTACAGCCCAGAAGGCGGTGCGCGCCAGGCCTCGGCACCTCGAAGGAGTCGTCTCCTTTTTCGCCTTGGTGAGGGGAGTGGGGGCCGCGGCCATCAAGCCTGGTCTGCTTCTGGTGGCCCTGGTGAATATTGGAGTGATGGCCATTGTGGTGGGCACGCTCGCCTGGACACCCTCTTTTCTACACGACCAACGCGGCGCGAGCCTGGCTGTGGCTGCATACCTGACTGCCGGCATCGGGGTCGCCGCGATGGTCGGCAACGTTGCCGGAGCTGTAGCAATGGCCCGCTGGGGCAAGCCGTTCGTGCTCTTCGCGGGGATGGCGGTGATGTTCGCGGCGACTGCGCTTGTGCCTGTGGTGCCAGGGTCGGCGCTCGTGATCGCGTGTGTGGTCATCGCCGGCTTGATGACCATGGCGGTGTTTCCGGCTATCTTTGGCTCAGTACCTGATATAGTGGCCAGACCCGAGCAGGTGGGATCGGCAACCGGTTTTGTGAATCTCAGCGGTCTTGTGGGGACACTGTTTGCCCCCTGGCTCTTCGGGGTGCTGCTGGACAAGTACGGCACTTCCGTTGGTGCCTCGGGCTATCTGTCTGGCTGGCTGCTCCTGGCGATCTTTCCCTTGGCGGGGACCGTCGCTGGCGCAATCTACTTTGTCATGAACGGCGGAAGGCGAGCGCGGGAACGGAGGGCGACGTGAGTCGCTTTCGTGTTCGTGGCGGATTTGTGCGTTGCGGGCTCCTGGATTTCGCTGGCGTTTTCCTCGCGCTCCTGGCGGGGTGTGTAGGAGCTTCTTCGCCAGGTGATGCCGGCAGCGCCTCGAGTACGGCACTCGTGTCCACGACTACTCCCGGGCCCACGACCTCCGCCGGTCCCACAGCATAAGCATCGTCACCCAGAACGATGGCAGAATCGTGTGGGCTGGGACCGGGACCTTACTCACAAATTAGGTCGACTGGTAGGTTGGCCAAATCTGTGGTGGCTATGTCTGGCTGTGCAAGATACAAAGCATATGGGGAGAGAAATGGGGAGTGAGTCCGCATGACCGAGGACCCCCAGCGGATCGAGCCGGGGCCAGACCAAGAATCGGTGTGGGACTATCCCCGGCCCCCCAGGGTGGAGGATAGCTCCCGGCACGTCCAGGTGATCTTCAATGGGATGGTGATCGCCGACTCCACCCGGGCCAAACGCGTT
>JAZDLO010000233.1:0-12644 GCA_043801935.1 bacterium
TTCCAACTGATGCACCAGATGCATCACATGGTTGTTTACGCCCCCAGGGACAGTCCACGAGTAAGGTGACACGACGCCTATTCGCATCTGCTATGTCCACGCGCCACTGGTCGATTCGAATCCACAAGCCGGCGCCTCCACTCCGTCGCCTACGAATCTAGCACGCGCCCACTGTTGCCGGATACCGGCATGATGGCCGCACCCCGTGTCGTTTGTACGACAGTGCCCGTTTTCTTGCCAGAAGGTTGTTGACATGAGCGGATCGCTTATGTATAAGTGAACAATCACTGTAGATCTGGTTTGGACTGCGCCCTGGGGGGTATCAGACAGATGGCCCCGGAAGGGGAGCCATATCCCGGACAATGAAGGGGAGGGGAGCGTATGAGAATCGGCAAGAGACGAATCTCCAAGAAACTGGTGCTCATCTTGGCGCCTGTGGTGCTTGTGTTTGGAGGTGCCTCGGCTGCGGTTGCCGCCAACGTTTCCTTTTCCGACATCTCCGGGAACACGCACGAGCAGTCCATCATCGACATGGCCAACCGTGGCATCACTGTCGGCTACCCCGACGGTACCTTCCGTCCTGACCAGCCCGTGACGCGCGGTCAGATGATGACCTTCTTGGACCGCGCCGACAGTTGCACGGATTGCCATGACGACACCAGCTTGATCGCCGGCAAGGCGACCGCGTGGGCAGAGTCGCTGCATGGAACAAATGAATCATATGGGCGGGGTACAAGCGCAAGCTGCGCCGGCTGTCACTCCGGTGGAGCCTTCAGCGCAATGGTCGCCGCGGGACAGAAGCCGGATACAGTCGCGGCCGGTGATCCCAACCCGACCCGCCAGGACTGCCGCACCTGTCACGAGATCCACACCAGCTACACCACTGCCGACTGGGCCCTGGAGACTACCGCCCCGGTAGCCCTCTTCGCCATCACAGGCCAAACCTTTGACGGGGGCACGGGCAACCTGTGCGCCAACTGCCACCAGCCGCGGCGCGGGTTCCCTGCTCCAGTAAACGGCATGATCACGGGAATCAGCACGCACTGGGGCCCCCACCACGGTCCGCAGAGCGCGATGCTGCTCGGCGTTGCCGGCGCCGCGGCCGTTGGTAGTCCCAGTTCGCACTACACCATGGTGGAGAACACCTGCGTGAGCTGTCACGCGGGCAGCGGCGACAACCACACCTTTGAACCGGCCGTTGCGGTCTGCACACCCTGCCACGCAGGCGCCACGAACTTCGATATCAACGGCGTGCAGACCGAGACCCAGGCGCGCTTGGATGAACTCGGAGACCTTCTGGTTGCTAAGGGTGTCCTCAGTGAGAATGGTCCCGATGGCCACCCGGTCGAGGGGTTGACGGAAGCCCCCGTGGGCGTTGCCACTGCACTCTATAACTGGCTCTACATTGACCATGAAGACAAGAGCCTGGGCGTCCACAATCCGGCCTACACCGAAGCATTGCTCGATGCTGCTTTCGCAGCGCTGCAATAGCAGACCCCGCAACACAGAACGCTAGCACTGCAAACAGGGCTGCCAAACGGCAGCCCTGTTTTTTTGTCCCCGGAATCGATGCTCATACTCGCCCATGGCGTGATCGTTGAATGGGGGCGGGCTCCGGTCTCGGTTCTTTCGGGGAGAAGTGGAGCACGAGACCGGAGCCCGCCGTCTGCCCTTGAACCGGGCGCTAGGGCTCTCTTAGCGGTTGACCGTCCCCTCCCAGGTGCTGACCTTCTTCTCCTTCTTGTCGGCCTCGGTGAACCAGCGGGACGTGACGCACTTGGTCTCGGTGAAGAAGCGGATGCCGTCCTGGCCGAACACGTGGCTCTCGCCGAAGAACGAGTCCTTGTGACCGGCGAACGGGAAGAAGCTGACCGGCACCGGGATGCCGACGTTAATGCCGACCATGCCGGCGTGCGAGCGGCGGGCAAACTCGCGCGCGTAGTAGCCGCTCTCGGTGAAGACGCAGGAGCCGTTGGCGAAGCGGCTGTTGTTCATGATGGTGATGCCCTCTTCGAAGTCCTTGACCCGCTTCATACTGAGCACGGGACCGAAGATCTCGTCGCGGCCGACGGTCATATCCTCGGTCACGTTGTCGAAGATCGTGGGGCCCACGAAGAAGCCCTTCTCGTAGCCGGGAACGACGAGGTCGCGGCCATCGAGGATGAGGTCGGCGCCTTCTTCGACCCCCTTGTCGATCCAACCCTTGACAAAGGCCTGATGCTCAGCGCTCACGACCGGCCCGAGCTCGGTCGTTGGGTCGTATGAGCAGCCGACGACGCGCTGCGCGGCAAACTTCTTCATGTAGCCGATGAACTCGTCGGCGACTTTGTCCTCGACGACGATGACGGGCAGGGCCATGCAGCGCATGCCGGCGCAGCCGAAGCTCGAGTTGATGATGCCGGCGGCTGCGCGCTCGAGCGAGGCGTCGGCGAGCACGAGGCCGTGGTTCTTGGCTTCGGTCTGGGCCTGGACGCGCTTGCCGTGGGCGGCGGCCACCGAGTAGACGTGCTTCCCGACGTCGGTCGAGCCGACGAAGGAGACGCCGCGCACCAGCGGGTGGGTCAGCAGGATCTCGGCTTCCTTGCGGCTACAGGTAACGAGGTTGACGACGCCCTTGGGAAGCCCGGCCTCCTGAAGCAGTTCGAGCAGGCGGACGCTGGACGTCGGCACCAGGCTGGCGGCCTTCAGCACAAAGGTGTTGCCGGTGACGATAGCCAGCGGGATCATCCAACCCCAGGGGATCATGGCGGGGAAATTGAAGGGAGCGATCCCCGCGAAAACGCCGAGCGGCTCGCGGTAGCTCACGGTGTCGTGCCCGCTGGAGACGTTCATGAGCGACTCGCCCTTGGCGATCATGGGAGCGGCGACCCCGACCTCACACCCCTCGATGATCTTGACGATCTCGCCGCGAGCCTCGTCGAGGTTCTTGCCGACCTCACGGGAACATATGTAGGCGAGCTCCTCCATGTGATCTTCGAGCAGGGCTTTCCACTTGAACAGTACCTGGGTGCGCCTCTGGATGGGCAGCGCGGACCAGGTCTGGTAGGCCTCGTGGGCAGACTCGATCGCCGTCTCGACCTCAGCCGCGGTGCAACATGGAGCCTTCGCGAAGACCTCGCCGGTGCTCGAGTCGGTCACGTCCATGTATTTGCCGGCGGTCGACTCGCACCACTCGCCGTCCACGCAGTAGTTCAGGGTCTTCTCTTCTTTCACGACTTGTGCCATCTGATGTTCTTCTCCCTATCTGTGGGCTCTGATCGGGCGGGCGATAGCCCATCCCGAGTCTTACCGGACTACTTGCGACGCGCCTCCGCGTCCACGATGACTATCTACCTTGCCCTTTCCCCTTTTGAAGATCGAAACGACGGTTACTTGTTTGTGGCTCCATTCAGACCGCGAGCATCTCGTCGATCTCGGTCAGAGCCTCCTCGATGATATCAAGACCGTATTCCAACTCCTCCCTGGTGATGATCAACGGCGGCGCGATGAAGAACGTGTTGAAACGCACGTATGTGTGAAGGTGTCTGCTCTTCAGGAAGGCCGCCAGCGCGCCCATTTCGGACGAACTGCCGCCGTAGGGAGCCAATGGCTCCTTGGTGGCCTTGTCCTTGACCAGCTCCAGCATGCTGAAGAGGCCCTTATAGCGCGCGTCGCCCACACAGGCATAGCCGGTGCGCATGGCCTCCAGACGCTCAGCCAGAAAGACTCCTTGCCGCTCCACGTTCTCGAAGACCTTTTCTTCTTCGTAGACAGCCAGATTGGCTACCGCCGCAGCGCACGCGAGAGGATGACCCGAACAGGTCAGCCCGGTCCAGAGCATGTTGTTCTCCAGGTAGTCGGCTATCTCATGGGAGACGATGACCGCACCCAAGGGCACGTAGCTGCTGGTGAGCCCCTTGGCACAGGTGACGATGTCCGGCTTGACGCCGTAATGCTGGACGGCGAGCCATTTGCCGGTGCGTCCGAAGCCTGCCATGACTTCATCGTCGATGAGAAGTATCCCATACTCGTCTAGCAAGGTCCGTAGCCTGGGATAGTAGTCATCGGGCGGCACCAGCAGGCCGTTAGTGCCGGTGATCCCCTCCACCAGCATGGCGGCGATGGTATGAGGCCCTTCCATCCGGATGACTTCTTCGATGTGGCCCACGCACTCCCGGTTGCAGGAATCGACCGTCTTCCCGAACGGACAGCGATAGCAGTAGGGATCGAAGACCCGAACGATCCCGGGAACGCCCGGCTCCACCGGCCAGCGCCGGAAATCGCCGGAGGCGCTCATGGAGCCCATGGTATCCCCGTGATACGACCGGTAGCGAGTGATTATCTTACGCCTGCCGGTATAGAGACGGGCCATCTTCATGGCGCTCTCGTTGGCCTCGGTACCGCTCAGACAGTAGAACGACTTGGCCAGCCCCGTGACCTCGGCCAGCTTCCTGCCCAACTCTCCCCGCGGTTCGGTGGCGAAGTTCGGGCCGGTCACACAGAGCTCGTCCACCTGCCGCTTGATAGCCGCAAGGATCTTGGGGTGTTGATGGCCGATGTTCAGGTTCACGAGCTGGGAGCAGAAATCCAGCCACTTGTTGCCCTCGCCGTCCCAGAACCAGACCCCCTGCCCTTTCGTTATGTGGACGGGATCGGCCGCGCCCTGCACAGACCAGGGAAACAGCGTGTAGTCACGGTTGTCTTGAATCACCTGCGCCGTCGTTCGGCCCATCCGTCCTCCTAAGGCTTGGTCCGATATGGTACCCGCGAGGTCACGTCCGCATCAACGGCTCGTTGAGCGTTATTCCCGTCTGGTCACGCATAGATCAGACTATACCTTTGTCCGGCCGTGGATGTGCTCTCGAGCGCACTCAGGACTCTGCGACGCGTTGAGGATTACCGGCCACCGGGCTATCCTGGAAGTGATCACCGATGTGCCCGCCGCCGACCATCTTTGACGATGTTCCATCAACGGGTCCGAGGGTCAAAGGACCAGGAGGTGACAGATGCCACGTTTTCTGGCGGTTCATGCCCAGGCTTTTTCCGAAGAGCAGCTGAAGGCCCTTGCAGCAAATGCGGGCCAGCTTCCCCCGGACGTCAGCTGGAAACGAAGCTACTGCACGGCCACCGGTGACCGAACGTTCTGCGACTGGGAGGCTCCCAGCCGGGAGGCGGTCGAGCAGGTGCTCAAGGCCAACGACCTTCCCTTTGTGACCATCTACCCCGTGCGCCGCTTTGACCCAGCGGCGGGGGCGTTCGAATAGGGCGAGCTCCAGGACAGGAGGTTGATGACGCACCGCGGCGGGCTATCGGTGCGTTGGCTCTTCTATTCCCGCCCGCTAACCGTCCGGCCCCGGCGGTTCCGCCTCGGGCTCTGAGGAGGACCCGACCGCCGGCTTGGGCGATAATCCGGTTGCCGGGGGCGATGAGGGCGGAGCCTCTTCTGGGAAGCACACTGTCTCGAGACAGAGCCGCCTGCGCACCGGGGAGAGATCCATGGGCCATCGCCGGATGATGATCCCCCAGAGGCCTCGGCGCGCGAACACCACGACGAGCGCCGCCAGGGCGCCGATGAGGATCAGGTACCAGGAACCGTAATCCGCCAGGAACTGCTGGAGGGCGAAGAAGATCACGGCCCCGATTATGGGACCTTCGATCGTGCCCAACCCGCCGATGACCACGGCGAAGATCATGAGGGCGCTCCAGTTCAGACCAAATCCGGCTTCGGGCTGGACCCGGAGCAGGTTGAGGTAGATCACCGCTCCCGTGACCCCCGTGCCGAAGGCGGCGATGACGTACACCCAGAGCTTCTCCCGGAACACGTTCACACCCAGGCCGCGCGCTCCCGTCTCATCGTCCCGTATAGCCGTCAGCGCAAGGCCGCGCCGCGAACGCAGGAGCATGTAGACCAAAGCGATCGACCCGACCGCCACCGCCAGAGCCAGCCAGAAGACCACGGCTTCTCGCGTGCCGCGGGAGACCTGGGTCACACTGTTCATGCTGACCCCAGATCCGCCGCCCAGCCAGCGTATCTGGGTGACCAGAAGGCGATACACCTCTGCGATCACCCAGGTACCGACGGCGAAATAACCGCCGCGAAGCCGGAAGGCCAGCCCCGCGGTGGGCACAGCGAACAGGGCGGCCACGATCCCCGCGATGGGGACGCAGAAGAATGGGTTGAGACCTATCCTCTCCGAGAACACCCAGAGCGAGTAAGCGCCGATCCCGACGAAGGCCTGCTGACCCACCGAGACGAGGCCGGCGTACCCCGCCAACAGATTCCACATCTGGGCAAGCGCCAGCAACGTGAGGAAGGTGACACCCTGCTTCATGAGGTTTGAGGAACCCCAGGCCGGTATGGTCGCGGCGGCGATTATGACGACCGCGGCGACAGGCAGCGCGATGCGACTCGCCCGCGTGTAGCGCTCGACGCGCACTGGTGTGGCCATCATTGCACCTGCTTCGCGAAGAGGCCTTGAGGACGGAAGGCGAGGATCGCCAGGAAGACCAGATGACCGGCCAGCATGCCCCAGCCCTGCTGGGCATGGTCGCCCATCACCTGGGCGATGCCGAGAACGACGCCGCCCACCAGCGTACCCCAGAGGGAGCCAAGACCGCCGATGATGACCGCCTCGTACGCGAAGATCAGCCGCAGTGGACCGGCGCTCGGGTTGAAGGTGGTGCGGATGCCGATGAACACGCCGCCGATGGCAACAATGGCCAGAGCCAAGGCCATGGCCAAGCCGTAGAGGTGCCGGTTGTCGATGCCCATAAGTTGGGCGGCCGGCTGGTTATCGGCCGTTGCCCGGAAGGCTCGACCTAAGCGGGTGCGGCTCAAGAATATCTGAAGGCCGAAGAGGACGATCACCGAAGCGATGATGGTGATGAGCGGGAACCAGCCGATGACCACCTGCTCGCTCAACCTGATGAACGCGTTTTCGATGCGTCCCGCGTCCAGCCCTTTGCTATTGGCGGTGAACCCTTCGAGCAGCAGGTTCTGGATGATGATGGCTATGCCGAAGGTGGCCAGGATCGCCTGCATGGGCCCCGCATCCATCGCGTAATTGAAGAGTCCCCGCTGTATCAGGTAGCCGAAGATCGCCATGACGATCATTACCAGTAGAATCGTGTAGAACGGATTGATATGCAGCGAGCCGACAATGACGAGGGAGATGTATGCAGCCATGATGCTGAAGTCGCCGTGGGCCAGGTTGACCAGGCGCATGACGCCGAAGACCAAGGATAGACCGGCGGCAAAGAGCGCGTACAAGCCGCCGAGAAGAACCCCTTGGATGACGTCGTTGACCCAGATCACCCGTCACACTCCGAAGTAGGCCGCGAAGATCTGTTCGCTCGAGATCTCGTCCGGGCTGCCCTCCAGGACCATGCGTCCTTCGAGCATGCAGGTGACCCGGTCGGCAAACTTCATGGCCTGGCCCACGTCCTGTTCCACCAGTAGAACAGTGGTGCCGGAGCCCACGATGGCGGGCATGGACTCGTAGATCTTCTCCACCACCACCGGAGCCAGTCCCAGCGAGACCTCATCCAGGAGGAGAAGGCGCGGGTTGGCCATCAGACCTCGAGCGATGGCGAGCGCCTGCTGCTCGCCGCCGGAGAGGCTGAAGGCTTGGCGCTGCCTAAGACGAGACAGCAGGGGAAAGAGTTCGAATACCTTCTCGATGGTCCATATGCCCGTGCGGCGGGAGTGCGCCCCCACCATTAGGTTCTCGTTCACGCTTAGGCTGGGAAACACCCAGCGGCCCTCAGGCACATAGGAGATGCCCAGCCCCACCCGCTTGTGCGGTGGTAACTGCCCTATGGGCTGCCCATCGAAGCGCACCTTCTCGTTATCGGTGCGCAGGAGACCGCAGATGGTTCTAAGGAGCGTGGATTTTCCCGCTCCGTTAGCGCCGATGATGGCGTGGGTCTCCCCCTCATCTATGCGCAGGTTGACACCGAACAGGGCCTGGAAACTTCCGTAGCCGGTGGAGATGTCGTCCAGTTCGAGCAGGCTCACGGGGCCATGCTCCCCATGTAGACGTCACGCACCTGGGGACTGTTGATCACGGTGTTGGGGTCGCCTTCGGCGATCAGGCTGCCGAAGTCGATGGCCATCAGCCGGTCGACCACGGCCAGAAGGGCGTGGACGATGTGCTCGATCCAGATGATGCTGATGCCCTCGGTCCGCAGTTGCTTTATGGTGTCGATGAGGGAGTGGACCTCGTGCTCGGTGAGACCGCCGGCGATCTCGTCCAGGAGCAGGACCTTGGGCTCGGTGGCCAGGGCCCGAGCCAGCTCCAGGCGCTTGCGCTCGAGCAGGCTGAGGGTTTCGGCCAGCACATTGGCTTGGGGAAGGAGGTCGGTCCGATGTAGCGCGCGGGCGCAGATCTCGTAGGAGGCCTTCTCCGACCGGCCCCGCCCGTAGGTGCCGCCCACCAGCACGTTCTCGAACACGGTCATACCCTCGAACGGCTTGGGGATCTGGTAGGTGCGGCCCAGGCCGGCATGGCAGCGCTCGTCAGGAGATCGGCGAGAGATGTCCGTGCCGGCGAAAACGACTCGGCCTTCATCGGCGTGGACGATACCGGTGAGCAGGTTGAGCATGGTGGTCTTGCCGGCGCCGTTGGGGCCCACGACCCCGAGCGCCTCCCCCTCCTGGAGGGAGACGCTCAGGTCGTCGACCACTATCACGGCCCCGTAGGACTTGGTGAGGTGCTCAGCTTGCAGTATGACCGTCACCTGAGCATCGGCTCCGATGGTCGCGAGGCCAAAGCGAGGCTCCTGACTCTTACTGGAGCGTGGTCAGGTCCTTGATCTCACCGGTCTGGGGAATGTCCGGGTAGTGGGAGTTGTCCACCACCAGCCGCTCCCATGCGCCCGTCTTGCCGACCCACTGACCACCAACCAGCGGGGTGATGGCGCAGTTGGGGAGGGCGTTGGCGAACTTGACCGGGCCGACCAGCGTCTGCAGGTCGGTAGCTTTGATCGCCTCGACGTACGAAGCGGGGTCGTCGAGATCAGTCGTACGCTTGACCACGTCGGTGATCACGTCGAAGCCGGCGCCACCCGTTAGACCGAGAGCCGGGCTGAAGGGCGTGCCCTCGGCGGTGTTCCATGCGTCGACGATCTGCTGGCAGGTGAGACCGGTGAGCGAAGAGGTGAACGGGTGAGTATTCTCCCACCACACCTCGTTGCAGAGGCCATTGCCGATGTCGCCGACGGCATCCATGTCGGGACGGGTGAGGATGGCCCGGCCAATGGCGGTCACCTTCGGGACGAAACCTTGCTGCTTGGCCTGTTTCCAGAAGTTAGCGAAATCCGGTGGGTTGGCCAGCGCGGTCAAGCATTCGCACCCCTCAGCCTTGAACCTGTTGATGACGCTGGAGAAGTCCTCGGTGCCGTTGGTGAATAGGCCCGGGTTCACGTACGCGTACCCTGCGTCTCTCATGGCGAGCGGCATGCCGGTGGCTTCGTCGGCGGTGGCGACACCGTCGGGATCATTGGCCCACAGGCAAGCTACCTTCTTGTTGGTGGGGACTTTTTCGAACAGACCCAGGTAGACGGCCATCAGGTCTGAGATGGCCCAGAACACATTGTAGGCCCATTTGAAGCCGACGGCCGGGTCTCCGCCCATACCGAAGAACCATGGCTCCATGGGACACCCGTAGGTCACGCTGGGGACGCCGTTCGCCTCACATTGCTGCCCAACCGGGATGTTGACCACAGGGGTCATACCGCCGAACACGATGTCGGGCTTGTCCTGGGTGATGAGCTCGCCCGCCACCTCAGCAGCCCGGTTGGGGTCGGACTGGCTGTCTTTGACGATCCAGGCGATCGGGTGCTTCATGCCGTCGGCGCAGACCAAGCCGTCGCCGATCGCTTCTTTGGCCTGGTTGAGCAGGAAATCGTCCGGTTCACTCAGGCCCGCGAACACGCCGGTGGTCATGGTGACCCAACCGATCTTGACCTCGCGCCCCATCTCCTCGCCCGCCGAGACCGTCGTCGTGGCGCCCGCCGCGGTGGTGGTAGTCGCGCCCCCGGCGGTCGTCGTGGTGGTCTCTTCGCCACCGCCGCACGCCGCGACGAGCCCGCCCAGACCGGCGCCTACGCCGATGGTTGCACCGGCGATGCCGGCTATCTTGAGGAACTCGCGTCGAGAGACGCTCTTGCTCCCGAGCGGGGCCTCGTCCCGCGCCCGGCCGTCTTCGCGAATATCAGCCATCATGATCCCCCTGTCCGAGGCTGCGCTCGCAGCCCCAACTCCTGTTTTTCTCGTTTTCCCGGGCGCGGCGCCGGCCCACTGCCCCGTTCGTTGCGCCGCGTCCCTTGTTGTTCCCAACTCTGAGCGAGTCTATGCCCGCCCTACTCAGCCCCGCGAGACCAATAGCGTCCTCCTCACATCGCGAAACACCCTGTCCGATTAGTCACCCGACCATCCCTGGCTCACAGCCCCTGCCCAGCGCCTTCCATCACGCGCTGGCAGATGCGCACGCCCTCCATGGCGTCGGTAGTCCAGTGATCGGCGCCGATGTAGCGGGCCACAACTTCATCGATGGTGCCTCCCCCGACGATGGTGATGGGGATCTGCGCCAATCCGGCGGCATGGCTCCTGATGAGAGCGACGGTGTCCCGCATGGCCGTAAAAACTACGGACAACAGCCCGGAAAGCCCGATGATGTCAGGCGCGAAATCCCTCGACGCCTCCAGGAAGCGTTCCGGCGGGACGTTCACCCCGAGGTCCTCGACCGTGAAACCGAACGTACGGAACGCGAGCGCGGCCATGTTCTTACCGATGTCGTGGATGTCGCCCGCTACCGTCCCCAGCAACACCCGTCCGGAAGCATCGCCGACCAGTTCGGTCTCCAAGCCCGGTTCCACAAGCTCCATGACGCCACGGAAGATCTCCCCGGCCATGATCAGACCAGAAAGGAAGATATCTTGCTGCTCGTAGCGCACGCCCACCCTCTGCATGCCCTCCTGGGCCGCGCGGACGATGCTGAGCGAGCTTTCCCCAGCGGTTAGGGCATCCTTGACCGATTTGACCGCCTCTTTCTCGTCCAGCGCGGCTACTGCGGCGGAGATGGCCTGAATGCTGTCCTGACCCACGCTTATGCTCCCCCCTTAAACACGCGATTCCGCATCACATGCGCAGAACAGCATATATATAGATAAGAACGCGTGCTCTGTCAAGGGCCCATACAGATTGATTTCCGCGGCCTAGGCGCCGGGAGTCCCAGAAAGCCTACTCGCCCGGACGGGCGACACCCACGCGAGTCGTGAGGCGAAACTGGTCGGCCCGGCAGAGAAACACGCCCCAACTCACCAGCTCTCCGTCGGAATCACGGAACAGGTGTTCCAGGCAGAAGGCCGGGGATCCCTCGGGCACGCCCAGGAGCGACGCTTCGTCAGAGCTGAGACTGACCGCCAGAACGGTGAGTTGGCCGCTGGGGATGTCCCTGCCCCGGGACGAGCGGAGCAGACCGTCGAGAGACGTGATCTGCAGTTGCGTCTCGACAAGGGGCCGATGTTCGTCGTACAAGACGTTCTCCAACTGATAGACAAGCGGCACCCCCCCGCGCTGAATGAGCCGGCGCATGAATACGGTAGGCGAACCGACGGGACGCTCAAGCATGGCCGCCACTCTCTCGCTGGCGGGAATGATGCTCGCCTCCAACAGAAGCACGTCCACGGAGTCGTCACCGACCCACATATCCGTGATCTCCTGTAGTCGGAACACTGCCTCGCCAAGGTCGAGGGTCCGCACGAAGGTCCCCTTGCCCTGGGTCGTCGTCACAAGCCCCCGGTCCAGGAGGATGTTGATGGCCCGACGGACCGTCATAGGGCTTACCCCGAACTCGGCGCGCAGTTGCGCTTCTGTAGGCAACTGGTCGCCCGCCCGATAGGTGCCGGCCCCTATGCGATCGGAGATCGCGTTCGCGATGTGGAGATAAGCGGGTTCGTGCGAGCGGCGACCGCGATAGCCGGAGTGCCCGATCCGTACAGAAACGGCTTTCGAGGCCTCCTCCCGCTGAGACGGAGAACTCAAGGAGCCACGTGCGTCTTTGCTACTATCCGGCATTGCTGCCCCTTGTGCCATCGGTCACGAATGGCCCCGTCTCGGCTTGCGGAGTTAGCTATATAACTATAGTATATGTTGGGAGGTTGTGATCGACGCTTCTAAGCGGTCTTTTTTGCGCCCCAGAAGCTTCCCACCGTCCTCTGGCACGGGAACACAGCCTCAGGAGCACGATACCAAGGAAGACCCGGAGGTTGTAGGGGAGCGCGGATTGACGGTGGAGCAGTTGGGGAATACCATCCTCGCGCACCCTGCCGTCGCCGGTGCCGTCATGGAGGCGACTCTCGGTGTTCACGCGCACCCGAGACAGGTGGCCTGTCGGGCCACGAGAGGCGATTATCCGAGCGGCCAAGGAGGAGGGAAAGAGGGGGGGCGACGATGAGGGACGAGCCGGCGCACGCGGCGCGCCGGGAGCAACGGGCAATCACTTGTTAAGGAGACCACTATGCATCAGCTCGTAGAAGCCATGGCCAACATGAAGGAGAAAGAAGCTCTTTCGCTCGTCGATGAGATGCTGGAGAAGGGCGAGGACCCCAACCAGATCCTGGACCTCACCTCCCAGGCCATGCAGGTAGTGGGGGAACGCTAC
>JAZDLO010000234.1:0-23886 GCA_043801935.1 bacterium
GTGTACTTGCCGCCCCGGGGGGTGTGGTACGGGTCGGAAGGGGTGGTCAAACCGCGGGTCGCCGGGCGGCGCGCCCGGGCTGTGGCTGCGCTCGATACGGCCGCGATCGCCGAGCGAGGGGTCCCGGTGGTCGTGGTGGAGGCCACCACCCTGATGGAAGGTGTGATCCCGCCGGTCGGTCCGCCTCTGACCATCGTCACCGGGGCGCAATTCGACTTCGAAAGGCTGACGCTGAGGCTGGTCGAGCTCGGCTATGTCCGGGTGGATCAGGTAGAGGACGCCGGGGATTTCTCGGTACGGGGCGGGATCATCGATGTCTTTCCGGCGACCGAGCGGTATCCGCTGCGGATCGAGTTCTGGGGCGATGAGGTCGAGAGTCTCCGCAGCTTCTCCGTGTTTTCGCAACGCTCGCTGGGCCCCTTGGAGGAAGTGCGGCTCTACGCGGCGGCTGAGGGGTCGGTCGCTAGGCCGGTGAGCGTAGCGTCGCTTCTGCCGGCGGGGACGCAGGTCTTCCTGAGCGACCCTGCCCGGGCGCGGGCCCCGGTCGATGCATTTCGCACCGATCTGGTCGACGTGTTGGGCGAGGGGGCGGGCGATGGCTCGTACGTTGCCTGGACGGAAGTTGACGAGGCTCTTGCAGCCTTTCCCACCGTCACCTTCAGCTCTCTCGGTTTGGCCGCCGGAGAGCGGACGCCGATGCCCATCCGGGCCACCAGCGGGGAACTGCCGGTCACTAACCTGCCGGAAGCCGAGGAGGCGATCCGTCGGCTGGTGGACGACGGATACCGGGTGGTGATCGCCTTCGAGCAGCGGGCGGAAGCAGAGCGGGCCGGCTACGTGTTCCGGCGCATCAGCGGGTCTTTGGCCACCGCCGACACCATCGGCCGAGGGCCTGGGGTGTCGTTCCTGCCCGTGCCCCACCACCGCCATTTTGTGCTGTCCGATATCAAGCTGGCCCTGCTCACCGACGCGCTGATCTTCCCCCGGCGCCACAAGGCCGCAGGGGAGAGACGGCCTCTGGCGGGGCTGGAGCTGTCGAGTTTCCGCGACTTGCGCAAGGGCGACTTCGTGGTGCACGAGGACCACGGGGTGGGGCGTTTCGAAGGCATCTCCACAAAGACCGTCGCAGGGGTCACTCGCGACTATCTCGATCTGGCCTACCGGGACATGGACAAGCTCTATGTTCCTCACGACCAGATCGCAAAGGTGGTGCGCTACGTGGGTGCAGGAGGCGCGTCACCCTCGCTCTCGAAACTGGGGGGCAAGGCTTGGGAGCACCTCAAGAGCCGGGTCCGCAAGGCTGCGCGCCAGGTGGCCGGCGAGCTCCTGCACCTCTATGCGCTCCGTCAGGCTATCACCGGCCACCGCTTCTCCGAGGACGGGGAATGGCAGGTGCGCTTCGAGAAAGCCTTCCCCTACGACGAGACGGAAGACCAACTGCGGGCCATCGACGCCGTGAAGGACGACATGGAGTCCGGTCAGCCCATGGACAGGCTCCTGTGTGGCGACGTGGGCTACGGCAAGACGGAGGTCGCGCTGCGGGCGGCGTTCAAAGCCAGCTTGGACAGCAAGCAGGTCATGGTCCTCGTTCCCACGACCATCCTCGCCCAACAGCACTACGGCACCTTTCGGGAGCGGTTCGCGGATTTTCCCGTGAAGGTGGAGATGCTCTCCCGCTTCCGGTCCGCCGCGGAGCAAAAACGGATTCTCAAGGATTTCAGCGCGGGCAGCGTGGACGTGTTGATCGGCACCCACCGGCTACTGTCCCAGGACCTCAAGCCCAAGGATCTGGGGCTTGTCATAGTGGACGAGGAACAGCGCTTCGGCGTGGCCCAGAAAGAGGCCTTGCGCCGTCTTAAGGTACGGGTGGACGTGCTCACCCTCAGCGCTACTCCCATCCCGCGTACTCTGCAGATGTCGCTCTCGGGGGTGCGGGACATCACCGTCATCGAGACTCCGCCCCGGGACCGCCACCCGATCCAGACGTATGTGGGCCTGTACGACGAGGGCATGGTCACGCGTGCCATCGAGCGGGAGATCGACCGCGGGGGCCAGATCTACTACCTCCACAACCGGGTAGAGACCATCGACAAGGTGGCCGTGCGGCTGCGCGCGTCGATGCCCCGGGTACGTTTCGCCGTCGCCCATGGACAGATGCCCGAGCAGGAGTTGGAGCGGGTCATGCTCGAGTTCCTGCGCGGCGACTCCGACGTCCTGGTGACCACCACCATCATCGAGAGCGGGCTAGACATCCCCAACGCCAACACCTTGGTCGTGGAGCGGGCCGACCTGCTCGGATTGGCGCAGCTCTACCAGATCCGGGGACGCATCGGCCGCTCGGCCCGGGTGGCGCACGCCTTCCTGTTCCACCCGGACGACGCGGTGCTCACCGGCGAGGCTATTGCTCGCCTTTCTACCCTCGCCGACTACACCGAACTGGGCTCGGGTTTCAAGATCGCCATGCGCGACCTGGAGATCCGGGGGGCGGGCGAGCTGCTGGGAGAGGAGCAGTCCGGCCAGATCGCCGCGGTCGGTTTCGAGATGTACCTGTCGATGCTCCAGGAGGCGGCCGCCGAGCTTCAGGGTCGGGACGTAGGTTCGGAGAAGCTCCCTCGGGTGGAGATCGGCATCGACGCTCACGTGCCGGCAAGCTTCATCGGCTACGAAGCGGCCAGGGTGGACCTGCACCGGCGCATCGCGTCGGCCGCCGACCTGGACGAGTTGGCCGAGCTGCGGATGGAGTTGGCGGACCGTTTCGGGCAGATCCCGGAGCCGGTGGACAATCTCATCTTTCTGGGGGAGGTGCGGGCCACCCTTCAGACACTGGGCGCCGACGCTCTGTCGATCCGGCAGAGCCGCCTCCTCATCACCGGGCTGGGCCTGGCTCCAGGCTCCCGGGAGCGGCTGCGCTCGCGCGATCCGCGCTACGTGTACGCTCCGGTGCAAGGCCAGCTGTCTCTCGGTCTTCGCGGGGACGAGCGTGGTCTGCGCCAGATAGTGCGCGAAGTGCTGGATGATATACTCGCGCTTCCCGTGGGGGAAGGTGCGCTCTGAGTAACAAAGCGAGGTTCGGTGTGATCAGAAGGCTCGCCGTCGGCCTGCTCCTTCTGCCACTTATCATGGTCCTGGGCTGTGGGGGGAACCTGCCCAAGGGTGCTGTCGCACGGGTGGGACAGGCCCTCGTGTCTCAAGACCAGTTCAACAAGCTGAAGGCCACCTACGAGGCGGCCGGCCGCGCGCCGGACAAGGACAAGCAGCCCGAGGAGTACCGGAGCTTCGAGCAAGGCGTTGCCGAGTATCTGGTGGTCATGGAGGTGCTCCGCCAAGAGGGGCCCGGCTACAAGATCACGATCACCGAACAAGAAGTGCAGAGCCAGGTCGACCAGATCAAGCAGATGTTCCAGGGCGACCAGAAGAAGTTCGACTCGGCGCTCAAGAACCAGAACATGACACTCGAACAACTCACCCAGTCGATCAGGGATAGCTTGATGTTCGACGAGATGAGAGCGGCGGTGACCAAGGGATCGGCGGTGAGCGAAGCGGAGGCCGAGGCCTACTACGAGGCTCACAAGGCTGATTTCGTGCAGCAAGAGGCCCGGGATACCCGTCACATCCTCATCGCACCCGTTCAGCCGGCGGCGGGTAGCACAGGAACCACCACTCCCACGCAGGCCGATTGGGACGCGGCCAAGGCGGAGGCCGAGAAGGTCCGCAGCCAGATCCAAAACGGCGCCGACTTTGTCACCGAGGTCGGAAAGTACTCCGACGACGCCGCCTCGAAGGATTCAGGGGGCGACCTCGGTCCGGTGATCAGGGGGCAGATGGTCCCGGCGTTCGAGGAGGCCGTGTTCAGCCTCAAGAAGGGCGAGCTGTCGCAGCCGGTCAAGACCCAGTACGGCTACCACCTGATCGAGGTGAACGATATCACCCCCGAGAAGCAGCTCGCTTACGACGAGGTCAAAGAGAGCATCAAGAGCACGCTTCTCGACGAGAAGCAGTCCAAGCTTTGGCGGGAGTGGCTGGCGTCGAAGCAGGCTGAACTTGGTGTCGAATACCGGGAGGGGTTCAAGCCTTCCCCGACCACGAGTAGCTCGGTCGAGCGGTCCACCACCAGCACCACCAGCGAGTAGCGGCAGACCGTGGATCGCGAACAGGTGGTCTCCGAACTGGGGCGTCTTTACGACCTGACGCGCCGTCTCCGCCGGGAGTGTCCCTGGGATCGCAGGCAGACCCAGGAGGACATCATCTCCTACACCCTGGAGGAGACCTACGAGCTGGTCGATAGCATCCACCACCGGGCGACGCGGGGCGATGCGGCCGTTCGCGCCGAGCTGGGCGACCTGCTCTTTCAGGTGTATTTCCTGGCTTGCGTGGCGGAAGAGCGGGGCCTTTACGACCTGGGCGAGGTGGCTTCCGGTATTCACGCCAAACTGGTGCGCCGGCACCCCCACATATTCGGGGACGCCTCTGCCGATACGCCCGAAGAGGTGCGCAAGACCTGGGACGCCATCAAACGGGAGGCCGAGGGGAGGGAGGGCATCTTTCACGATATCCCCGAAGCTTTTCCCGCTACCCTCTTGGCCCAGAAGCTCCAGCAGCGGGCGGCTGCGGTGGGTTTCGACTGGGAGCACGCTCCCGAGGTGCTGGCGAAGGTGAAGGAGGAAACGGCCGAGATCGAGCATGAGTTGGCTGCGGGCGGCGACCCCGATAAGGTGGCCGGAGAGATGGGGGACCTGTTGTTCTCCGTGATCAACCTCTGTCGGAAGCTCAAGGTCGATCCGGAACTGGCTCTGCGCGGCTCGGCGTTTCGTTTCCGTGAGCGGGTGGATGCGGCCGCGGGGGCGGCGGGAGACGACGGGCTGGCGTTTGAAGAGATGGGATTGGACGAACAAGAAGCCTATTACCAAAGGGCAAAGAAGGAGCGAAGACGATGACCGTTATCCTGGGGGTCTTCGGACGGCAGATACTCGATTCTCGGGGTAACCCCACCGTGGAAGTGGACGTGGAACTGGCGTGCGGGGCGCGCGGCAGGGCCGCGGTCCCGTCCGGTGCGTCCACCGGCTCGTTCGAAGCGGTCGAATTGCGGGACGGCGGCGGGTCCTATGGAGGCAAGGGCGTGCTCAAGGCCGTCGAGCATGTCAACGAGTCAATCTGCGATGCGCTCATGGGCCTGGACGCCACCGATCAACGCGAGATAGACCTAGTGATGATCGAGGCCGATGGAACGCCCAACAAAAGCCGTTTTGGGGCCAACGCCATCCTGGGGACCTCCCTGGCCGTGGCGAAGGCGGCCGCGGACGCTGTCGATCTGCCCTTGTATAAGTATCTGGGCGGGGTCAACGCCCATGTGCTGCCGGTCCCCATGATGAACATCCTGAACGGCGGCAAGCACGCCGACAATAACGTCGACCTCCAGGAGTTCATGTGCGTGCCGGTGGGGGCCGCCACCTACAGCGATGGTCTGCGCATGTGCGTGGAGGTGTTCCATACCCTCCGAGAGATCCTCACCGGCCGAGGCCTTGCCAGTTCGGTGGGCGACGAGGGCGGCTTCGCTCCGGATCTGTCCAGCAACGAGGACGCGATCAAGGTGATCCTGGAATCGGTGGAGAAGGCCGGCTACGCGCCGGGGACCGACATCGCTATCGCCCTCGATCCGGCTGCCAGCGAGTTCTTCGACGCATCCCAAGGTGCCTACGTGCTCGCGGGCGAGGGACGGACGCTGAAATCGGAGGAGATGGCCGCCTACTACGTGGATCTCTGCAAACGCTACCCCATCGTGAGCATCGAGGACGGCATGGCTGAGGACGATTGGGACGGCTGGGCCGCTCTCACCAGGCTGGTCGGTGATTCAGTGCAACTGGTCGGCGATGATCTCTTCGTCACCAACGTCGATCGCCTGGCGATGGGGATCGAGCGTGGGGTCGCCAACAGCATCCTCATCAAGCTCAACCAGATCGGCACTCTGACCGAGACTCTCGACGCGATCTCGCTGGCCCACCGAGCCGGCTACACGGCCGTGGTCAGTCACCGCTCGGGCGAGACGGAGGACAGCACCATCGCCGATCTCGTGGTAGCCACGAACGCCGGGCAGATCAAGACCGGCGCTCCCTGCCGGGGCGAGCGGACCGCCAAATATAATCAGCTGCTGCGCATCGAGGAGGAGCTGGGCTCCCTCGCCTCGTATCCGGCGGGGGCGGCTTTCCGGAGAGGAGCCGTCAGGTAGGCGGTCCGGATGGTCGCTCAGGGCGGAGGACACTGCAGCCGCAGGGGCGAATAAGACATGAACAATGACGACCATAAGTGCGCCATCAGCGCCGGTCCGGTCCGGCGACATCGGGTCGACGGGCTTCCGGGGGTCACGTTTCGCCACTCGCCGGCGAGTGCTCCTCCTCGGCTGCGTCCTGCTGCTCGTGACCGTGGCGCTTGCCGCCAACTACGGTCCGGTGCGCCACTACCAGAATGCGCGAGCCCGCCTGGAAAAGACAACGTTGGAGGTAGCGGCTCTCGAGAACCAGAGAGCCGCGCTCCGGTCCCAACTGGGCAAGCTCGGTCAGGCCGGCTATCTCGAGGGTCTGGCTCGGCAGGAACTCACCTATGCGCGCCCCGGTGAGGATCTCTATATCGTCAGCGGATTCTCGGGTGAGGATCCCCCGGTGGCTGCTGCCCCTGGGTATCTGGGCGCCGCCGCCGGCGCGGCGGGCGGACCGGCCGGCGGGGCGTCTGGTGACGCAGCCTCAGGTCCGTCCGGTCGCTCGGCCGACTACTTGGCCGGGACAGGGATCGGCGCGGCTGTGCCCGGCGCGGAGTCGGTGGCGGGCTTGGGGATCGGCGCCGCGGGGCCGAACGCCGATGGGGCTGGGACTGATAGAGCCGATGATCCTGGGTTCCTCGAGCGGATGCTCTCCACGCTCTCCGGGCTCTTCTGAGATTCGGTCCGCAGATGCCTGAGGACGAGACCAGATATGGCGCTCGTCGCCCGCCCCAACCTTCCCGATCGTCCGGCGATCCCGACCCGCTCCTGACCAGGCGGTTGGAGGAGAGCTCGCCCCGGCCGTCCGACGACGACTTCCTCCACGAGCGGCGGGTCGACAGACACCGCCGGAGCTCTCCCCGCGGCTCTGCCCGCCGGGAGGAGAGGCATTCGCGTCCGCGCAGAGAGAGCCGGTCGCGGGTGGTGGCCGTCGTGGTGCTGGTCCTGGCCGCGGTGACGATCGCCGTCACGGGGATCGAGACCAACGCACCGCCATCCGGTGGCGGTGGCTCCGAGAACGCTGTTCCCTTCAGTCTCCTGCCCCTCGAGCGAGAATCCGCTACCTCGACCACGGCCATAGCCACGAGTACGTCGACCACCGCCCGGACGACCACCAGCACGACGGGGTCGGCAGCGGCTGGTGACTCTATGGAGGACCTCGTGTCTGTTCAGGGCATCGGCGACCTTCGTCGGTAAGCGCGGCGAGAGACCCCGTGTGCCGGGAACAAAGCGTCGGGCCGCACGACCTGGCGGTCATTGCCGGGCAACTCGGCCGGCGGCCGCATGATCTTACCGGCGTAGCGGCACGCTGTCCGTTCGGCTACCCTGCGGTCATCGAAACTGCGCCCGTGCTCACCGGGGGCGCACCTAACCCCACGTTGCTGTATCTCACCTGCCCGACTCTGACCACCGTGGTGAGCCGGGCTGAGGCCGGAGGGGCCGTGCGGGCGTTCAAGTCGTGGATTCGCGCGGATCTCGACGCGACGTCCGCCCTGGAGCAGATCACTCAGCTGTACCGGGAGCGCCGGACCACTCTGGCGGGCGACCGCTCTTCAGACGCTCGGCTCGAGGCCGGCATCGGGGGTCCGCAAGGGCTTGAGAAGGCGTCGTGCCTCCATGCATACGCCGCTGCGCTGCTTGCCGTGATGTCCGGGTGGTTGGTCGGCCCGTCGCCGGAGAGTGGGCGGCTCGCCGGTCCGCCCGAGGCGGAGGAGCCACCTGAGGATCGGGCGCCGGCCGGTTCGGCCCGACGGATATGGTCGAGATTCCTTCCGCCAATGGAGAGGTCGTGGTGCACGGACATCCGGTGCGGCCGCTGGGTCGCCGCTGAAAGACGTGCGGCGGTCGACGTGGGAACCATTTCCGTGAGGCTACTGGTGGGAGAGATGGCGGAAGGCGAGGTCCGGACGATAGCGCGCCGGGCTGAGGTGACGCGGCTGGGGGAGGGGCTATCGTGTGGCGGCAGGCTGACTCCGGCGGCTCGGAAGCGCACGACGGCCGCGGTGGGGCGTTACGTGCAAGAGGCTCGTTCCCACGACGCTGACTGGATCGTGGTCGCCGGCACCAGCGCCGCCCGCGAGGCGGTCGACGGGCTCGAGTACCTCCGATGGCTTGGCGGCGAGTTCGACGTGCAGGCGGTGGTGCTTGCGGGCCGAGAGGAAGCGGAGCTCGCGTACACGGGGGCGACCCTCGGTGTCGCAGGGGACATGGTGGTCCTCGATGTGGGAGGCGGCAGCACCGAGTTGATCAGACGCTCGCAGGAAGGGGAAGTGGACGTTGTCAGTCTTGAGTTGGGAGCGAGCCGGGCCACGGAGCGCTGGGTCAAGTCGGATCCCCCGGCGCCCGGGGAGATCGAGAGCATATTCCAAGAAGCAAACCGTGCCGTCGGTCGATTGCGAGGCCAGTTCGGCAGCGATGCCCTGGCGGTTCAGGGGAGCGGCGCTGGTTCCAGCGCAGAGGCCGATCTCGACGATGCCGATTTAGACGATGCTGGTCTTGCGGCCCCTATGCCGGATCCCATTCTGGCTCCTGCCGTCTGTACCGACGCGCGGGAGCAGGCCGGCTGCCCGACCAAGGCTCCGCGCCTGGTGGGAGTGGCGGGGACGGTGACCACTCTGGCCTGTCTAGACGCAGGTCTCGAGGAATACGATGCCGAGTTCCTGCATCTTCGGGTTCTCACGGTGGCCGCTGTTCGGAGGCTGGTGGGCCGGCTAAGCGCCATGAATATGGACGAGCGCGCCGCCCTGCCGTGTGTGCAGGCAGGGCGCGCCCCAGTCATCGTGGCCGGAGCCGTCATACTGCTGGCGACGATGGAAACGTTGGGCTACGAGGAGCTGACCGTTTCGGAGCGTGACCTGCTGGACGGGTTGGTGCTCTGCGGTCAAGCCATCATTGACCCCAAGGATGCGGCCGCAGGGCGTGCTAACGTATGAGCGATTGGTGGCCGACGGCTTGAGAGCGCCGAACGCGATCCGCAGTCGTTGCCGGAGTGGCGGAATGGCAGACGCAACGGTCTTAAACACCGTAGGGCTATGCCCGTGCGGGTTCGAGTCCCGCCTCCGGCATATGGGGTTTTGCAGGGGGTTTATAGCTCCCACGGTTGCCGCTCGTCTTTCCATCGAGTTCGACTTCTACGTGGAGTGACGTCCTTCCAAGCCAGGGCCCCACGCCCCTGACTGGCATTCCCGGAGCCCCGGTGACGCCGGGGCTCCGCTGTGTCAGCCCCTGCGCGCTCGTCGCGCTCCTCGGGCGAGAGCGACTCGTAGAGGTGGTCAAGCTCCTCCAGATGGAGACCATCTTCCATCAGGTTTCCCCGTGCTGATCAGTTCCGCGATGACCAGATCGACCGTAATGTCATCGAGCTTGCGCTCCCATGGAGGGGGAGCCTCATCGTCTCTCATGTAATCTCCGGCGTAGAGGCGCCGGTCGTTGCACGGTCAATTGACGTTCCCATCTTATAATCACCCCCATCGGTCTCTGCGCCGCGGGTGCGCAGGAACGCCTCCTTACTCCCCGCGTAGCTTCATTGTAGGCCGATGTGCACCGGGGTCAATCGATGGAAGGGCCCCCGCCGACGAGGCCTGGTGGCTACCAACGGGGGCGCCGATCCTGCTTCGGCGCCATCTTGCGATCATCGCCCTATTTATTGCCGTGCGGAGACTTGAAGGTAAAGGGCTCCCTACGGTGCAAGGAGGTGAGAGACGTGCCCCAGTTCGATACAAGAGCAGCGGCGAAGTACCTGGGCCTGCGCCCTGCCACCTTGGAAGAATGGCGATGTTGGAGCAGCGAGGGCATGCCGCCCGCCACGACAAACACAAAGAGTACGCGCCCCTGTTCGGACCGAGACAGAGATGGATTGTTCCGCCACAAAGTGGACTCAGAAGTAAGGACGGCGACCAAGAGAACGAATCGAAGGACGGAGGTCCTTCGGGGCCTCCGTACTCGTATCCGAGCCCCCGATCGGTAGCCCTCGAGGTTCGACCGGCGGGGGCTCTTTCGGCATGGAGCACTTCGGAATAGACTGAGAAGAGGACGATAGTTACTGTCGTGATGGCCCAATCCCAAAGGGGGACAACGACATGCGGGACACGAGGCTGCACGGGAGGAAGATATTCGGACTCCAGTTGTTGCAGCTTTTCTGCCCACTCCTGGGTATGTTGGGGCTGCTTGTTATTATCATCGGGGCCGCTTTCAGCGAGGAAAGTTTGTTCCTGCGAACGCTCTTGATTATCGGCGGGCTAGCGGTAGGCGCTTGGTCCATATTCCTGTTTGATTGGAGCCGCGATCTAATCAATAGGCTGTCATGAGACCGTCCTGGCACGCCGGTGAGGCCCCGATCGACCGCTACCAAGCTCTGCCGGCGTGTGCCGTCTTTCTCTCATTGACGCAGAGTAGAATCGGCCTAGAATGAAAGTCATACGGGGAGTAAGAGAGTCTTCCCACGCATCAGCGCACTCTGTGAACCCGAGAGCACCAGAAGCTGTATGCGATCGGGCAAGAGGAGGGAGAAGGAGGCAAGTCGTGTCAGAAAAGGACAACATCCGTGCTGCCGGAGAATACATGGAGGCAATGAACGCACACGACCATGCTCGCATGAGCAGCTATCACGCTGAGGGCTTCCAGTTCATGGCGCCCGGTATGCCAGGCCCCGGTGGCGAGGCCGCTCACCGGGCCTATATGGAGCAGAACTGGACTGCCTTTCCCGACCTGACCTTCCAGACCACCCAGACAATCGCAGATGGCGACTATGTGGTGGAGAATTGGATAGGCACCGGTACGCACGACGGCCCGCTGGCCATGCCCACCGGTGATTCCGTGCCTGCCACCGGGCGCACAGGGACCGTGCCGGGCAGCGACACCATAGAGTTCAAAGACGGAAAAATGATACGGGTCGATGTCTACTTTGACAGGATGTCGCTGCTCGCCAACCTCGGTGTCGTGCCGGGAGCGTAGCCGCCGGCCCACTCAGCCCTTTGAGGGCGCGTATTCATGGTCAGAACGGAGGTCCTTGGGGGCCTCCGTTCTTGTATGCAACTCCCTCCCCGATCGGCCGCTACCAAGCGTTGCCGGTGAGGGCTTTGTCTTTGGGTTGACCTCACGGATGAGGAGCCTATACTTGATGGTATCCGGGGAGTAGAAAGGACTCCCCATTCTCATAGCTCGGGAAGGCTGCCGGAAAGGGGCCTTGCACGAGCCCGCAGCCCGCGCATCACCCCTGTTCGGACAGCATGCCCGAGGAGGAGGTGTGCGCCGTGAAAGCCAAGAAACCACTCCTTCTGGCCGCTGCAATTCTTGCCCTGGCGCTCGTAGTCTTCACGCTCGGCGGATGCGCTGAGGATGCCACCCAGACTATGGCAGGGGACACGCAGAACACCACCATATCTCTAGAGACAACCACGGCAATGCCGGAAACCACGACGGCAACCATTACCTCGCCCACCACCACCGCACCGTCCCGCCCCGTTACCACCGAACCCTACCCCTTGGAGACCCTCCTCCCCAACGGCCACACCCAGGGGATGGTCTTCATGGTCCAGGTGACGGGGGTTCCTGGTTCTGAGTACCGCAACATCAACATCGAATACGCAGAGATGCTCACCGGGGAGGAGGCCAAGAACGCGGCGCTAGAAGCAGGAGATATCGCACCGGGAGAGGAGCTACCCAACGATTACTACATCCGCCGCGAGGGCTTGGAGGAAACGGAGGGGTTTGGCACCGGGCATCTGGTATCTCCGACGGTGTCGATAACGACGGCCACGTATGGTGATGGCGGGGAGCGATCCATCACCTGGGAGGAGTTCGTGAGCTTCTTCCTATCGCCATCCCCACCTGAGGGCGCCGAGCATATGCGCGGCGTACCCTGGATAATCGAGCGTGATCGGGACGGCACCGTGGTGAGCATGGCGGAGCAGCCCTTGCCGTAGTCGGCGGAAGTTCGGAAGTCGAGCCTGATAGGCATCGGTAGCAAACGGAGGTCCTTCGGGGCCTCCGTTCTTGGTGTGCGAGTCACGTTGCCGATCGGCCGCTACCAAGC
The DNA here is from genome assembly GCA_043801935.1 of bacterium. Lineage (GTDB taxonomy): Bacteria > Actinomycetota > Thermoleophilia > RBG-16-64-13 > RBG-16-64-13 > JAZDLO01. The sequence goes on from JAZDLO010000234.1 coordinate 12,285, forward strand.
TTTGCCGGCGGGGGCTTCTGGTTGACCCAGGGCGGAACCGGCTTATACTTAAACTACAAGGGGAGAAACCATGTCTCCCCATTTTGCTGCTCGGGAAGGCCATGAAGACGGGGGCCTCGCACGAGTTCACGCCCGCTCATCGCCCCGTGCGGACAGCCCGCCCGTGGAGGAGGTGTGTGTTCCATGAGAACCACGCGAAGCCCGGTGTCGCCGCTCAGATTACGAACAGCGCTGGTAGTGCTCCTGCTCGGGGCAGGCCTCATCCTTGCTCTGCCTGCTTCTGCTGCTTCCGCCTTTCCTGACGTTCCTTCCAACCACCCCTACATATCAGCCATCGTCGAGCTTTCCGCGCGGGGCATCATCGGCGGCTACACGAACGGCAACTTCGGACCGGAAGATCCGGTGATGCGCCAGCAGTTCGCCAAGATGGTCGTGAAGACCATGAATCTCTCGGTCCCCGGTGGTGAGATCTGTCCCTTCGGCGACGTTGTCGCCCAAACGGGCACCGATCCCTTCTACCCGGGAAAATACGTGGCCGTCTGCGCCCAGTACAACATCGCCAAGGGCAAGGACGCTACCCATTTCGCTCCCTATGACAACATCACGCGCCGGCAGGTCATCACCATGGTGGTGCGCGCAGCCGATAATCTCACCCCAGGGACTCTAGACGACGTCCCAGCCGGCTGGAATGGACAGCTCTCCTACGAAGACCCCACCCACGGTGCCAACATCAAGAAAGCCGAATACAACGGGCTGCTCGACGGCCTGCATGGCCTCTCCTCTAGCTGGAACGCGGGTCTGAACGCGAGCCGGGGGGAGTGCGCCCAACTGCTCTACTACCTCATCTTCTTACAGGGCGGAGGTCCCGGTAACTTCGGGAGCCTGGGCGGGGAATTCACCTCCGGTCCGGGAGTCTGTGAGCACAACCCCCAGGGTAGCGGCGGGCTCGTCGTGTTCGCCCGCGGTTCCGACGGTGCCCTGTAGTTGAGAGAGTACTGGGAAGGAACCTGGGACTCCTGGTCTAGTGTGGGAGAAGTCTTGACCTCCGATCCGGCTACCGCGGGCCGAGGTCCCGTCTGGGGCGGTGTCTTCTGGCGCGGTACCGACAACGCCATCTGGTACAAGGGGTGGAAGGATAACTGGTCGACGCCTCACAGTCTAGGAGGGACGTTCGCCTCCGGCCCGTCGGTGGCCATGATGAGCGCCAGCCGCGTCGACGTATTCGCGCGCGGGACCGACAACGCCCTGTGGCACAATATCGGCACCGGCACAAATGTAAGCTGGTCCTGGTCAGGCTGGCAAAGCCTGGGCGGAGTCTTGACCTCCGATACCGCCGCAGTTTCTTGGGGCCCCGACCGTATCGATGTCTTCGCGCGCGGGACCGACAACGGCCTCTTGCACATGTCGTGGAACGGCAGCGCTTGGTCAGAGTGGGAGAACCTGGGCGGGATCTTCACCTCCGGTCCGGGCGTGGCCTCTTGGGGCAGCGGCCGCCTCGACGTGTTCATGCGCGGTCCCAGTAAGGAGCACGGTCTCGGGTCTCTGTGGCACAAGTCCTACAGCGGCGCCTGGTCAAGCTGGGAGAACCTGGGCGGGATCATCACCTCCAATCCCGACGCCGTGTCCGTGGCTGTCAACAGTATCGATGTCTTCGCGCGCGGAAGCGACAATGCCTTGTGGCACACGTGGTGGGACGGCTCTGCCTGGCGCCCCTGATCTTCACGTCCTTTGATATCTGAGGACCCAAAAAGGCGCCCATACTCTGTAGCCCGCAAACAAATCGATGAGTCCCGCCTCCGGCATATACAGTTTTGCAGGGCTTTCTGGCTGAGGAGACCGGTAGATGAGGCCGGGTTTTGGTATCTCCAGGGGCCGCTTGGTGACATCCCGGTGACGAACTTGGCACCAACAAATGTGTGTTGTTCCGGCACATACTTTCCACAGCGGTTCCGGTACCTGCTTTACACTTCTTGGACGCGGTTCCGGTGCAGCTCCCACGCCAAGGGAGCGGCTCGGCGAGCGGATCTTCTTGGCTAGCCCTTCTCTGTTTTCATTCCCGGGGAACCCCCAGGCTCAACATCGTCATGTGCAGTCGAAGGGGGTGAGGTTCGCTGGCGACGCTTCTGCCGTCCGGCGTGGCCGCCCCGACTCGGTCCGCACCTCCTGCATGAGCGGCCTGACGAAGTCGCAGTAAGGGAAAGGGGCGCCAAAGCCTGCCCGAGTCCCGGCCGCGTGGGCGGAATAATGGGCTTGAACCCAGCATTCGCCGCCGCACTCATTCACCACGTCACAGTCCCGGCAGTTTCTCTTGTCCAACGCGTGAGCGCCGCGAACGAGTCTGAGGATCGGAGACGCGCGCCAAACTGAAGCAAGGGCGTCCGTGCGCACAGTCCCTGCCGCAAACGCCGGATCTCCAACCGTTACCGGGCACGGGTGAACGGTACCGTATGGATCCACTGCAAGAAGCGTGCAGCCAGCGCTACAGAGATCCCGCGGGACAGCAGCACGCTCCCTGAATGAACTGAGATTGTCGACCGAAATCCCCCGGTCGGCGGCAGCCTGCTGCAGGGCGCGAAAGGCCAGGAGCATCTCTCGACCGGTCGGGATGAGTTCGGACGCTTGGTACGCTCGACCACGTTCATGCGGAAGAATCAGGTGCAGGCGCCGTATGCCGAGCTCGGCCAGAGTGGCGGGTAGGTCCGGAAGTCCGCTCAAGCACGGCCTGAGAAGAACGGTGTTCACAGAAGGACGGAGGCCGACGCCGTGTAGCAACTCGATCAAGCGTCTCGACTCCGAGAAGCTCCCATCGCCTCGTATGACATCGTTGATCGCCTCCGGACCTTCGAGGCTCACCATCGGAATCAGCCGACCGTGTCCGGCTCCGGCGAGAGCTTCCACTGTGCTCTCGGGGTCAGTTCGCGGCAAGCGGCTGAGGAACAGCCTCACAGCGCACGAGTGATCGCCGGTCAGGTGGTCCAGGAGGGGCAGAAGACAATCCTTGGCGAAGGGGTCACCTCCGAGAACGACAAAGCTGCTGGCGCCGAGCGAGACGGCTTCATCGACAAGTGAGCGCCATTCAGCGAGGGAAAGCTCCCGGGCGCTTGTCGGCCCTGCCCTGCTCTCGCCGCAGCTGCCGGTGAATGGACCGCGAGCGTTGTAACAGTGGAGGCATCTCCCACCGCATCGATCCGTCAGATGTAGGTAGACTTCGCCTAACTCTGAGAGCGGCTGTCCTCGCTCTGCCGAGAGCAGGTCTGCCGGCCTAGCGGCACCCATCTCTGGAACGACGGCTTCGGCACCGCCCGAAGTCCCGTGCAGGCGCCGGGCGATCCCCGCGCTCAGCCGGCCGGCAAGAGGGAGGTCTGCCTCGTCGTCGAGGTCCACCCACGCGCCGAGAAGCTTCAGGTCGAGCCCAGCCTGCTCCAAACCGCGCACGGTCCGCTCGCAGGTGGTTGCCGCACCGATGGGGACCGAAGCCAGGATCCTCTGGACGGCGTGACCCCAGTCGGCCCACATCTGTCTGCTCATGCTGATGAGGTAGTAGCCGCCGTCCAAACAGGGACCGATTACCACCTGGCCATCGAGAGATTCCGAGGCCGCCTCCATAAGATATGAGAGCGGAAGGGCAGGACTGTCGGAGCCGAGGATGACTATGCGTTCGTATCCTCGCGAAAAAAGCCGTGCGAACACATCGGCCAGCCGGGGTCCCAGCCCTTCTCCCTGCTGGACGAGCGAGCGCCATCCTTCGCTTCCAGCAAGGCTTTCCGGTGCGGGCCGGTCCCACGCCACCCAGCGATGAGCGCCCAGAGCCGCGGATGCACGCTCCACCGTAAGCAGCGTTTCGCCCAGGACTACCCGGTACAGGGCCAGGGCCGATTGTGTGCCGATTGCGTCGGCCAGGCGAGTCTTCACCGGCCTCTCTTCGGCGCGATCGTCAGGGACCCGCGCCATCACCACGAACGCCGTTCGTTGAGATTCAAGCGCCTGTTCTCTCGGCCTTGACTCGCTCATCGGCTTCTCAGCTTATAGTAGAAGGTCAAAGGGCAACCCCGTTCGCGAAGGAACACCGCTTTGGAGACCGATCAGCCAAAGGCTCCACCTGATTCTGTGACACGTCGCGTGTCGGTCATAGTGCCCACCCTCAACGAGGCCGAAAACATCCGTGCGACGATCGCGGCGGCAGGATGGGGATACACAGCCGAAGATCTGGAGATCGTGGTCGTCGATGCGGAGAGCACAGACGGCACCGCCGACGCCGCGCGGGGACAATTCGAAGCGCTTCTCGTGCTTCAGTCATCTCCCGGCCGAGGGCTTCAGATGAACCGGGGTGTCGCGGCGAGCCACGGGGATATCCTAGTGTTCTGTCACGCGGATACGCTCCTCCCTCGCGGATGGCTGGAAGCGGTTAGGGCAGCGACCGCTTGCCCGGGAACAAGCGGCGGCAGCTTTCGGCCGATGTTCGTTCCCGCAGACCGGCCCATGCTGCGGCTGCTGAACCGGCTTCCCCATCCTAAGAACTGGCGTCTTATCTGGGGAGATCAGGTCCAATTCACCACGCGGGATACCTTCGAAGCGGTAGGCGGATTCAAGGAGATCCCGCTGATGGAAGACGTGGAGATGGCGCGGGCGCTCAAGCGTCGTGGAAAGATGGCTAAACTTCGCCTGAGGGTTGAGACTTCAAGTCGCAAGTTCGAGGAAGTGGGTGCAACCCGACATATCTTCCGCAGCCTCTGGTTCGTCTTCAGCTATCTTTATCTCGGGGCCGACCCTTCTGAGCTGGCCGAAAGGTATCGAACACCTCCGCGCATACAAAACCTGGATGAACGACCGTGAACCTTGACTCGGTTGGGGGGCTGTGAGAAAAAGAGGCCTTGATCCCGATACGAACCGAGAGCAGGGGGCAGCGATGACGGGTGAAGCAGGAGCGCCATGCCGGACTCGAAAGTGAACGAGGACCAGCAGACGCAACAGGCCCGGGAACCACAGGACCGCCAGGACTTCCTCCGAGAGTTGGTCCAGCAGGACCTGGCCGCGGGTCGCGTCAACGGCGTGGTGACGCGTTTCCCGCCGGAGCCCAACGGCTACCTCCACATCGGCCACGCCAAGTCCATCTGCCTGAACTTCGGCATCGCTCGCCAGTTTGGCGGGCAGTGCAACCTGCGTATGGACGATACGAATCCGGCCAAGGAGGACGTCGAGTACGTCGACGCCATCACGGCGGACGTGAATTGGCTGATCGACGGCTGGGCGGATCACTGTCTGGGCCTCAAGCCGGTGGGTCGGCTGGCGGAGAAGCGTGACCTGAGGGGCCGCGAGGACTACTACATTGCCCCGGTCATGCCTGCGCAGAGCCGCGGTGAAGCGCTGGAGCCGTTCTACGCTTCCGACTACTTCGAGCCGCTCTACGAGTACGCCTTGGAGCTGGTCCGCAAGGGCAAGGCCTTCGTGTGCGACCACACGCCCGCAGAGGTGGACGAGATGCGCGGCGCCCTCGATCGGCCGGGACAAGAGAGCGTCTATCGGGACCGCTCGGCAGCGGAGAATCTCGACCTGTTTCAGCGGATGCGCGCCGGCGAGTTCGCGGACGGCGCCCGCACATTGCGCGCGATGATCGATATGGGTGCGCCCAACGTGTGGCTGCGCGACCCGGTGCTCTACCGCATCCGCCACGCCCCCCACCATCACACCGGCGACCAGTGGTGCATCTACCCGATGTACGACTTCGCCCATGGCTTGAGCGACTACATCGAGGGAATCACCCACAGCATCTGCACGCTCGAGTTCGAGGTGCACCGGCCGCTGTACGAATGGATCCTCGAGGCCCTGGAGCTGCCGCGGACCCATCCTCGCCAGCGCGAGTTTGCGCGCCTCAATGTGACCTACACGGTGATGAGCAAACGCAAGCTGCTCAGGCTCGTGCAGGAGGGGCTGGTGCAGGGCTGGGACGACCCGCGCATGCCGACGATCTCGGGCATGCGGCGGCGCGGCTACCCGGCCCAGGCGATCAGGGCGTTCTGCGACCGCATCGGTGTCGCGAAGCGCGAGAACATGGTCGAGTTGGGACTGTTGGAGCACTTCGTGCGCGATGACCTCAACCGGCGCGCCCCGCGAGCCATGGCGGTGCTGCGGCCGCTCCGGGTAGTGATCGAGAACTATCCCGAGGGGCAGGTCGAGAAGATGGAGGCGGTCAACAACCCCGAGGACGCTTCGATGGGCACCCGCCGGGTACCGTTCTCCAGGGTCGTCTATATCGAGCAGGACGACTTCCGCGAGGTGCCGCCGCCGAAGTACCATCGTCTGAGCCCGGGAGTCGAGGTGCGGCTGCGCTACGCGTACCTCATCGCCTGCACCGGGTTGGTCAAGGACCCGGGGAGTGGCGAGGTCGTCGAGGTCCGGGCTCGCTACGATCCGGCCACGCGCGGCGGCGACACGCCCGACGGGCGCAAGGTAAAGGCCACCATCCACTGGGTGTCCGCGGCTCATGCGGTCGACGCCGAGGTGCGGCTCTACGAGACACTCTTCGAGTTGGAGAACCCGGAGGACGTGCCTGAGGGTCAGGACTTCACTCAGAGTCTCAACCAGAGGTCGCTGGAGACTCTGCAGGGCTGCAAGCTCGAGCCGTCGCTGGCCGCGGCGGTCCCGGGCTCGTCGTACCAGTTCGAGCGGCTCGGCTATTTCTGCGCCGACTCGGAGGACTCTCGTCCCGGTCTCCCCGTCTTCAACCGCACCGTCACGATGAAGGACGCCTGGGCCAGGATCGAGAAGAAGCAAGGCCGGGGCTAGCCGCCCGCCTCGGTGGCACTGCCTCCCAGCGATGGCGGCGCACCACGAGTTGTCGTACATCCCGGCCGCGATGATAAACTTGCTGTCGCTTTGCCCGGGGCGGGGCCCTGGGCTGCATCCCCTGCCGCATCGAATCGATTGCCCGGTGGTGTAACGGCAGCACGACTGGCTCTGGACCAGTTAGCCGAGGTTCGAATCCTCGCCGGGCAGCCATCTTCGCTCTGAGCGCCACGGGCGCGCCGGTCGCGCGCGTGAGCCGCGGGAACTGGCGCTTCCTGACGGTCGCTGGAGTTCTGGTTGCACCGGATCGTGTCGGCACCCCGGTTGGCCCGCTTCTGCGGGCCCTTGCCGCCGTGTCGGTCATATGAGTTTGCGAAGCGTGACTCCTGGTCGCACAATAGGACAAGCCCTGGTCCGTCACACAAGGATCTACCGCAGGGGAAGGCAGACCGAACGAGGGGAGAAGGGCGAACGGATCGATGACGCAGACCGCAGGAAGCCCAGGTATCACCATCCGTGATCTCCAGCTTGAAGACTACGAAGCGGTGCTCCGCCTTTGGACGGAGGCCGGCCTGTCGTTCCGCCCCCAAGGCCGGGACCGGCGTGACAGGGTGGCCGCAGAGCTCAGAGGAGGCACGGCGGTGTTCTTGCTGGCCGAGGCAGACGGGAAGTTGGTCGGCGCGGTCCTAGGGACCCACGACGGTCGCAAGGCCTGGATCAATCGGTTGGCCGTGGCTCCGGCGTTCCGGCGCCGGGGGACCGCCCGCCTTCTCGTGGCCGAGGTGGAAGTCCGGATGGCGGCGTTGGGGCTCGATATCACGGCGGCCTTGATCGAGTCCCCCAACCAGGCCTCCCTGCGCTTTTTCCAAGAGATCGGATACATTCACGATCCGGAGATAGAGTATGTCAGCAAGAGGCGCTCTCCCGAGACCTAGGCGGTTGGCGCGGGAGATCAGGGGGCGCGGGAGATCAGGGGGCGCACCCTACTCTTTCGGTCGGCCGGTGTGGCGCAAGTCCACCCGTCCGCTCCCACCGAAAGGCCGGCTCGGATTTCCCACTGCCGTCATGTAGATGACAGCTTCGGTACGCCCGTCGATACCCAACAGAGCATTGGCCTCATCGTCATAGAAGGCGGCTACGTGGCAGCTCCCCAGGCTTTGCGCCACCGCGGCCAGGGAAAGCTGGGCGGCGATATGACCCGCGTCCAGGTAGAAGTACCGGTAGGCGCGCTCGCGATACTTCCACTTGCTGCGAGCGAAGACGGCAGTCCACAAGAAAACGGCGCCGGCTTTGCCACACATGGGCTGATCTAGAGCAGCCGCTGCGATCTCGGCTCTCAAATCGCCGGTCTTCAACTGCTCCAACGAGTGGCTGCCCTCGACTATCGGGCGCTCGAGGATGTCCACACCGGTGACGCGATAGTGATAAAGGCCGGGCTCGAGATCTTCCACCTTGTTGGCTACCACGTAGGTCTCGATGGGGTAGAGGGCTCCGGCGCTGGGGGCGGCCCGGAAGAAGTCCTGGCCGTGTGGGGTGACAAAAGAGGTCGTCACCCCGGCCGACGCCCACAGGAGACGAGATAGGTCGACCAGGGTCAACGGGATGGTGCTGAAAGAACGTACGCTACGCCGGCGGCCCACACACGTCCACAGATCGGGCGGCGGGTCTTCGTCGAGCGCCGGAGCAGGGATGGGCAGACTGGTCACCGGAGCATGGGCATAGAACTTGTAGGTCGGTGGCTTGCTCCGCCAGTCGAGCTCGCGCGCCTCCATCGCCTCCCGGCGGTAGCACGTCTCTTCCTGAAACGCTCGTCCCGGATACTCGAGCATGTCTCCTCCTGCTTTTTGAGGACCGGCCGCAAGGTGATAGCCTGGATGACTACGCGCTCTGCGCGATTCTATCTCCGTCCATCTGAGCCAAAGTTCCCACATGAGCAGTCCTGTGACAAGTGAGTCCGACCGCGCGTCGGGAGGATATCCCGACTCCGCCGGCGCGGCCCCGGAGCAGACCCAGTGGTTCCAGTTGGTCGTGATCTGTGCTGCCAGCTTCGTGGTCTGGTCGGGCTTCGGCGCCATCCTGCCGTACCTACCGGTGTTCCTGCAGGAGCAGGCGCACGCCTCTGTGTGGCTGATCGGGATAGTGGCGGCCTCCTATTATGTGGGCACTTTCGTGTTCTCCGCACCGCTCGGCCGTCTAAGCGACTCTATCGGGCGCAAGCCCGTGATCGTGGCCGGAGTGGGATTGTACTCGGTGGCCACCGTGCTCTTCGTCTCGACCACTCACCCGGGGTGGTTCATCTTGTTCCGGTTGCTGGAAGGCATGGGGGCGGCCGCCGTCACTCCGGCCGGACAGGCTCTGGTGGCCGAGTTGACGACCGAGAACACCCGCAGCCGGGCCTACGGATGGCTGACCACGGCCCAGTTCGGTGGACTGGTGGCGGGACCGGTGATGGCGTGGCCGCTGTACAGCCTGGGAGGAGGCAAGGGTATATGGGCTTTCTACACGATCTTCCTCTTTGGCAGCGCGCTGTCGGCCATCACGGTGGTGGTCCTCTTGGTCGCGATCAGGGAACCCGAGGACGCGCGGCTGCGCCGGGCTGTGAAGGTCAGACACCCACCATACCGCCAGCTGGTCACCCGGCCGGTGCTGGCCTTTATCGTCGTGGCCGCGACGGGGCACTTCGCCATGGGTGTCTTCGAGGTGCTCTGGAGCTTGTGGCTGCGTCACCTTGGAGCCTCGGTGCGCTACGTGGGTCTCACCTGGATCGCGTTCAGCGTGCCTATGCTTCTCGCCTGGGTGGGGGGCTACCTGGCCGACCGCTACAGCCGGTGGGCGCTCATGTTCTCAGGGTATACGGTCTCGGCCTTCGCCTGGATCTCGTACGGCGTCACTCGCAACTTGACGCTCTTTCTGGTGGTAAATGTGATCGAAGGTCTAGCCATCGCCTGGTCTTATCCCGCCAAGCAGGGGTTCTTGGTGCAGGTAGTGCCTCGGCGCTGGCTGGGGACGGTCCAAGGATTGGAGCAGACGTGCCTCCAGGTGGCGGCCTTGATCGGCACATTGGTGGCGCCGGTGCTGTACAGCCATCTGTCCGGTTACGTGATCAGCGTGGCCGGGGTGGTCTCCCTTCTGGGTCTCGTCTACGGAGCGCCCGTCCTGTACAAGGAGTGGGGCCGGATAAGCGCCGGACGTTCAGTGGGACAAATCGAGCACGTACCGGTGTCAAACGGCGACTGATATTGCTATGATTATCTCCATGGACGAGAGCGTTGCCTCACAGTCGAATACGCGGCGGGGAGGCGAGCGGCGCCGGCGCCGCTTCAGCTTCGTGCTGCACGAGCGGAGGAGCGGCTTCGACCGGCGTGAGCTGGTGACCGCCGGTCCGACCGCCACCGTCTTTGAGAACACGCTGACCGGCTTGCGGGACCATCCGGGGACGCTCTGGGTGCTGCTGGTCACGGTGAACGTGCTCAACCTGGCCGACTTCGCCCTTACCCTCAACGTGTTGGCCCTGGGTGGTGGGGAAGCGAACCCGATAATGCGCTCGTTGTTCGCGCTGAACCCGGCGTACGCGGGCACGTTCAAGATCATGGCCGTGCTCGTGACCAGCGGATTGGTGTGGCGTTGCCGGCGTTTTCGGAGTGCGCTGGGAGCGGCACTGCTGATGCTGGCCATCTTCGCCGGCGTGTTCTTCTACCACATCATCGGCTGGACGGTCTTCGGTTAAAGGTCCGGGGCGCTCCGGTCCGTTTCCCACTAACCCGTTTGTCCGCCCCAGGAAGATCCTGCCGCGGCGGCCGGCGACGCACTGATGGGCGGGCGATCGGCCATCGACCTCGCGGGCGGGATAGCTTCAACCTCCGGCCGCAGCATGGCCCGCAATTCTGTGTCGCTCTCCAGGATCGCCACCAGGGCGTCTATCACGCTGGGATCGAACTGCCCGCCGCTGCAGCGCTGCAACTCCCGGGTCGCCTCTTGGTGGGTGCGGCCCGATCGATAGGGGCGGTCGGAGCGGATGGCATGGTAAGCGTCCGCCGCCGCGATGATGCGGGCACCTAAGGGGATCTCGTCGCCACGCAGGTGGTGCGGATACCCCGACCCGTCGTAGTGCTCCTGGTGATGTAGGACCAGGGGCATCACATCCATCAACTCGGGCGCCTGTTCGATGATCTGTTTGCCCAGGACCGGGTGCTGGCGGATGCTGACCCACTCCTCCGCCGAGAGGCTGTCCTCCTTGAAGAAGATGGCGTCGGGGACCCCGATCTTGCCCACGTCGTGCAGAAGGGCCCCTTCGCTGACGCGCGCTACCTCGCGGGTGGGGAGGCCGATGCGCCGTGCGATGGCGGCAGAGAGTTGCGACACCAGACGGGAGTGGTCGTGGGTGTAGCCGTCACGCAGGTCAACCGCAGCAGCCAGGCTGCGGACGATCGCGCCCCGTCCGGTGTGCGGGAACGAGACCACGTTGCCGGGGGCTTCCCTGCCGGGTAGGTCACGGGAGAGTTGCACCTGATTGCCGCCCATCGCCTTCGCGAAATCCAGCGCCCCTTGGGCGGCCTCCACGAGTTCGGGAGCGGTGGCTCCGTCTTGAGGGTAGGAGCACAGACCGAGGCTGACGGTGAGGCGAAGCTCCACGCCTCCGGAGGTCAGGAACACCCAGCCGGCGATGTTCTGGCGGAGCCGCTCCGCCACGTCCAGACCGCCTTTCTCGTAGGTGTGCGGCAGGATCATGGCGAACTGGTCGCCTCCAAAACGAGCCACCAAGTCGATCTCACGCAGTTGGGCCCGGAGCCGGCGGGCGAGTTCGAGCAGGATCCGATCT
>JAZDLO010000016.1:0-28019 GCA_043801935.1 bacterium
GACCTTTACGCCAACCTTCGGCCGGCCGTCAGCATCCCTGGGGTGCGGTCTCGCTACGAGGACGTCGACTTGGTGGTCGTGCGCGAGAACACCGAGGACCTCTATGCGGGCGTGGAGCACATGGTCGGTCTGGATGCGGCCGAATCCATCAAGATCATCACGCGGCAGGGTAGCGAGCGGATCGCGCGCTTCGCCTTCGACTACGCCCGGCGCGAAGGCCGGCGCAAAGTCACGGCCGTCCACAAAGCCAACATCATGAAGCTGACAGACGGTCTATTCCTGGAGGTGTCACGCCAGGTGGCCGAGGGCTATCCGGACATCGAGTTCGAAGACCGGATCGTCGATAACATGTGCATGCAACTGGTGCAGAAGCCGGAGCTGTACGATGTGCTTCTCTGCCCCAACCTCTACGGCGACATCCTGAGCGACCTGTGCGCCGGTCTGGTAGGTGGCCTCGGCGTGGCTCCGGGGGCCAACATCGGGGAGGGCATCGCCGTCTTCGAACCCGTGCACGGTTCGGCGCCCAAGTACGCGGGCCTGGATAAGGCCGACCCGACGGCCCTCATCTTGTCGGCCGTGTTGATGCTCAGCCACCTGGGCGAGCCGAAGGCGGCGCACGCGCTCTTCGAGGGCGTGCGCGCAGTCATCAGCGCGGGCGAGCGGGTCACCTACGATCTCGGGGGCACTTCAGGGACCAGGGACATGGGTGAGGCTATCGCCGAGCGCGTGAGCGTACTGATCGGCTGATCAGTGCCGGCGGGCTGAGCGACTTGGCCGATCGCCGGCCGACATCGGGGGGTCGGCGCACGTGAGGCTTGCGGCCCCCGACGCCATCGCCTATCCGGCCGGCAGCAGGCCGTCGGCTGTCCAGCCCCTCTTGCTCCAGTAGATGCCGACCCGCCTCGCGAGTTCCTCCCGGTCGAGGGGGGGAGCCGTATCGGTCGGGTCGCGGAAGAAACGCTCCGCCACTGTGTCGGCGGCCGGGGTGATTCCAAAGGCGAGATTGAGCCGCCGGATGCGGGTGATGGTCTCGGTGGAGAGCTGCTCGAGGAGCTCTTTGGTGACGGGGGCGCCGTTCAGCTGGCCGGCTGAGGAAAGTAGATAGTCCCAACTCATGAAGTCCCGGTAGAAACGGCACATGCTGAGGCTGTCCAGCAGGAGCATGCGGTCTTCCCAGTCGATGTAGATCTGCACAAAGGTGTCGTCGTCGACGCCCTCGAGCAGGCCAGCCAGCTCCGGCTTGTAGAACGTCGCCCGGAGGTGGCAGGCGCCCCGGACGTTCACCGCATAGCTTAGGGCCATGCCTTTGAGCCTGCGGGGATCGTAACCTGCGGGATCGAGGCCCTTGGTCGTGACCGACCACTCGCTCATGCCGAAGGCAGCCAAGGCGTCGTCCATCCCCTGAGCCAGGATGTGCCCTGTGGAGGTGGAGCGGGCAGCGATCTCCCCGAGAAGCCGGCCGATGCCTGCGACATCGCCTGGTGCGGGTCCATCTGTCACCAGCCCCAACTGCTTGCCCTTGATCGCGACCGCAGCCAGGTTGCCACTGCTGATGGTGTCCATCCCCAGCATGTTGCAGCGTTCGTTCAGCTTGGCCACATCGCGGGCGTGTTCCACCATGCACGAGCCTCCGAACGCGTAAAGGGTCTCGTACTCAGGACCGTGGATCTCACGGCCGGTCTCCGGCCCCTCGGTGAAGGTGAGGCGCTTGCGGCAGCGCAGGGGACATGGTGGGCAGGTATCGTTTTCCAGAGTGGCCCAATCCGGCCAGTGCTCGGCTTCCAGAGAGGCCCTATGGGGGACGGCGCCTTTTGTGAAGAAATCGCCGGGGAAAGCCCCGGCCTCGTTGACGAGCGCCACCATGATGGGGGTGCCGAAGCGCCGGTAGTTGTGGGAGGTGGGCGACTCGGTAGCCAGCCTGGAGATCTCCCTCCGGGTCTGGATGAACTGCTCCTGGGCCTCCACCTTCACCGGGCCGGGTGAAGTCACGCTGACGGCCTTCAGCTTCTTGCTGCCAAAGACCGCCCCCATCCCCCCGCGTCCCAAAGTGTGGGCTTGTTGGTGCATGACGGAGGCGACCTTCACCAGATTCTCCCCGGCCTCACCGATACAGAGCACCGAAGAACGCTTGTCGAGGCGGGCGAGCAACTCCATCTCCACCGTGAACGTGTCCTTGCCCCACAGGTCGGTGGCAGGCATCAACTCGGCCCCTTCAGCGGTGACGTGTACCTGTACTGGAGCCGGCGCCGCGCCAGTGATCACGATGGCGCCCCATCCCGTCTCCCGCAGAGTGCGCCCGAACGTGCCCCCGCAATATGCCTCCAGCCAGATGCCGGTGAGCGGGCTCTTGGTGAACGCTCCAAACCGGTCCGAGCCGGACATACCGTAGGCGGACAGAGGACTGGGGGTTATGGCGAGGACATTGTCGGGAGCCAGAGGGTCGACCCGCGCATCCAGGTACTTCTCCATCAGGCGGATGCCGAGGACCTTGCCGCCCAGCCCGAGCGCGCCCTTCACGTCGATCTCTTCGACGCGTGATCCGCCCGTGGTCAGATCGACGAAGAGGACCGTCTCCGTGTCCGCCATGCCAACCCCCTCGAATACGTGCTATCCGTGCGACGCGCTCCTGGGGGACGCTCCCCCGGGGCGGCGCGCCCCTGGGACATCAGCCTCCGGTGGTCGCCGCGCTTATCTGGGCAAAGGTCTCTTCTACGATGTCCAGACCGCGGGCGAGGGTCTCGTCCTCGATGGTCAGGGGAACCAGGATGCGGATCACGTTATGGAAGGTGCCCGCACCCACGTTGACCACTCCGTTCTCATAGAGCTTGAGGCGCAGCGCCTTGGCGAAGTCGACAGCAGGTTTCTTGGTGTCGGGATCCTCGACCAATTCCATGGCGGCCATGGCTCCGATGCCGCGTACGTCGCCGATGACCGCGTACCGCTTCTGCAGCGCCAAGAATCGTTCGCGGATCCGCTCGCCGAGCACGGCCGCCCTCTGGAGGAGGCCCTCGCCTTCGATGATCTCGAATACGGCCAGGCCGGCCCGGCAGGCGGTGGGGTTGCCTCCAAAGGTGCTGCCCACCCCGCTGGGATGGACGGCGTCCATCACATCTTGGCGTCCGGTGATGCCGGAGATGGGGAAGCCCGCCCCCAGCGCCTTCGCCGTGGTCATGATGTCGGGAACGACGTCCCAGTGCTCCATGGCGAACCAGGCGCCGGTGCGGCCGAGGCCCGTTTGGATCTCATCGGCGATCAGCAAGATCCCGTGGCGCTCGCAGATCTCTTTGATCCTGCCCATGTACTCGGGTGGAGGCACGATGAACCCGCCCTCGCCCTGCACCGGTTCGGCGATGACCGCGGCCACTTCTTCCGCGTTGACATGCTTGGCGAACGCCTGCTCGAGCAATCCGGCGCATTCGCAGCCGCATGCCGGGTACGTGAGTGCCAGTGGGCAGCGGTAGCAATAGGCGAACGGGATGCGATAGACCTCGGACGAATACGGTCCGAACCCCACCTTGTATGGGATGACCTGAGAGGTGAGGCTCAAGGTCATATACGTACGACCGTGGAAGGCGTCCTCAAAGGCGATGATAGCTTTGCGTCCGGTGGCGTAGCGGGCGATCTTGATCGCGTTCTCCACCGCCTCGGCGCCGGAGTTCATGAAGAACGTCCGCTTTGGCGAGTCGCCGGGAGCGAACTGATTCAGCTTCTGCCCCAGACGCAGGTACGACTCGTAGCCGAACAGGCCGAAGCAGGTGTGGGAGTAAAGATCCGCCTGATCCTTGACCGCTTCCACGACCTTGGGGTGGCAATGACCCACGCTCATCACCCCGATGCCGGCGGCGAAGTCGATGTAGTCCCGGCCCTCTACGTCGGTGATCACCGCGTTGCGGGCGTTGGCGATGAAGACGGGCGCCGTGCTGGGCACGCCCCGCGGCACGACTTCGGCCCGCAACCTACTGAGCTCAGCGTTGGTCATGACTCCTCCACCTGTTACGCGCCCGCGACGACGATGTCCGCGGCTGGGGTCCCCTGCTGTCCATCGAGCGTACCACGAGCCGGCAGCGGGCCGCCACACCCTCACCCACGCTACCGCGCCTTGAATCGGTCTCCATGTCTAGTAAACTAGGAGGCCATCGCATTCGATCCTCGAGGAGTCTCTCTTGAGCGCACATCAGAGCGTGTTTTCCGGTCCCGCCCGCGCACCACACCGTTCCCTTCTGCGCGCCCTTGGCGTGGGCCGCGACGATGCCGACCGGCCGCTCATCGGCATTGCCAACTCCTACAACGAGCTGATACCCGGCCACATGCATCTGAACACCCTCGCGCAACAGGTCAAGTTCGGGGTTTGGCAGGGTGGGGGAGTACCCCTGGAGTTCAACGTCATCGGTGTCTGCGACGGCCTCGCCATGAATCACGAGGGCATGCACTACTCGCTGGTGTCGCGCGAGGTCATCGCCGACTCGGTCGAGATCATGGTCAAAGCTCACGCGCTTGAGGCCCTGGTGCTCATGCCCAACTGCGACAAAGTGGTACCCGGTATGGTTATGGCCGCGGCCCGGCTCGACATCCCTGTGGTCGTGGTGTCGGGCGGGCCCATGCTGGCCGGAGACCATAAGGGAGCCAAGGTGGGTCTGACCCAGATCTTCGAGGGTGTGGGCCGCTACTTCAAGGGTGACATATCGGCTGAGGAGCTGGCCGAGCTCGAAGATTGCGTCTGCCCCACATGCGGCTCGTGCGCGGGACTGTTCACCGCGAACTCGATGAGTTGCGTCACCGAGACCCTCGGCCTCGCTCTTCCGGGCGACGCGACCATCCCGGCGCCATTCTCGGCCCGATTGGTCCTGGCCCGCCAGACTGGGGCTGTCGCGGTGGAGGTAGCCCGGAAGGGTTGGAACGCCAGGCGCTTCCTTACTCCTGCCAGCCTGCGGAATGCGCTGGCTGTCGACGCCGCTCTCGGCTGCTCGACGAACACAGTGCTACACCTCATGGCAATCGCCCACGAAGCTCAGGTTGAACTCAAGCTTGAGTTTTTCAACGAAGTGGCCGATGCTACCCCGAACCTGGTCAAGCTTTCGCCTTCAGGCGCCAACCACATGGAGGATCTGCACCGGGCGGGCGGCGTGATGGCCGTCTTGAAGCGGCTGGGCGAGGCCGATCTCGTCGATGGCACGGTCCCGACGGTCTCCGGAGCCGATCTGGCCACTCAGTACCAGGCGGCCGTGATCCGTGAAGAGGAAGTCATCCGGCCCCTCGACCGGCCCTACAGGCCGACCGGTGGGCTGGCGATGCTCTTCGGCAATCTGGCTCCCCGGGGAGCCGTGGTCAAAGAATCGGCTGTGGTGCCGCAGATGTTGGTCCATCGAGGGCCTGCCCGGGTGTTCGACGATGAGCCCTCGCTCATGGAAGCCATCGAGGCAGGTACGATCGAGCCTGGCTCGGTGGTCGTCATCCGCTACGTGGGACCCAAGGGCGGACCGGGCATGCCGGAGATGCTCACTCCAACATCGGCGCTGGCCGGTGCCGGGCTGGGCGATAGCGTGGCCCTCATCACAGACGGGCGCTTCAGCGGCGCCAGCCGCGGGGCCAGCATCGGTCATGTGGCGCCCGAGGCCTTGGACGGCGGTCCTATCGCGTTGGTCGAGAACGACGATCTCATCAGCATCGACATCCCGGGACGGACGTTGACCTTGGAAGTCACCGATGAGGAGATGGCCCGAAGGAGAACGGCGTGGCAGCGCCCGGCTCGAGAGTATTCGGGCGTGCTGCGCCGCTACGTAGCCTTCGTCACCGGGGCCGACACCGGGGCGGTGATGGGTAGCGGGGGCGCCGACTCCTGACCTTCGCCGCCGCGGGAGATCTCGGCTCTGGCTTTCGTCCGGCCTGTGCGGCCGGTGGTCTGAACAAGCGCACTAGAAAGCGACAGCGGAGCGCAGCATGAAAGCGTCCAAAGTGATCCTCGAAGCGCTGAGGCGCGAAGGGGTCGACACCATATTCGGGTTCCCGGGAGGGGTGCTCCTTCCCCTTTACGACGCCCTCTACGATTCCGATATCAAACATATCCTCGTCCGTCACGAGCAGGGCGCGGGCCACGCGGCCGACGGCTACGCCCGGGCTTCGGGCAAAGTGGGCGTGTGCCTGGTCACCTCCGGTCCCGGCGCCACCAACCTGGTGACTCCCATCGCCAACGCTTACATGGACAGCGTACCGATGGTGGCCATCACCGGACAGGTGAGCCGGCATCTTATCGGCCTGGACTCCTTCCAGGAGGCCGATGTCACCGGGATCACCCTGCCCATCGTAAAACACAGCTACTTGGTGAAGGACGCGAGCGATCTGCCGCGCATCATCCGGGAAGCGTTCTACATCGCCAGCACCGGGCGGCCCGGCCCGGTGGTCATCGACATCCCCGTGGATGTCACCAAGGAAGACATGGAGTTCGATCCGGCGGTGCTGCCGGCGATGGACCTTCCCGGTTACCGGCCCACTCTCAAAGGGCATCCCAAGCAGATCAAGGAGGCCGCTCGGGTGCTCGCCGGCGCTGAGCGCCCGGTGATCTACGCCGGTGGCGGGATCATCGCGGCCGGCGCCTCCGACGAGTTGAGGGAGCTGGCGCTCTACGGGCACATCCCGGTGATCACGACCCTTACCGGTAAAGGCTGCTTCCCCGAAGACCACGATCTCTCCATGGGGATGGTGGGCATGCACGGCACCCAGTATGCCAACTACACGATGAGCCGGTCGGACCTCATCCTGGCCGTGGGGGTGCGTTTCGACGACCGGGTCACGGGCAGATTGGAGGGCTTCGCCCCCGAAGCCCGCTTCGTGCATATCGACGTGGATCCGGCTGAGATCTCCAAGAACGTGGCCGTGCACGTGCCCATCGTGGGGGACGCCAAGCGGGTGCTGGCCGCGCTTCTGGGCGAGGTCAAAAAGCTGGATCTCTCACCTGATCGGCACCTCCCTTGGATGGAGCAGGTAGAGGCCTGGAAGCGCGACCATCCTCTGGTGATCAGGAGGTCGGAGGATGGTGAGATCATGCCCGAGTTCGCGGTGAACAAGATCTGGGAGGTAACCCGCGGGGAAGCCGTGGTCTGTACCGAAGTCGGACAGCATCAGATGTGGGCGGCCCAACACTACCTCTCCCGGCACCCGCGCCGGTTCATCAGCTCGGGCGGCCTGGGCACCATGGGTTTCGGTTTTCCCGCGGCCATCGGGGCTCAAGTGGCCTTGCCCGATGCTCTGGTGGTCGACATCGCCGGGGATGGCTCCTTCCAGATGACCCTCCAGGAGTTGGCTACCGCGGTGCAATGCCGGCTGCCGGTGAAGGTTTGCATCATCAACAATCAATTCCTGGGCATGGTGCGCCAGTGGCAGGAACTGTTCTGGAACAAGCGCTACAGCAACACGTGCATCGAGTGTCAGCCCGACTTCGTCAAGTTGGCGGAGGCCTATGGAGCTCAGGGTCTCCGGGCGACGCGGACCGACGAGCTGGAAGAGGTCCTGCGGGTCGGTCTGGCAAGTGATCGGCCGGCGGTCATCGATATCCGGGTGAAGCGGGAAGCCAACGTCTATCCCATGATTCCTTCCGGAGGGACCGTTCACGACATGATGGAGGGGGACTGATGAAGCACACGCTCTCCGTTCTGGTGGAGAACAAACCGGGGGTCCTAACCCGTGTTGCCGGGCTTTTTGCGCGGCGTGGGTTCAACATCGACAGCCTGGTAGTCGCTGAGACTGAGGATCCGGCCGTCTCCCGGATGACCATCACCGTGGACGAGCAAGATCAGCCCGTGGAGCAAGTGATGAAGCAACTGCACAAGCTCATCAACGTCATCAAGATCACCGATCTCGATCCGACCGGCAGCGTGGAGCGAGAGCTGCTGTTGATGAAAGTGAAGGCCGATGCGCAGTCCCGGTCGGAGATCATGCAGATCGTGGAGATCTTCCGGGCCAAGATAGTGGACGTGAACAGCGAGGTGCTCCTGGTGGAGATGACCGGCACGCGTGAGAAGGTAGGCGCGTTCATGGATCTGATCGGCCCCTTTGGGGTGGTGGAGTTGATGCGCACAGGGCGGATCGCCATGAGCCGAGGCAAACGCCCGACGTGACCGCGGACAAGGGGATCGGCGCGAGAAGGGGGAGATAGCCAGGTCGCCGTGTTGTGTTACCCTGCCATGACGCACCAGGATAGGAGGTAGAAAGCAAAGATGTTGTACGAAAAAGACGCCGATCTGGGTCTTCTCGACGGGAAGACGGTGGCCGTCATAGGCTTCGGCAGCCAAGGGCACGCGCATTCGCAGAACCTCAGGGACAGCGGTGTCAAGGTGGTGGTGGCCGAAGCTCCCGGTTCTCCCGCTTGGGATCGAGCGGCTGCAGCCGGCTTCGAGGTGCTGACTGCCAATGCGGCAGCGGCCATGGCCGACATCATCATGATGGTGGTGCCCGATCAGGTGCAGAAAGTGGTCTACGAGACCGCCGTCCGCGACAACCTTCAAGAGGGCGACATGCTGATGTTCGCCCACGGGTTCAATATCCACTACAACCAAATCGTCCCGCCTGCCACCGTGGACGTCACCATGATCGCCCCTAAAGGCCCCGGCCACCTGGTGCGCCGCGTCTACAGCGAGGGTGGGGGCGTTCCGGCCCTGCTGGCCGTCTACCAGGACGCCACCGGCGCAGCCCGGGACAAGGCGCTGGCCTATGCCAAGGGTATCGGCGCACTGCGGGCCGGCGTGATCGAGACTACCTTCAAAGAGGAGACCGAGACCGACCTGTTCGGCGAACAGGCGGTGCTATGCGGCGGCGTCAGCGAGCTGATCCGCGCCGGCTTCGAGACTCTCGTCGATGCCGGGTATCAGCCGGAAGTGGCCTACTTCGAGTGCCTGCACGAGTTGAAGCTGATTGTCGACCTCATCCACGAGCACGGTATAAGCGGCATGCGCTACTCGATCTCCGACACCGCCGAATACGGGGACATGACTCGGGGCAAACGGGTAATCAGCGAGGACGTCCGGGAAGAGATGGAGTACATCCTGGAGGAGGTCCAGAGTGGCGAGTTCGCCCGCGAGTGGATCCTCGAGAATCTGGCCGGCCGTCCTGTTTACAACGCCATCAAGCGCGAAGAGGCCGAAAGCGAGATCGAGATCGTCGGTCGCCAGCTGCGGGCGATGATGCCGTGGCTGGGCAAGGGCGGCATGTTGGAATAGGCGGTTCAGGGGGTTCAGACCTAAGCCGCAGGGTCTGGGGTCGCCCCTCGTGTCGGCACGGTCAGCCGAGCACCGAGCCGACTGCCGCCTCCAGGCCGCCACTCGCCGGGGGCCTGGACGGAAGCATGTGTCCGGCCTTTCCGCTGAGACTCGTCCTTACGTGGATCATCAGCGCTCGGGCGGCTCCCGTGGTCGAGCGGTTCTTACCCGCGATGAGGTTGAGGTCGCGGGTGAGCCCGCCCTCTACCTGGAGGATGACGAGGCCTTCTTTGCCCGGTCCTTCAACGGCCATTCGCGGCACCACCGAGACGCCCAGCCCCTGCCTGACGAAACCCTTGACCGATTCGAGGGAGCCGGTCTGGTAGGCGACCCTTGGTTCGAACCCCACTCGCCGGCAGGCGTCGATGAGTTGAGCGGTCATATTGAACGAGTCGGTGGGAAAGACGAACTGCTCGTATGCCAACTCGCCCAGGGCGACGCTGGAACGGGCGGCATGCCGGTGACCGGGAGGGACGACCAGGAGCAAGTCCTCGGCCGCCAATGGGGTCACGTCGAGAGTCTTGGGCGATCCGGGCGCCGTCACCACGGCGAAGTCGATCGTACCCTCCAGGACGTCCCGCTGTAACTCGACGTCACCGCCTTCGACCAGGTACACGCGCACTCTGGGGAAGCTCCCGCGAAATGAAGCGAGCAGACTCGGCACCAGGTAAGTGGCGACCGAGGGGTTGCAGCCCATGCGAACCTCGCCGGCCTCCACTCCGAGGTGTTCCCGGAAGACACGTGTGGCTTCATTGGCTCGGAAAAGCACGGCCTGGGCGAGCGGCAGGAAGATCTCCCCATCCGCTGTCAGAGCGATCTTTCGCCGTCCCCGGTCGAACAGCCGGGCGCCCAGCTCGCTTTCCAGGCGCCTCATCTGATAGCTGAGGGCGGGCTGGGATATGTGGAGCAGGTCCGCCGCCTTCGTGAAGCTGAGGTTCTCCGCGATGGTCACATAGTATTTGAGTTGCATGAGTTCCATAGGCCGATCCGGCCTCCGTGAGGCGGGGCTCCAGGCCACATCGATCGGACCTGAAATCGATTAGCCTGGTTTATAACATATATAGAAACAATATATTGGACTTATGACAGTCGGGGTACTAGACTGCTGGCTGGCTGAGCACTGAAGGATCACGATCCCCGGGAACCCCCCTCCCAGATCGTGACGGTGCGAAGCAGCTTTTCCCGCAGCAGAGCCGACTCCTCCCCCAACGGAGTCGGCTATGCTACTTTCTGGACGATCTGCATCCAAACTGCTCGTCTTCGCTGCAGGACCGATCGGAGCCATCCATCAGTGGACCCCGGCTTTGTCTAACGTCGTGATGCCCAGGCAAGACCACCTGCGCACGCGCCAGGCGGGCTCCGGACCCGACCGGACCCGTCGTGTGAGGTTGCTTGCGGAGATCGGCCTGGGCCTGGCAGGGGTCATCTGGGGCGGCAATTTTGTTCTCGTCAAGTTCGCCATGGGGCAGATGCCGCCGCTCTACTATCTGGGGCTCCGTTTCCTGGTGGGCGCCGTCGTTCTGGCCCCTTTCAGCATCAGTCGGCTCAGGCGGTTGAACCGACGGGGCTGGCTTCTCGCCTGCGGCGTAGGCGCCCTGTTGTTTGCGGGGTTTGTCTTGCAGACGATAGGGTTGCGCTCCACCTCTCCGGGCGTCTCGGGCTTTTTGACCGGCCTGTATGTGATCATGGTGCCGGTCATCCTGGGTCTGTTCACCGGTCGCTGGCCCTCCCCGATGGTGGGGCTAGGCGTCATCGTGGTCGCGGGGGGTATTGCCGTTCTTTCTCTCTACGGGCGGCTCGGGTTCGGCTGGGGCGAGGTCCTTACCCTGCTCGCGACCGTCTTCTGGGCGTTGCATATCCTGGGTGTGGGTTACGTTTCGGCTCGGACCAGCGCGATCGCGTTCGTACAGCTGCAGTTGAGCACATGCGCGGTGTTGGCTTTGAGCAGCTCCTTCGCCATAGGGCGGCCCGCTCTCTTCCCCGGGTGGGAGGCTACCGGGGCGGTGCTGTGGACGGGCATCATGGGTGGCGTGGTGGCTTACCTGCTGATGGCGCTGGGGCAGCGGTACACGCCACCCACGCTTGCCGGGGTCCTCATGAGCCTGGAAGCCGTCTTCGCGCTGGTCGTATCGATCATCGTCGGCTACGAGAGCCTGACGCTGAGGACCGCGATCGGGTTCGTCCTGGTCTTCGCGGGCACAACAGTGGCCCGCCTGGGCTCTGAGAAGGCGACGGAACTGGCCGGGGAGCCGGCGCCCCCGGGCCCGTAGTCATACAAGAACGCCGCTCCACCGCACGCGGCCGTCCACAAGCAGAACATAGGTAAGATGACTATGTAGGTAATGTTTATCATATAATGGCGACAGAACGGGAGGGCTCCTCAGGACGATACGGAGCAAGCAGTGTAATATACGCGCGACGCTCCAAGGAGGACGGATTGGAACAGATCATCGGCAATCTGGATAAGGCCAAGCTGAAGCTGGACGAGGCCTTCTTCTACCTCGACGAGATTGAGGAATTGATCCAGGAAGACGAGCTGAGCGAAGAGGCGGGCTCCAAAGTGACTCAGGCGACCGAACGGTTGACCACCGAGCTCTCCGCCCTCAGTCGGCGGGTAGCGGAGTTGCAGGACATCCTTTCGGCTCTCGAGGAACAGGGGGAAGCGACTCATGAGTCAGCCGCTGGGTCTGAGCCGCGTGACGCGACCGAGTAAGAGGACGATGCCAGTCCTGGGTGGTCGATTGAAGTCGGGCGGTGACGAGCGCGACGCAGCCGCTCTCCTCGTCGAGCCCCTGGACGGAGCCGCTGGAGGCGTGAGGTGAGCGCCCGGGGGATCAAGATCCTGGTGGGAGCCGTAGTGATCGCGGTAGCCGTGGGGGTGCTCATCTGGGTCGGCGTCGGCAGGGGCTCCGTCTACTATTACACGGTCTCAGAACTGTTGGCCAATGGGCCGGCGCAGAAAGTACGCGTGTCCGGTGAATTGGTGGAGGGAAGTGTCGAGGGGTTGGGGACTACCGCGCTGAAGTTCGTCCTTCACGACCGCGACCTACCCGAGCAGACCATCGCCGTCGCCTACAGCGGCGCCATACCGGACAGCTTCAGGGATCAGCCTGGCACCGAAGTGGTGGCTGAGGGTGACTTCGTCGCCGGCGGGTCGTTTCTCGCGACGGTTCTGACCGCCAAATGCCCTAGCAAGTACGAAGCTGCCCCGTGAGCGTTCTGGGCGGTCTCTGCCTGATCCTACTCGCCATCGTCTGTTTCGTCGGGTTGGCGCTGGCCCTCGCAGCCCTGCTGACCCGCAGGCGCGGGTTGATGCAGGGTGCGGTGGGTGCGGTGTACGGCGTCGCGGCCCTGGCCGTGATCGCGTCCATCGTGCTCTTGGTGGCTCTGCTCACTCGGGACTTCAGTCTCCACTACGTCTACAACTACACATCGCGCAGCCTTTCCCTCGCCTACACCATCTCTGCTTTTTGGGCGGGTAACGCCGGCTCCCTTCTCTTGTGGCTGCTACTTCTGGCCATCTTCTCGCTCGTCGCAATCCGGCAGAGCCGCAGGGAGGACGCGTCCTCCGCCCCCTACGTGACGACCATCCTTCTGGCGATCACGGCGTTCTTCTCCCTGTTGATCCTGTTCGGCAACGATTCCAACCCCTTCGTCCCGGTGTCTGGAGGGGTGACTCCGGCCGACGGTCTGGGCATGAACCCCCAGCTGCTGAACATAGGAATGGTGATACATCCGGGGGCGACCTACCTCGGCTACGTGGCTTTCGCCATCCCCTTCGCGGTGGTCATGGGCGGGCTCTTGGCGCGGAGTCCCAGTGCCGCCTGGCTGCCGGCCGTGCGTCGCTGGACGCTGGTGGGGTGGTTCTTTCTGACCATCGGCAATCTGGTGGGAGCTTGGTGGGCGTATGTCACTTTGGGCTGGGGGGGCTATTGGGCCTGGGATCCGGTGGAGAATGCCTCCCTGATGCCGTGGCTCACGAGCACCGCCATGGTCCATGCCTTGATCATGCTGCGCAAGAGGCAGATGCTCTCAGCCTGGATGGTCGTTCTCGCGGTGGTCACCTTCTTGCTCACGATCTTCGGCACGTTCCTCACTCGCTCCGGGATAGCCACCTCGGTTCACGCGTTCTCCGACAACACGTTCATCCCCTGGTTCACCATCTTCATGCTTCTTACCGTGATCTTCTCCGCGGTCGTGATGATCTTCCGCCTCGCGGATCTGAGGTCGGCGAAGAGTCTCGACAACCCGCTCTCGAGGGAGTCTGCCTTTTTGTACACGAACCTGGCGCTCGTGGTGATCACTTTCGTCGTGCTGTGGGGGGTCCTGTTCCCCGTGTTCGCCGGAGCGCTCCGCGGCGCCAAAGTCGAACTGGATCCCAATTTCTTCACGGTGGTCACCGTCCCTCTGGGCCTGATACTCATGCTCCTGACGGGGCTGTGCCCCCTGTTGCCGTGGCGGGGCAGGGACCGGTCGCGGTTGGTCAAAGATGTGGCCTTCCTCGGCGGGATCGCCGTAGTCGCGCTGGTCGTGCTGCTCATTCTTGGTCTGCGGAGGGTGTACCCACTGCTGAGCTTCACGCTCGCCACTTTCGCCGCGGCCTCGATAGCGCTCCAATATGGCCGTGGCTGGCGGAACCGGCGCGCGGCCTGCGGCACCGGGTGGCTGAGAGCGTTCGGCGGCATGATCTGGACAAACCGCTCCCGCTATGGCGGGTTCCTGATCCACCTGGGAGTGATCGTCGTGCTGGTGGGGATAACCGGCTCATATGCGTTCAAGCAGGTGGTCGACGGGGAGCTGTCCAAAGGCGGCTCGCTCGACGTGGGGAGGTACGAGCTTACCTACGAGGGCTTCGCGCTGGACCAGGCGTCTGACAGAGAAGTGGCTCGGGCCACCTTCACGGTGAGCCACGACGGCCGGGTGGTCGGTCAGGTGAATCCGGTCCAGGAGTACTACCCAGGGAGAGATGAGCTCTGGACCCGGGTGGACATCCACAGCACCCTTGCCGGCGACCTGTACGTGTCGCTGCTCGGATTCAAGGATGGGGGGGCGGGCGTCACCCTGAAGGCCGAGATCCATCCGCTGGTCAGCTGGCTTTGGATCGGCGGGGGAGTCATGTTCGTGGGTGGGCTGATCGTCTTGTGGCCGGTGAGGCGGTCACGGGCCAGAGGCCGCAAGGTCGCGCCTGCGGCCCGCTCAGGGCGGGTCTCGAAAGGTGTCTGTGAGGAGACCGGAGTCGAGGAGTGACGACGGCGGGCACTGAGTCACGGCCGGGCACTGAGTCACGGCCGAGCGCCGAGCCACGGCCGGAACCGGCCGTTCTGGTGCGCGGTCTCTGGAAGGCCTACGGCCCAGTGGAAGCACTGTGTGGTCTCGATCTGCGCGTGGAGCCCGGGGAGTTCCTGACGATCTTCGGGCCGAACGGAGCCGGCAAGACGACACTCATGAAGGTGCTTGCTACCCTCGCTCGGCCCACGGAGGGCTCGGCGCTGGTGGGTGGCAAAGACGTAGTGCGAGACGCGGGAGCCGTGCGGAAGCGAGTCGGTGTCATCTCGCACAACACCTATCTCTACGCGCAGCTCACCGGCCTCGAGAACCTGGAGTTCTACGCGCGCATGTACCGGGTGCGGGCCGGGCGCGAGCGGGCCCTGGCCCTGCTGGCCAGGATGGACCTCGGGAGGCGCATGCATGACCGGGTGGCCACCTACTCCCGGGGTATGCAACAGCGTCTGTCGGTGGCGCGGGCTTTGCTGCACGATCCGGAGCTGCTCCTGCTCGACGAGCCTTATACCGGACTCGACCAACACGCCTGCCGGGTGCTCGCCGAGGTGCTTGAGGGGCTGAGGGACGGCACCCGCACGGTGATCATGACCACCCACAATCTCCAAGAGGGCCTTGCCGGCTGCGACAGAGCGGCCATCCTGGTGGAGGGGCGGCTCGTCTTCGACCAGGGGGTTTCGGAGATCGATGCATCCGCCTTCCAGCATACCTACTTCTCCTGCGTCCATGCGGAGGGGCCGCAGGTATGACGGCGGAGAGCCAGAAGGTGAGTGCTTAGGTGGCCTTCTTCTCCCAGGCCTGGGCCATCGTGCGCAAGGATCTGCTCACCGAGCTGCGAGGGGCGAGCACGATCGTGTCGATGGTACTTCTTGGGCTCCTTGTAGTGCTGGTGTTCAACTTCGGCGCCGATCCGGGTGCCGACAGTGCGTCCTTGGCCCGCTCAGGCGTGCTGTGGGCCGCGTTCTTGTTCTCGGGAGTGATCGCGGTGGGCCGCTCGTTCGCCTCGGAAAAGGAGGCCGGGTGTCTTGACGGACTCCTGCTCTGCCCGGTGGACAGGGGGGTCATCTACCTGGGCAAGCTCATCGGCAACCTGATCCTGGTCTTCGCGACCGGCGTGGTGATCCTCCTCTTCTTCACCGTCGTATACAACGTGGATATAGGGGCGGGCTGGCTGGGACTGCTGCTGCTCCTGGTGCTGGCCAGCGTGGGCCTATCGACGCTGGGGACCCTCTTCGCAGCGGTGGCGGCCGGGGTAAGGGCTCGGGACGCCCTGTTGACTGTGTTCATATTCCCCCTGCTCGTCCCGCTGGTCATCGCCGCCGCGCACACCTCCACCCTGTTGCTCGCCGGACAGAGCCTGGGAGAGGCCGGTCTATGGCCCTGGTTGCTCGTCGTGTATGATGTCGTCTTCTTGGCGGTCTCGTTCGTGGTCTTCGATTTCGTGGTGGAGGACTAGCATGCAGGGTGGTCGGAAACGCTGGGGTTTCGCTACCGGCATTCTGGGGGGGGTGACCTTCGTCCTCATGATGGCGGCGCTGGTGCTCGCCCTGGTCTGGGCCCCACGCGAGGCCTCCATGGGGGACATCCAGAGGCTCTTCTATTTCCACATGCCCAGCGCGTGGATCGCCCTGGGTCCGGCCTTCACCGTGGTGTTCGGGCTCAGCATCGCGTACCTGGTGACCGGGAAGATCGTCTTCGACCGCTGGGCGGCCGCCTCCGCGGAGATCGGAGTGCTGTTCACCACCATCACCCTCGTGACCGGGCCCCTGTGGGCGAAACCCGTCTGGGGGGTCTATTGGACCTGGGAACCGCGCCTCACCACCACGCTCGTGCTGTGGTTCATCTATGTGGGCTACCTGCTGCTGAGGTCCATCGCCGGCGAGGGTGCGCGGCGCGCACGCCTCGCGGCCGTGTACGGCATCGTGGGCTGGATCGACGTCCCCATCGTATTCCTTTCCATCTGGTGGTGGCGTTCCATCCATCCCCAGCTGCTGAGCGGCAGTGGGTTCGCGATGGACTCGTCCATGTTCGCGGCGCTCATGGTCGCTCTGGCGGCATTCACCCTGTTCTACGTGTATCTGCTGGTATTGCGCGCGCGTTCGCTGACCATGCAGGAGGAGATCACCGGACTACGGGCGCGCATGCGCCATCGTGATCGTGGAGGAGACGGGCTATGAGCAATCTCGGTTTCTTGGCTTTGGGCTACGGACTGATCTGGGTGATCATCGCCGCATACCTGTGGTTCGTCGGCCGCCGGCAGGCCAGTCTCAGGCGTCAGCTCGATGCGCTGCAGCTGGATGTGGAGGAAGCGGCGGACAGGAGAGCTCGGGAGCGCTGACTCTCCGAGCTCGGAGGGCGAATCAGGGTCATCGACCCGTCTCTTGAGGAGATGCGATGGCGACCAACTCCAACCTCGCACTCGTCGACCTCATCGTGCAGGTGCTGCTGATCGCCGGGGCTCTCGGTGGGGCATATCTGGGCAAGAGGAGGCATTTCCGCCGCCACTGCCTCACCATGCGGATAGTGGTGGGAGTCCAGATCGTCACCATCGCTGTGCTCATGGTGCCCTCGTTGGCGGGCTATCTCAACAACTGGGTCGGTCTCTCCTGGTTCACGGCTGAGATCATCGTCCACCACGTGCTTGGCCTCGTGGTGCTCGCCCTCTGGGCCTTCATCAACCTGGCCTTTATAGGGATCGTGAAGACACCCCGGCAGTTGCGCCGCTTCATGTGGGCCACGCTGGCGGTGTGGTTGGTGTCACTGGCCATGGGCCTCCATCTGTACGTGTACATCTGGAGATAGGTCCCCCGGGCGCCGCCTGCGGGCGGGTCGGTGGCGGCGGACTAGTGGCGTTGGTGATGCTCGGGGATGTAATCCTCCAGCACCGGGAAATCACGCAGTTCTTTGGCTATGGCCGCCTTCATGAAGGAGTCTACCCACCAGAAGACGTCCTGCGCCTGCACGTTCCGGCGGAGACGTCTGATGCGGTAACGGCGCTCGCCTGGCGCCATGCGGAAAGCATCGTAGATGGCGTCCGCGGTCTGCTCCACATCGTATGGATTGACGACCAGAGCCGCCCGGCCAAGTTGGGCCGAGGCCCCCGCGAACTGGCTGAGAATGAGCACCGCGTCTTCCTCCAGGTTGCAGGCGCAGTACTCCTTGGCCACCAGGTTCATGCCGTCTTTCAGCGGAGTGACCAGGGCGATATCGGCGGCCCGGTAGAATGCCAGGAGCTCGGTCGAGTCGAGGCTGCGGAAGAAGTAGTGCACCGGTACCCAACCCAGCTGTGAATAGCGGCCGTTGATCTCTCCCACCATCCGCTCGATCTCAAGTTTCAACTCGTCGTACTTGGGGATTCCCACGCGGCTGGGGACCACCACCTGAAAAAGGTTGACTCGCTCCCGGACCTCTGGATACCTCTCGAGGAAATCGGCGAAGGCCCGCAGACGCTGAGGGATGCCCTTGGTGTAGTCGAGCCTGTCGACGCCCAGCACGATCTGCCGGCCTTCGAACCTCGTTCGTATCGAGCTCAGCCGCGCTTCGACCTCGGGAGCCGCGGCCCGGGCCGCGAAGCCTGCCGCATCGATCCCGATGGGAAAATCGCCCACCCGCATATCTCGGTCCTCGAGCCGTACCACGTGCAGGTGGCCCTCGACCTGCACCCGGGTGCCCTTCATGAGCGTACGCACGCACTGGACGAAATTGCGCCGGTCTCTACGGGTCTGGAAGCCGACCAGGTCGTACGCGAGGAGCGAGGAAAGAATGGCGTGGCTCTCGGGGAGCTTCATGAAGATGTCGGGGGCGGGGAAGGGGATGTGGAGGAAGAAAGCCAGATCGGCGGTGCACGCGTTCTCGCGCGCGTGGTGAGCCACATCCATCAACTGGTAGTCGTGGATCCACACGAAATCGTCGGCCAGGCACTCCTGAGCCAGAGCTTCGGCGAACTTCCGGTTGACCTTGACGTAGGTGTGCCAGTATTCGGGCTCGAACTCGCACAGGGACTGAAGATCGTGGAACAGCGGCCACACGCTCTCGTTGGAATAGCCGTGATAGTACTTGCCGACCTCGTCCTCGGTCAGAGGAACCGGCTTCAGGGTGTAACCGGCATCGGGCGCAGCCTCCCGGAAGATCCGATCAAGATTCGGCATTTCCTCGGTGATCCCCGGCCACCCGATCCAGATGCCACCCCGGTCGCGCAATACGGGGAGAAGCGCGGTGACCAGCCCGCCCGAACCCGGGCTGAGGGACCATTTGTCGCCGCTTTGCTTCTCCAGAACGTAGGGAAGCCGGTTGGAGACGACGATCAGCCTCTTGGTCGATTTGGCGGCCACTCGTGCTCTTTGTTGGGATCGCGGCAAGGGATGGTCCTAGTCCAGCTCGATGCGATCTTCATCGGCGTGAGTGAGGGCGACCATCAAGGTGAGGTACTCGCGTAGGTGGCGGGTGTTGAGAAAGCTCTGCCGGACCAGCTCCTGGGCGTTCTTGCCGATCTGCCTGGTGCGAGGGCGGTCGAACAGCAGGTAGCGGATACGCATGGCCGCGCCTTCGGGAGTGTCCACCAAGAATCCGGTGCGGTGATTCATGAGTTGCAGCCGGATACCTCCGGTATTCCCTCCGATCACGGGCTTCCCCTTCCACATCGCTTCGGTGACCGTGAGACCGAAACCCTCGCGCAGCGACTTCTGCAGCACGATGTCGGCCGCCGTCTGAAGAGCGTTGATCGTCCGATCCGTATAGTGCCCCGAAGACAGGATATGGATATCGGGGTCCCCTTCGGCCGCCTCCCGTACTTCTTTGAGCACTACATCGCCCTCAGGGTCGTCGGCCGCCCCGCCCCCGGCGAGCACTAGCTGGAGGCTGGGCACGAACTCCGTTGCCAGTCGATAGGCCTGGATGACGCCTAGAGGATCCTTGAACCGGTCGAAGCGCGAGACCTGCAAGATCATCGGCCTGTTCGGGTCTATGGCGAATTCCTCGAGCACCTTCCGGACTTCCCGCGCCGCGAGGGGTTGGTTCTTCTCACTCAAAGGGTCGATGCTGGGCGGGATGATGAACACCGGGTGGGACATCGGTTGAGCGAACGCTTCCAGGGAGAAGATGCTCGCATCGTAGCCGACGATGAACTCGCGGAGGTACTTCCACACCGGCCTGTGGGGATGGCTGAGATCGATGTGGCACCGCCAGATCCACTTGCCCCGGCGCTCGGGGCACATGCTCAGCAAGGGGGCGGGCTGTGGGTCGTGTATGAACACGAAATCTGCGTCTTCAAGCACGGGACGCAACTTGTCGGCGTTGCGAGCGTTGACTTCTTCATAGACCCGGAGGAGAGATTCGGGAATGCGCAAGGCCTTGCCCTGGAGGGCGTTGTGAAAGGACTTCGTGCAGTTGTAGAAGTCGTCGTTGCCCTCGATGACCTCCCAGCTGGTCTCTATTCCCAGCTCTTGCATGAGGGGGACCAGCTTCTCCAGGATCTCGGCCACCCCTCCGCCCTGGCGGGTGGAGTTCACATGCACGACCTTCCGACCGGCCAGAAGGGCGGCCAACTGGCGGAGCTGCTCTATCGCATCTCGCCCGGCGTGCTCGGCGTAGCGGTCGAGTAGGGATTGCTTGACGTGTCTGGCCATCTCAGGCTCCCGGCCGGAGGATCGGGGGCGCGGCCGACTGGGGGGCGCCCAGGCGCTCGGCGAACAAATCGGCCAGGCGGGCGCGCAACACGAAGAGCGACTCGAAATAAGGTTCGACTTCGCCAAGAGCCGCGCAGAGCCCCTCGTATTCCGGTCCTAGACCCAGGAGCCAGGCGCGGAAATCATCGACCCCGATAGGCTCGCGACGGCGCGCGTCGATGAAATGGTAGAACACACTTCCTACCGAAAGCCCGGGCAGAGCGCCCACCAGTTCCGCCGGATGGGTCAAGCGCCGGTGGGTGTCGAAGACCACGATGACCGAGCGTACGAAATGGAACTGTTGGTCCGGCCCCGTAAAAAGCATGATCTCGGTCTCGTCGAGCCGTTCCTCGATCACGTCGATCAGTTCCTGGCGCAAGTCCTCCAGGTCGGCGTAGTCCGCGGGGTCGATCACGCCCAGACGCTCGGCGGCCTTGTTGTCGTGGAGACCGTGGTGGCACCAGGTCGCGAAGTCGTTGTTGTACTCCCGGTCGGAGAACTGCGGTCGCAACAGCGTCCCCCAGAAGTGATGGTAGATGCAGCCTGGGTGGACATCGCGGATTACATCACGCAATCCGCGCAGGGTCTGCGCGCGGCGACCAGTAGCGATGTTGGCCAGTGCGCAGTCTTTGATCGCAAACTCGACCATTTGAGACGTCTCCTTGCCTACGAGAAGCCTGTACCCTAACACGAATCGGTACTAGTCGTCGTCATGACTCAGGCCGCCATCGAGGGCGCCACCGTGGCCGCCATCGAGGGCGCCACCGTGGCCGGCCAGCGCCTGGATGAGTGCTGGCGCCTCGCCTTGGTCGCGCAGCCGGTAGCGGGCCCCCGTCGGGCGGCCGGGATCGCCGACCACCACGCTCACGCCCCAACCGGCCACCGCCTGGAACATGTCTTCGTCGGTCAGATCGTCGCCGAGGCAGAGAGGGCACACATCCGCTCGCCCCAGGCCCAGTCGCCGGAGCAGCCAGAGCGTCGCCCGGCCCTTGTCCCAGGGCACATCGGGCCTCAATTCATAGACGAGCTTGCCCTCGGTGGAGCGCAACTCCGGGAACTCGGCGGCCACTTCTACGAAGGTACCCGCGACCACGGGTCTGTCGGTCTTCGCGACCGAGCGGTAGTGCACCGACGCCGAGAGCCCCTTCGCCTCCACTACCACGCCGTCGACCCGGCTCAGTCGACGGACGAGCTCCCGTGCCGCCGCCTCAAGCCGGCCCCGTGCCTCTCCCCCTACCTCCAGCACCACACCAGACCCGGGAGGCCCTACGATCCGATGACCGTGGTCGGCAGCGTAATAGAGCGAGGCGAGCCCGATCTTGCGCTGAATATCCTCCAAGCCACGCCCGGATACGACGCATACTACATGGCTCCGCGCGACGCGACTCAGCAGTTCCCTGGCCGGCAGCGGCAGTTCGGCCAGGTCAGGATGGGCGACGATGGGGGCCAGAGTTCCGTCGAAGTCGAGGAAGAATGCCGGCCGGCGGGAGCCGACCCATTCCCGGATCTGCGGTAGTCGGTCCAGCGCCCGGGGAAGACGGCCGTCATCCATCGAGGCGCAGCTTTTCTTCTGGGAATATGCATCCATTCACACGGTGCATCACGGGCTTCGGCACTCCTGCGACTGGGCGGCCGTCCGGAGGGGTCATACCCACTCCAACGGTAGGTGATGCGCTGCCGATAGAGCGCTTGCATTACTTGCACGTTGATCAGTATGATTAAACTGCATCGATAGGAAGCTCTCCCCGCGACGTGCAGAGTGCTTCATCAGCTCGTTCGTCCGCAGGCGCATCCGACCGCATGCGGTTCTGTTACCGGGATCTGTGGAGGACATGATGAGCACGGCAAGACTGTATGTCGGCAACCTCTCCTACGGCACCACCCAAGAAACCCTGGAAAAGACCTTCGGCGAACACGGCGAGGTCGTGTCGGTCAACCTCATCACCGATCGGCAGACCGGTCGCCCGAAGGGCTTCGCGTTTGTCGAGATGAGCACGCCCGAAGAAGGGGAAGCTGCGAAGGCCGCTCTCAATGGGCTCGATCTCGACGGCCGCGCCATCAACGTCGACAACGCCCGTGAGCAAGAGCAACGCAAGCCGGGTGGCTTCGGCGGCGGGCGTGGCGGCGGGGGCGGTTACGGCGGGGGCGGGGGCTATGGCGGTGGCGGCGGCGGCTATAGCGGCGGCGGCGGCAGCCGGGGCGGAGGCTCGCGCTGGTAGCGTCACAGGGCTTGCCCGCGGCCGGGCCGAAAGCCGGTCTCGTACACGACATCAAGGCGCCGGGAGACCGGCGCCTTTTGTTTATGGCCGCGCCGGCGCGGGTAGCCAATAACGGACCGGCCGTGCCGGCTCGTTCGGGTTACTCAAGGGGAGGACAGGCGAGTGGCTGAGATGAGACTCGATGTACGGGGGGAGACGTGTCCGGTCCCCCTGGTCGAAGTGCGCAAGGCTTTGCGGCGGGCGGTCCCGGGTGATGTAGTGGAAGTCGTAGGCACCCACCCGTCTTCAAAGAAAGAGATACCGCTGGCTGTGAAGGCCCTTAGACTGGAATTGCTGAGCGTCGAAGAGGAGGGGGACACGTGGACCATCCGGATACAGCGGTGACGACGCGTGCCGGAGCGCCCCTGGAGACGGAGCCGCCGGGGATGGAGAAGACGACCATCGTCGTGCACAGCGGTGACTTTGACAAGATCTACAGCGCCTTCATCATCGGTAACGGGGCGCTGGCAATGGGCATGGAAGTCTCCCTCTACTTTACCTTCTGGGGTCTCACGCGCCTGAAGAAAGGTGGGCTGGACAGCGGTCCGCTCTCCAAGATGCACATGTTCGGCCTGGGCAAATGGATGGTGAAGCGTCGGATGAAGCGGGCCGGCGTCGTATCGCTCGAGCGTCTTGCTCAGGACTTCAAGGAGCTGGGGGGCAAGATCTTCGCGTGCGACATGACCATGGACATCATGGGGGTCAAGGCCGAAGACCTTCGCCAGGATCTCATCGGCGAATACTGCGCCGTCGGTACCTACATCGAAGAAGCGCGCCACTCCACCGTCACCTTGTTCATTTAGGAGCTGCCATGTTCGGCGAGACCATCTACCTGGACAATTCAGCGGGCACGAGGCTGGATGAGCGCGTGCTGGAGGCGATGCGGCCGTACTTTTTCGACACCTATGCTGTAGCCACCTCGGAGTTCGGTTATTCCATGGGGATAGAGTCACGAGAAGGGCTGGACCGGGCTCGGGCTTCGTTGGCGGGCAGGTTGGGCGCTCAGGTCGAGGAGTTCGTCTTTACCTCCGGGAGCACCGAGTCCAGCAACATGGCTCTCAAGGGCGTCGCGATGGCGCTCGGGGAGAAGAAGGGCAAGCACCTCATAACTTCACGAATCGAGGATTTCCCCGTGCTGAACACGGCGGCTGCTCTGGGAAAGCAGGGTTTCCGCGCGACCGTGCTCGAGGTGGATGCGGAGGGGCTCGTGGATCCAGCGGCTGTGGAGAAGGCCATTGGTCGGGATACCATCCTGGTTTCCGTGCAACACGCAAACCAAGAGATCGGGACCGTTCAGGATGTGGAGAGCATCGCCAGGATCTGTAAGGAAAAAGAGGTTCTCTTTCACACCGACGCCACCCACACCTTCACCCGGCTGCCACTGGACGTGGGCAGGGTGCCGGTCGACCTGATGACGGTGGCGGGTCATACCATTCACGGTCCCAAAGGGATCGGCGGTCTCTACCTGCGCAGCGGCACTCCTCTCGCGAAATGGATGGACGGCGGCTTTCAAGAGTTCAACCGCAGGGCCGGGGTGGAGGATATCCCTTCGGCCGTCGGCTTCGCCACAGCAGCCGAACTGGTCACTGATGAAGAGACCGAGCGGATCCGGGAGCTGCGTGATCGCCTGCTCGATCGAGCGCTCTCAGAGATCACGCACACCACCCTGAACGGGCATCGCAGCCGGCGCCTTCCTCAGAACGCCAACATAACCTTCCACTACGTGGAGGGCGAATCGATCACCCTACAGCTCGACATGCGCGGCTACGCCGTGAGCACCGGCTCGGCCTGCTTCAGCAAATCCCTGGAGGCCAGCCACGTGATCATGGGCATCGGCGGCGACCATGAGCGGGCGCATGGTTCGGTGCGTTTCAGCCTGGGACGCTTCACCACAGAGGAGGAGGTCGACGGAGTGGTCGACACGATCAGCGAAGTGGTGCGAGAGTTACGGGCCATCAGTCCGTTGATGCCGGCCGACGAGAAGGAGCGATAGCATGGCCTTTCCCTACAGCGACAAGGTGCTGGACCACTTTCGCAACCCACGCAACGTGGGCACGATCGAGAATCCCGACGGTAAGTCGACCGAAGGCAGTCCGGCCTGCGGCGACATGGTGGCCGTGTACATCAAGGTGAACGACGACACCAAGGTGCTAGAAGACGTGAAGTTCGAGTCGTACGGATGTGCGTCGAACATCGCCACCGGATCGATCATCACCGAGATGGCCAAGGGCAAGACTATTTCCGAAGCTAAGCGGATCACCTGGAAGCAGGCGTCGGAACAGCTGGGCGGGCTGCCCCCGCTCAAGGCGCACTGCTCGGTTCTGGCGGTGGAGGGCCTGCGGGCCGCAGTCCGAGACTATGAGGAAAAGCACGGGCTCATCGAAGAGCGGGAGCCCACCACCGTGGAGGTGATCAAGAGACGCCTTCGCCACGTGATGAACCCCCTTCACGGCCTGGACGTGGTGCGCACCGACCTCATCAAGGACATCCAGTTCGAAGACGGGGTGGTACGCATCGTGGCCGGTCTGCCGGCCGACCACCAGTTCGCGGCGGTCATCAGGGCCGATATAGCCGAGAAGATCGAGCCCCTGTGGGACGTGAAGGAAGTGCACATCGAGTTCGTGGAATGATGCCCCAGCCGCTGCAGCTGTGCAGCGGGAGCAGGACCCCTCAGGGCGTGGACTGGTCCAGTAGGGCCCGCAACTCCTCGGGATCGCTCGTGGGGGCTGAACAGGTCGAACGGCGGCAGACCCAGGCGGCAGCCCAGTCGTCGGGCTGAGGCTCCCGCCCGGCGAGCAAGGGGACACTGGACGCGGCTGCGGGTGGGCGGGCGGCTGCTATCTGTGCGGGGCGGAACGAGCTGTTCACCACTGAGAGAAGCGCTTTGGTCCTAGGGTGGTCCATGTCGCCCACCACCGCGACCTCGGTGAGGCCGCTGTCGGCCAGATGATACGCCGAAAGCCACTGACCGACAGCGAGGGGCGCACGCTCAGCCACCGATGCAATAGGGCCGAGGGTCTCCTCGGCGAGGGTCGAGTAGGTGCTCTCACCGGTGTAGGCAGCCATCTTGAGCAGGACCGTGACTGCCAGGGAGTTGCCACTGGGGGTAGGGCTGTCCTGTATCGAGCGCGGCCGGGTGATGAGCGTCTCATGATCGGAACTGGTGTCGAAGAAGCCGCCTGCAGGGCGACGAAAGAACTCGAGCATCGCGTCCGTGAGGCCTTGCGCGGCGACGAACCAGCGCTCGACAAAGGTGGTCTGATAGAGAGCAAGAAGCCCTTCCACCAGGGCGGCATAGTCCTCCAGAAAACCGTTGCCCGACGCCAGGCCGTCCTTCCATGAGTGGAAGACCCGGTAGCCAGGTCGCACCAACTCGCGGACTATGAAGTCGCCAGCGTGCTCGGCGGCTTCGCGGTATCGCTCGGACGGGAGAGCTCGGGCGGCTTCGGCCAAGGCGGTGAGCGCAAGACCGTTCCATCCGGCCAGGATCTTCTCGTCTCGGGCCGGGCGCACCCGGTCCTCGCGGACGGCGAGGAGCTTGGCTCGCGCCGCCGCCACTAGGCCGGCGTTCTCCGCCGGGTCGACGACCATGTGGAGGATGTTGGCGCCTTCGAAGTTGCCCTGCGCCGTCATGCCGTACGTGGCAGCAACAAGGTCGGCCTCCTCGGGACCGAGGGCTCGCCGAAGTTCTTCTAGAGTCCACACGTAGAAGATCCCCTCTTTTCCCTCTGAATCCGCGTCCTGGGCGCTGAAGAAGCCTCCATCGGAGTGGCTCATCTCGCGCAGGAGGTACTCCAGCGTCTCCTCGACCACCCTTCGATAGCGGGGCTTCCTGGTCAGCTGCCAGGCATGTAAATAGCAGCGGGCAAGCTGGGCGTTGTCGTACAGCATCTTTTCGAAGTGGGGGACGAGCCAGCGCTCGTCGGTGGAGTAGCGATGAAACCCTCCGCCCAAATGATCGTAGATGCCCCCCGCCGCCATGGCATCGAGGGTGGTTTCTATCTCGACCTGAAGTTCAGGTTGATGGCCAAGGGTCTGGCGGGCGAGAAGGGGTTCCAGCATCAGGGGTTGCGGGAACTTGGGGGCGCCACCCCATCCGCCGTTCACCGGGTCGTAGGAAGTGTGAAGACCGCCGAGCGCTCGCTCGATGACCTGGTCGGGGCGCGCTGCCTCCCGGGGCATGCGCTCGTCTGGCTCGTGTTCGTCGCGAGCGAGATGCGTCAGCATCCGAGAAGCGGCTTGCTGGAGTTCCTCGGGGCGGGTCTCCCATATGTCGACGAGCGCCTCGAGAACTTGGCGGAACGAGGGCGTTCCGAACCGCGGAGACTCTGGGAAATAGGTGCCCCCGTAGAATGGAGCCCCATCCGGGGTGAGCCAGGCGCTGAGCGGCCAGCCTCCGCGCCCAGTGAGTACCGTCACCGCTTCCATGTAGATCGCGTCGAGGTCGGGCCTTTCCTCCCGGTCGACCTTGATGCTTATGAAGTGCTCGTTCAAGAAAGCGGCGGTCTCAGGGTCGGTGAACGACTCCCGCTCCATCACGTGGCACCAATGACACGCGGAATAGCCGATGCTCAAGAAGATGGGTTTGCCCTCGTCGCTCGCCCGGCCCAGGGCTTCAGGGCCCCACGGATACCAGTCCACCGGGTTGTCGGCGTGCTGAAGAAGATAGGGGCTGGTCTCTCCCGCAAGGTGGTTGGTCACGATCCCTCCCTCTTCGGCCTCCGGCCGAGCATGGGTCGATCAAGGCGCTCGTACGCGTGTGTTCCCTTCTTCCCAGCGGCCGCGATTTGTATACAATGGAATGAAGCTCTGATCGAGCGCGAGCATAGTCACGCCAACGGAGGCATGGATGCCCAGGTTCCTAGGAAAAAAGACCAGTCGACTTTGGTGGGACGTAGCGGCACTGATCGTGCTGGTGATCGTCGTGGTGCTCGTGCTGGAACTCACGGGGACTACTCATCTGTTCAGCTGAGAGGAGGTGCGCGGTGGTCAAAGCGGGTGAAGTGATAGGACGGCCGGTGATCGTGCGCGAGGGTGGGCAGGCGGTAGGAAAGATCAAGGACCTGGTGGTCGATCAACCCGGCAAACAGGTACTGGGTTTCGTCATTTCCGAGGGTCTGCTCAAAAGCACCAAGGTGGCGCCTTGGACGGCTCTCCAGGCTATCGGCCCGGATTCCGTGGTCCTGAACGCCGCGGGAGACGTGGTAAAGGCCGGCCAAGCCCCTGATATCAAGAGCGTGCTCGACAAAGGGAAGAACATCCGCGGTCTCCGCCTCCAGACCACCGAAGGCAAGGAGTTGGGCAAGGTGGAGGATTTCCAGTTCGACGAGCACACCGGAGCAGTGGAAGGGTACGAGCTTTCCGGCGGTCTCTTCTCAGACACCTTCGGGGGTCGCTCGTTCCTTCCCACTCCCATGTCCATCGAGTTGGGCAAGGACGTGGCCTTCGTGGGCCCCGAGGCGGAAGCGACCATCCAGCAGTCGACCGGCGGGATAAAGGGAGCCTTCAAGCGCGGCACCGACTAGAGCAGGCTTCGTAGCCGCTCGACCACCTCGGGATACTCCGCTTCC
>JAZDLO010000026.1:0-4339 GCA_043801935.1 bacterium
CAGCGCGAGGAGGAGCGCCGTTCCGCCGCTCCCGAGCGGCGCGTCCAGCGCGGTGATCTGCCCACGCGGGAGTCCCAGCGGGAGCAGCGCGTCGAGCGCCGGGATGCCGAACGCGAGCCCGCGGCGCGCGGCGGGCACGAAGCGCTGGAGCCGCTCGGGGAGGACCAGTTGCAGGGTCGCAGCGTTCATAGACGATACCCGAACAAACACCGAAGCCCAAGAGGATAAAAAAGGCACGTCATACCCGTGCATCCTTCCCGTTACGCCGGTTGCTCTACCGCGTCCAGTAGCTGCTTCAAGGGCAGGCTCTGGAAGCGGGCGAAATCAGTATCCACGACCTTCGCGTACCGCCACGGCTGTTTGGTGAATTCCGACACCCGCGCGCACCACTCCCGGGCAGAGCCGACCTTGAACTCCACTTCTCCCTGCTTGTCCCACCCCGCGCCCTTGGTCTCGATCAGCCAGAAACCATCGGCGGTCTTCACGATGAAATCCGGCCGATAGTGACGCAGGTAGCCATCCGCGTCGTGGTACGGGATCCGGAGCGGCATACGGACGAGGACCTTCGTGTACGCCAACACTTCCTTCTGCTTCTGGTCGTCGAGGTACACCATGAAGTCCCGCTCGAACGCGCTGTTCCTCGGATACGGGAGCTGCTCGAAGACGGTCTTCTTTGCCTGATGGACAGGTTCCGACGTGTGGAACGGCGATGTCGCGCTCGCCGCGAACGTCCCGGCCATCTCGTACGGCTCGGTGACGACCTCCAGCTTCAGGATCGCGTCGGTGAAGACGTCCCGCAGCCACTCCCGCACCGGCAGGAAGTTCAGCTTCCGTACGACATCTGGATCGCTCATATCCACCGGGCGATCGAAACACCTCTCCTCGATGTAGGCCCGCACCTTCGGCACCACCTCGGCGAACTGCGCCGACGCCGCGCAACGCGCGAGCACGGCTTTCGTCACGCCCGTCAGGAAGACGTCGTAACGGTCGGTGTAGTCGAAGGCGATTTCCCGTTGCAGTTCCGTCCGTTGCGTCAGCAAGTCCTTCTCGGTGTACATCACCTTCGGAAGTTTGATGTCCCGGAAGACGAAAGGCTTGCGGGGGAGCTTGCCGACGTCGAGGTCCGCGACCCGGCGCACGTCGCGCGTAATGCCGCCGGAGAGGACCGGGAAGCTGACGTCGTACCGCATCTTCGCCATGTCTACGGCGATGGGGTTGCTGGCCTCGTAGACCCTCTTGGCTGTGGTGATCTCGATATCGAGGTCCTCGTTCTGGATCTCCGCCTGCCAGAGCGCCCGGAACTTCGGATGGTCGATGACGACAAGCTTCTCCTCCCAGATCTCGTCCGGCGTCATCCGGCGGAGCCCACGGCCCAAGGTCTGCTCGGCGAGGATGCTCGACTCGTAGGAGCGGAGCGGGACGATGACGCAGACGTTCTTCACGTCCCACCCTTCCTTGAGCATCATCACGCTGACGATCGCGTGGTACTGATTGGCGTCGATCGAGCGGGCAGCCTCCCGTGCCACCTCCAGAGAGCTCTTCGTGATGCTGCCCTTCGCGTCGGTGTGAATCACAAGGGTCGGCAACGCGTGCGCCGCGCTGAGGTACTCGCCAACCCTGTCGGCGTTCTTGGTGTTGTCCGTCATCACGAAGAGCACCGGCTTCTTGCCGATCTTTGCGAGGTCCTTCTGGAAGAGCCGGAAGACCTCGACGCCGGTGTCGATCTGCAGTTGGTTCTGCTTGACGAAGTCCTTCG
Organism: bacterium; assembly: GCA_043801935.1. GTDB lineage: Bacteria > Actinomycetota > Thermoleophilia > RBG-16-64-13 > RBG-16-64-13 > JAZDLO01. The sequence goes on from JAZDLO010000026.1 coordinate 1,757, forward strand.
ATGCCGTGGCCGGCGGGTTCTCGATCTCGCCGATCTTGGGGCGCTTGACCACCCGGTCCCGGATCGCCGCGGCAAGCGGGTAGTCTGAGATGATGTGCGGGAAGAACTGCCGTGCCTCGCCGGAGCCCTTGTAGGGAGTGGCCGAGAAGTCGAGCTGCATCACGAGGCCGTCGTCGCCCCTCGCCTTGCCTATGTCCTGGATCCGGGCGATGGCCTTGGCCCATTCCAGGTCGTCGGAGTGGACATGGTGGGCTTCGTCGTTCAGGACGAGGAGGTTGCGCTCCTTGAGCAACCGGTCCTGAAGTTCCTCTCGGCCGAGCGACTGCCCCTTGATGACCGGCCTACCGAGGGCTTCGTGGAGTACGTTCTTCGGCCGTTCCTCCTCCTGTTCGTAAAGCTGCTGGACGTTGGTCAGGTAGAGCGTGCCGGTGCCGTGCGCCGCGGTCACCTGATTCTGGACGATGACCTGGAGGTGGAAGTCGGCCTCCCACTCGGGCGGGATAAACGGGAACTGCTTGAAGATCGCGCTGTTTTCGAACGCCTCAGCGAGGCGGTCGAGCACGATGAGGTTGGGGGCGACGAGCAAGAAGTCGCTCGTGTAGCGGCGGCGGTTGTCCGTCCGGTGCAAGCGGTTGAAGTACTGCCAGGCGATGGCGAGGGCCATCACGAACGTCTTGCCCGAGCCCGTCGCCATCTTGAAACAGTACTTGGCCCAGTTGTCGGTGGTGACGTCGAACTGGAGCGGGACACCGAACCCCTTGGCCAGCTCGTAGAGGTTCCGGTAGCCGCACTTCTCGTAGAGGTAGATGAGCGCTTCGATGGCCTGGCGCTGGGCGGCGTAGAAGGTGAAGACCGTCCCGTCGTCCAGCAGGTGTTCCTCCCGGAACCAGAATTCCAGGAGCCGGCGCGTGATCGGGCTGGCGCCGTCGTAGCCTCCGGCACGCCACGTATCGAGCGCGGCCTTGATCTTCTGGTCCAGGAGTATGGCGGTCATCGAAAAAGTCCCTGAATTCTCCCTCTTGACGGCCCGGCCGATTCGTGTACCGTATACCTCAATCCACTTCGGTGGAGGTGGATGGCCGCAAGGCTATCGGGAAGAAGCCCCTTCGGGGGTTTCTTCTTTTATGGCAAGAGCTTGCGGCCCGAGCCATCGATCCTGCCCCCGCTTCGGTAGTACTTCTGTTCCTCCAAGATCTGCACGGCTCGAAGAACCCGTACTGGAACCCGTCGATCACCACCATCGCGTCAACGAGGCAGGGAGAGCTTGATCCCATCGCGCCTGCCCTCACCGCCCTGGTAGCGATTGACCACCTCGTCCACGTCGGCGACGTTGATCCCGAGCAATTCCGCCAGACGCGACCGCGAGATCTCTTCCGTGAGGTACGCTTTCACCGCCAGGTGCCCGAAGCGCTGGGGCTCGGGGCCCGCTTCCTCCCCACGTTCCTTCACGATCCGGTCCTGGAAAGCCGGATCCTCGTAAATCTGCTTGTACGCTTCCCAGGTGATGATCTTCCGCGCCGCCAGTTGATAGAGCATCACCTGCGTGCTCACGCCGAAGTTCTGCGCCAGCCGGATGAGGTCGAACCAGTCAATTTTCCGGTCCGCCTTCTGGAACGACTTCAGCTGCTCCACCAACGCCTCGGCCGGGATCAGCAGGCGACCCGCAAACTGGTCCGCCAGCGTGTCCGCCCGGTCCTTCTTGCCGTCCGCGTCCTTGGGCGTGCAGACGTGCAGCGCCTGAGGGCCCTTGGAGCCGGCGATGCGCCCTTCCGTCAGCAGATGGAAGTACTCGTGGGCCAGGGTGAAGACCCGGCGGCCGGGCACGTCGTCCCGGTTGACCAGAATCGCCGGACCGAACTTGCGGCTCCTGATCGACGCCCCGGCGATCGAAGCGCCGAGGGGCAGGAAGAACACCTTCACACCGACCCGCTCCTCCAGCACCGGCAGGAGCTGGTGCGCGGGCGGCCAGCCCAGATCCAGCCTCTGGCGTTCATCCTCGGCGAGCTTCCACGCCTGCTCGTACGTCGAGAGGATGGTGCGCAACGGCCTAAGGTCGGCCTCGCGGACCTCGCCCGTCATCTCCTCCAGCTCCCGGTATTCGTCGCAGCGGTGAATGAACCGGTTGACTTCGGCTCGCGCCGCCGAGGCTACTTCTTCGGCGCGCAGCATCACCAGCTCCTCTTCCGGCTGGTCGTCCTCCAGGCCGAGGAGATAGTCCAGGGACTCGCCGAACAGGTCCGTGAGGCGGAACAGCTCGGTGGCCGACAGCTCGCGCTTGCCGGTCTCGATGTCCGAAACCGCAGAGCGGGGGATACCGAGCTTCTCGGCCACAGCCTCCTGGGTCATGCCGAGACGCTCTCTTACCGTTCGGACTCGGCAGCCAACCGTTTGCAGAACATTATCTTGAGTCATATGTCATCGCCGAATGTCGTGGCAACGCTGTATGTCGGCATACAAGACTACTCCTCCCGGCACCCCCGGCGCCTGCCTTGCGCCGGCCCTCGCTGGCGCATAGCCTGACAAGTGTAATCCAACCGTAACTGCACAAACTGCACGTTCGGGCAGCCGCCCAGTATGAAGGGC
>JAZDLO010000050.1:0-30094 GCA_043801935.1 bacterium
GCGAACATCGATCCGGAGCACCAACTGCCCTGGATCATGTCGGGGTGGCGCTGCACCACATCGTACGGGGTGGTCATGAAGGCATCGATGACGTTGTCCATGGTCATGTTGGGGGCGAATTGCTCCCACTTCTTCACTGCCGAAACGACAAACTCCTTCTTCTTGGTGAGCCACTCCCGCTCGGAGTAGAAGCGCAACGGCGGCGCCATCTCCTCGATGTTGATCGTATGTTTGCCCGCCGGCGCTTTCGTCGGATCCCAGATGCTGTCCGATCCGGTCAGCATGAGGAGCTTGTCGCCCCAGCCCTTGCTTATGACCTCCGCGTGGTAGTACTGCGCATAGTCGGGATCCTTGGGCCCGACGTACAAGCGGGGCACCATGCCGCAGTCGGGATTATGGGCCGCAGCCTTGTATTCCGGCAGTTCATGCAGGGCGACGTTCCCATACCATCCGCCGATGCGATCGTAGTCGATGTTCTTGACGCGACGGATCTCCTTGGGAGTCAGGTACTCCTCGCCCAGGAGCCGGAACATGGTTTGCGGTATGCCCGCATCACTAACCACCAACTGCGTGGCTTTGACCTCGCTGCCGTCGACCAGACGCACCCCGACGGCGGTACCGTTCTCGACCAATACCTTGTCGACCTCGTGGTGGACGAAGAACTTGCCCCCCATCTCGCTGAACGCCCGCTGAAGAGCGTGCGAGATGCTGTGTGAACCGCCGAGCGCGACGGAGGCTGATTCCCAGGAGAACACCAAGGCCAGGGTGTGGATCATGCCGTGTATCCCGATCACGTCCTCGGGGTAGCAAGCGGCCGAGGTCCCGCAAGCGCGCATGAACAAGGTGCGGAGCTCGGGGCTTTCGAAGAAGTCATAGGCGATCTGCTTGCCGTTCATGAACTGATGAACGGGCTCGATGCCGCTTTCAGGATCCTCGAGCAGGCGCTCCAGCGCGTTGGGTGTGCCCCAGGGTGTGGGCGGGTTGTAGCGGTATTCCCGTAGGGCACCGCGCCACTTGTCCCGATAGAGCTCGAAAAGCCGCGCATAGGTCTCGGCATCCTGGCTGGAGAAACGTGAGATCTCGCGGTGCGTCTTGTCGAAATGGGGCTGCGAGAACACCTCTTTCCCGGTTTCGGGATCGACCCTCAGGCACGAATAGCCGACGTAGCAGGTCTCATCATCGAACACCATTCCCTGATTGGCCTCGGGAAAGACGTAAGTGAGCCCCTTGCTCCTCAGGTCGAATTCCTTGTACGCAGGGTGCGTCCAGAAGCGAGTGTAGTGTGCGCAGGGGTTCTGGACGAAGCCGGGAGCGGGTAGGTCCTCCACGCAGGCTCCGCCGCCGATCTCCATCTGTCTCTCGAAGATAGCCGTCCTCAGTCCGGCCTTCTGGAGATAGCAGCCGATGATGGTCCCGTGATGTCCTCCCCCGGCCACTATGGCGTCATAGACCACGTCAGCCATTCTGCTCCGCCTCCACCGCTGCCTCGAGGTCGACGTCTTTCCGGGTGAGCCCCGCTGCCATCCTGATGATTCGTAAGAGAGCGGTCGGCTTCAGCACCATCTTGATGGCGGTACGGATGTCCTTGGGCTCCATGGCGCAGGTGATGAACCAGTGCACCGGTTCTGTCGACTCGATCTTCATGGTCAGAATGCCGGGCTCGTCACCGGGGGTAAGACCGGAGATGTGCGCGGTGAGGGTCGTCTTTCCCAAACCCGTAGAGTTGACCTTCATGGTGCCGTCCTCCTTGTGCAGCTGCGCCGCAAGTATTTCGTTCGTCTAGAGAAGACCCTTGTCGATGGCCTCCTGTACATAGGGCGGGATCTGCCACCAGGGATCGATGCCCTGATCCTCACATATGGCGGTGGCACAGTTGTAACCGCTGCCAAAAAGGACCAGGCCGCCGGGGAAGACGCTTGCTCCCCCCAGGTATAGATTCTGGATGGGGGTGAGGTGGCGCGAGCAGAACTCGTTGGGACGGTTGTAACCCATCTGCAGCGGATAGTATCCGCCCACCTTGATCGAGCCTTCTTTCATGTTCCAAAACTTGTTCTCGATATCGAGGGGGCTGCAGACGTAATGAGCGAGGATCTTCTCCTCACCGATATTCGGTGCATACCGCTCAAGCGTACCCATGAGGCGCCCGGCGTGCTCCTGCCGCATCTTCCACCAGTGCTCTGGATCGCCATGGAGCTTGTACGGCGCGTGCTGCGAGATGAGCCCGGTGTGTCTGCCCTTTGGAGCCTGGGTCGGATCGTGGGCACTGGGAAAGGCACAGTTGAACCCGCCATCAAGGAGCTCACCCCGCCGCACGGCGTCGAAATGGGCGATCAGTTCATCTTCGGTCTCGCACCCGATGAAGTTGATGAACGAACGGTTGATGTCGGGGTTGGCCGCAGCAGCGGAGAAGTCCGGCGGTTCGGTCAATGCCATGCTCACCACGAACAGGCTCATACTTTCCCACTTGAAATCATTGGTCCGGACGACGAACTCCTGACTTAGATTGTCTTCGCCCACGTAGTCCAGGAAAGTCTGGTAGGGGTCGATGGTACTGGCCACCCAGTTGGCCTCGACCACTTGTCCATCAGCAAGCTCGACTCCCTTGGCGGCCCCATCCTCGACAATGATCCGCTTGATGACGGCGCTTCCCCAGATCATGCCGCCCTGGTCGTAGATGAACTTGCTGATAACATGCGAGAGCCGGTGCGAACCTCCCACGCAGAGCTGATAGTTCGCAGCGCGATCAAGGTAGAGGGGGACTAGAAAACCGAGTCCTTCGAGGTCGTAGTCGAGACCCCATTTACACGCGGCATAGAGCATGAGCGCCCGCACATGCTCATTCTCATAGATCTCGTCGACGATCTGAAGCGGCGTCTTCTCCTGGAAGGTCCGCAACTCGCGCGTGAGCTCGTACGACTCCATCTTGACGATCGCCTCGAACGCCCCGTGCGCGCGCACGTATGTCGCGGGGGCCAAGAACTCGTCCATGAACCTGCGGAACAAGTGATACGTCTCCCGGTACGCCTCAGCGTCTTTGGGGGATATCTTGGCAATCGAGGCACAGGTCTGCTCCGGGTCGGCGTAGATGCTGAGAGCCCGACCATCGAGCATCGGCATCGACATCACGACGTCCGGTTTGATGAACTGCAGGCCGTAGTCCTCTTCCAGACGAAGGTCGGCGAAGATAGGGGCATAGTCGACCATCGCCTGATACACGGCGTGGGTGTTGTGCAGGAAGCCGGGGATGGTCACCTGCTCGGTGGCCAGCCCTCCCCCGATCTCCACTCTTCTGTCCAAGAGCAGGATCTTCTGACCAGCTTTTGCCAGGTAGGCACCCACGCACAATCCGTTGGGCCCAGCTCCGATTATGATGCCGTCATACTTTGTATCCATGGGTAGCATCATCACCGCAAACGTCCGCCGGCACAATGGAGTAGTATTGAGGTTTAGTCAAGCTATGCTTTAGTATCGGGCTTTCGGACGGCGGGAGTCTCAAGTGTTTCTCAACCTCAACCAATTCCGCATCTTCTACACCGCGGCCCGGGAGGGTGGCTTCGCCCGAGCCGCCGAGGTGCTCTCCATCACTCCCCAGGCGGTAACCCACGCGATCCGCGGTCTTGAGTCCTACCACAAGATCGGCCTTTTTCAGAAAGCAGGTAGGGGAGTGAAGCTGACGCAAGAAGGTGAGATCTTGTACGAGCAGGCCCGATCGGTCTTTGAGGCGGCGGATAGGCTCGAACAAGCCCTCGAAGATCTGGGACGAGCGGGCCGCTACGAATTGCGGGTCGGGGCGACAAAAATGTCTGCCCGCTTCCTCATGTCAACCATCACGGCTTTCGAGGAAGCGCACCCAGGAGTCACCGTGGTGCTGAGGGACGGCACCTCGCAGGAAGCGGTCAGGGGCGTCGAGACCCTCGCCTACCACCTAGCGGTCGTGGGTCGCCAGGCCTACTCGCCTCAGCTGCACGTCAGACCACTGTGGCACGTGGAGTTCATCATGGCTTCAGGGCCCGACCATCCTTTCGCGGGTCGGAATGACGTCAGCTGGAAGGACCTCGAAGGACAGCCTTTCGTGTTTCGGGAGCCGGGTTCCGGCGCCGGAAGTGCCCTCCGCCAGCGGTTGGCCGATTACGGCGTCGTCCCCGCCGTCACCCTGGAGACCGGATCGCTCGAGCTCATGAAACAGTACACGGCCGAACGGGCAGCTTTGGCCTTTTTTTTCGAGCCCGACGCCCGAGCCGAACTCGCGGCCGGCCGGCTGATCGAAGTGCCCCTTCGCGAGGGACCTTTGAAGATGGAGGTGGACGTGGTCTACCTTCCCGACGTCTATCGCTCTCCCGCCGTGCGAGCGTTCCTGGCCGTGCTGGAAGAGGCTGCCAATACCGACTGGGCCGCGCTGCCAAGGTCGGCACGCAGGACTTTCGACGACCGGGGCTCCGTATGATCGCTGGTCGAAGTGCCTCCTAACGTACCTACTCCTCGAGAATCCACACCGCGCCGAGGTCGCCGTCGACCTTGATCCTCATGCCATCCTTCAACTTCTTCGTAGCCTGCTCGCAGCCCGCGAGTACCGGGATGCCGTACTCCCGGCCCAGCACCGCCGAGTGGCTCAGCACTCCGCCGACATCGACGACTATCGCTTTGGCGAAGCTGAAGAGCGGAGTCCACGCCGTGGTCGTCAGATTGGCGACCAGGATCGCCCCCGGACGGAACTTGTCGAAATCAGTCGCGTCACGAATCACGCATACCTCTCCCTCGACCACGCCGGGGGTGGAAACGGTCGCGTACAGGTCGGCGCCGAGCTCGGGCCTCACCCGGGGGAGAGACGCGACGGTAGCGCGGAGCATCGGGCTGCTGGCCAGAGCCCACGGTATGGCGGTCGGGTCCCCGATGTAGGGTTCGGGGTCCGCAGCCCGGAACTCCGCGTGCTGCTTCTTGCGGATCGTGACCAATTCGTGGGCGGGATACCGGCCCAGGATCCTGAAACTGATCTCGTCCGGCAACATGAAGTAGATGTCATCCGGCTCGTCGATCACCCCTTGCGCCACGAACCGTTTGGCAACCTCTTTGGTGACTTTGCGCGCCAAGGCGTTGCCGTAGTGCTCGCAGTAGAACACATGGTCCTGATCGATGGGGCCACACTTCTGGGCAGCTCGCATGAGCTTGAGAAACTCCGGTCTCTTCTCCTCGGCTACACGTGAGAGGGCTTCCTTCTCCGAGGCTTCCCGCTTTGCGATCAAGCTCGGACGCAATTTATCCGGCGGGAAGGCGGGGCGAGCCATGAAACGCCGAATGGAGGGAAAAGAAAGGCTCGGCTTCTCAACCCAAGAAGGACGGCCGCAGTCCCAGTTCTCGGCCGAACGCCAGCCGTAGATCCAGAGGTGGTCTCCCAGCTCCTTCAGCCAGGTCCGCCCGGCTTCTGTCTTTTCGAGCTTGAGATGCAGTTCGTCGTTGTTCGGAGTCTCGTTGAAGAGCGGTTCCAGACCCAGATCGCGCGCCCTGATCCCGAGTCTGAAGAGACCGCGATCGCCTTCCATCATCTTCTGCTCGAACCCGGCCATGAGATCGCTGAACAGCGGGTCGTCCACTCCGAACCCGGCTTCCTTCTGGCACATTTCGTCGAACATCGTGTATATCTTCGCGAAGGCGAGGAGCCACACCATATGCCAGTTCCCGCCGCGTCGATAGAGCTCGATCCAGTCGTCGAACGCATCCTGCAGTTCGTAATCCTCGAGCGACTCCATGTCTATCGCTTGGTAGGGCAGGTAGCGCTCCATCAGCGCGTCCTTGTACTTCTGGTACTCCCTGTCGAAGTCCTCGATCCAGGGCGCCAGGCGCTCCGCGCAGATGACCTCGCGCTTCGCCTTCTCTCCATCGGTGGTAGGTATGACGGCGACGTATGCCCACCCGTCCTTCAGCCTGCAGTCGTACCCCTTACAGCCGGGGATCGACATGGCCTCGTGGCCGAACTGCAGGCCCCGGTTATTGTAGTTGTGTTGGCAGCACCAGAGATCAAAGGGGGTTATCGAACTCAGCGTTTCCTTTCGATCGAGGATCCATACACGGTACTTATCGAGTAAGGCCATATCCCGGTCTTCGACCCAATTGCTCATCGGGCCTTCCGAGTAATAACCTGACATCTGACGCCCCCTTTGTTTAGAAGCCTGCGAACCGTATGGAGAATTTCTCGTTCCTGGTCTGTACAAGGTAGAACTTGTCGTCGGACGGCTCGCTCTCCACCGCCCATTCGATGTCTTGAGGCGCACCAAAATGCTGCTCTACTCGCGCCCCGATCCTGGCCAACTCGATGACCTCTTCATCGCTCAGGCAACTCTGCGACTTCTCGGCGTCGCCGGATGGTCCAGAGCCGGTCCGGCGGTCTATGATCGCGAACTTCGTTCTGTCGACGAGCCAAACATCAGGGTTGACGGATCCGCTCACGACACTTTCCCCGAGACCCCAGCTGCCCTCTAGAGTGAGCCTGGAGGTATCCGCGGTTGTCGGCTCTGCCGTGAACATGACCCCGGCAGCGCGGGCGTTCACCATCTGGAGCACGCACACCCCGATGGGATCTCGATCCAATGGTAGTCCTTTGCGGGCGCGGGCGGCGATGGACCGCGCGTTGAACGTACTGGCCCATACCTTGACGATGTTGCGCACAACATCCTCCGGCCCCTGCACGTCGAGGAAGCTGTCGTATTGCCCCGGATGGCTCGCCGGCCCCGCCGATCGAACGGCAACCTTCACGTTCTTGATACCGGCTCTCTCGCACAGCGCGTCATAGCGCTCCGCGACGGCTGCCTCCATGTCGACCGGCATCCGTGCATCCTCCACCAGGGCCTGCACGGATGTCGCCGCCTCACCGAACTTACCGATCTCCTTCGGGTTTGTGGGATCGGCGTCGAAGGTGGCGAAGAACCGCTGGATCTCACGTAAGACCCCGGTGCCGTGAAGAAAGGCGTCATAAGCATCCAGAGACAGCGCAAAACCCGGAGGCACCCGGAACCCGCCGTTGGTCAGTTCCCCGAGGTTTGCGCACTTCTTGCCTACCAGGTCGCCGTGATCCTTGTTCAACTCCTCGAGCCAGTGCAAGAACTTGGACTCCAACAGGCCCCCTTTGTTCCGACGCGTCTAGACCCTATACACCCGACAAGGAACTCCCCGCAAGATCATCACCCCGACTGCCGGATCGATAGGTTCGGTGTCGCTGGTCAACATGTTGATGTTCGCCGTGTCCCAACCGAGATCCCCCGACGGGTCCTCGGGGAACCACCAGCCGAAATCGACAAACACCACTCGGGGATCGATGTCGGGGTCGAACACTAACCGCTGCTTGACCCTTCCGATCTTCGTCTCGATGTAGACCTCGTCCCCATCCTTCAACCCCAGGTCTCCGGCGGTAGCCGGGTTCATCTGGACCATAGGCTCAGGTCGCATCGCGCGCAGAGTCGGCACACCTTTGTAGCTCGTGCCGATGAAGATCTCGGACTTGGAATTCGTGAACAGCAGAGGATATTCGTCCGGTATCTCAGGTATCGCCGAGAGCTCTCGCCAGGAGGGCAGCACAGCTAGGCCGATATCGGCGAGCGACTGAGCGACTATCTCGACCTTGCCCGAGGGCGTCCGAAGGTTGGCGTTGCTGTACGCCTTCTTGGGCAGCAGGGTCCGGTGGTGCTTCAGATCCTCGAAGGTGAGCCCGCTGGGAGCGAGCCACGCATCGAGCGCCTCGTGGTCCTCTTCCCAGAAGTCCTCCAGGCCGAGCCGCTTCGCGAGCTCGTTGATGATCTTGGTGTCGGGCCAGCATTCCCCCGGCGGGTCGACGACCTTGGGATGGGCCCTCACTTCGTTGTACCATCCCGGCCAGTAGCCGACCTCGTCGTGCTCCATCCCGAAGGCGACCGGCAGAACAATGTCGGCCAGCGCGGCCGTCGGCGTCATGAAGAGATCGAGCACCACCGAGAACTCGAGCTTCATGAGGGCTTCGCGGGTCTCCTTGGTGTTGACGAAGCTCGTCATCGGATTGGTGAGCATGAAGAACGCCGCCCTGGGTAAGTAGGGCTTCTCTTCGAGGATCGCTTTCACCAATCTCCAGGAAGGCACCGACGTCGAAACGAGCGTCATCGGATACTCTTTGCCGATGGTCTTGTCGGCAAAGGCGCGACGCTTGCTCAAGAGGTAGAACTTACCCGGGCGGACGAAGTTCGTGTCGGAATCCGGTAGTACGATTCCGCCCGGAACATTGAGATTGCCGCTTATCGCCGCAAGAATCGAGATGGCCCTGTGCGTCTGGAACGGGTGGATACCCTGATCGATTCCGTTGCCCCAGTGCAAGCAGGTGGGGTGATTCTCACCGATGAGTCTCGCCAGCTTCTGGATCTCCGCTTCCGGCACCCAGGTGGCCGCCGCGACCTCGGCCAGGGAGAATGCGTCCAGCTCGGCTTTCAGCTCGTCGAAGCCGATGGTCCACTCTGCGACGAACTGCTTGTCGTAGAGCTCCTCCTCGACGACCACCTTCAGCAGGCCCATGGCCAGGGCGCCGTCGGTCCCCGGGCGCGGCTGCACCCATTGGTCGGCGATCCCTGCCAGATCGATCTTACGGGGGTCGATGACGACGATCTTGGCTCCGCTCTCCACGATCTTGGTGACGGTCTGCCTGCGAATGCCGCCAGACGTATGGTTGGGGTTGGTACCCCAGATCACCAATAGTTCCGGAGCTCCTTCTTCGTCCGGCACAGCTCCCTGGCCGAACGTGAACGCGTTGGCCGACTGGAACGGCACCCCGCAGAACCAACCGGGAGTGGTGACGTTGGGGGTGCCGAAGACCGAGGCAAAGCGCTGAGCGAACGCGAACTCCAGCCCGTGTGGCTCACCGAGGGCAAACGTCACGTACTCGGGCCCGGATTCCTCTCGGATCGTCCTGAACTTGTCGGCGACGATGTCCAGCGCCTCATCCCAGGAGATACGCTCCCACTTGCCCTCTCCCCTGGCTCCCGCCCTCTTGAGAGGGTAGAGCAACCGGTCGGGATGACTGTGGATCTCGGGGATCGAGAGCCGCCCCTTCTTGTAGACACACTGTTCGTTGGACAGGCCGCTCTCGAGGTCCGGAGCCATGTCGACGATGACATTGTCCGCCACCGTCACCTTGACGGCACAATGACCGCAGCAGAGGTGACAGAACGTGAGGTACTCCTGGCGCGCGCTCAGGGTCGATACCCCGATCCTCGCCTGAAGCGCCAGATGATCGACGAACACTTCTTGCATCGGCTGGAGCTCGCTGTCGCACGACATGCCTTCAGTTGTGACGATCTCGGAGCCGTCGGCATCCACCGCCAGCACCAGGCACGATGCCACCGCTTTCTTGTCCATGATGACGGTGCAGGAACCGCACTCGCCTACGCCACAGCCTTCCTTGGTCCGCATCAACCGCAGCTTTTCTCTGAGGAGTTGGACCAGCGTCTCCTGGGGCTCGACCTCGAATTCGTAGCTCTTTCCGTTTACCGTGAGCGAGATCTTCATCATCGTCTGTGCTAGCTCGGCCATCTACCGGACCCCCAGCTTCGCGGCTCTCAACGCCTGGTGGATCACCTGGTTGGTCAACGTCTCCACTATGTTCCTTCGGGACTGCGCGCTGCCGCGGAGATCGGTGATCGGACGAGATTCTTCGGCGGCTGCCCGAGCTGCCTCCTCGATCAGAGCTTCCATAGGGACCTGCCCCCGCAGGATGCTCTCCGCTTTCTTGGCTCTGATGGGCGTCGGCGCAACGGCGCTCAGCACTATCCTCACATCCCCGCAGGCTTCGCCCTCCGGAACGATCAGCGCAGCCACGCCCACCATCGCGACGTCCATCCTTCTCAGGCTGTGCTTCTCGTAGGCGCCGCCGCCCAACGGCGGCTCCGGTATCCGCAGTTCAGCCACCACTTCGTCGGGCTCCAAGACCGTCGACCCGGGCCCGGTAAAGAAGGCCTCGACCGGGACGATGCGCTCTCCGCCTCGCCCGACTATGCGAACCTCCGCGTCCAGTACGATCAAGGCCGGTGCGGTTTCGGCTGAGGGGGAGCCATTGCAGATGTTTCCCGCAAGCGTGGCCTGGTTGCGGATGGCGACCGTCGCCATATAGGCCGCCGCCTGATGAAGCACCGGGTACTTCTTCCGTGCGACCAAGGAGTGCTTGATCGACTCGATACTGGCGAGGGGACCGACGAGAAGGCCCTTGCCATCCTCGTAGCGGATGTAATCCAGCCCAGGTATCCGCTTGATATCGATCAAACAGGGGGGAATCAGCCTCCGGTGCTTCATCTTGACCAGGATGTCGGTCCCCCCGGCGATGATCTTGCCCTGCTTTCCGCACGCGGAAAGCAGGGTGCAGGCTTCCTCAAGGCTCGCAGCCCGAAGATACTCGAAGGCGGGCACGTTCACCCGTTCACCCCTGCTTTGAGGTTGGCTCTCTGCCGTTCCTCTTCCCGCCTCGTCTCGAGCTCGCGGAGCTCGATCCGGCGGACTTTGCCGGTCTCGGTCCTTGGCAGCGAGTCGACGAACTCGATCTCGCTAGGAGTCATGTAGGGCGCCACCCGCTTCTTCACGAACGCCCTCATCTCTTCTACCAGCTCCGGCGACCCCGCGAACCCATCTTTCAGGATCACGAACGCTTTCACCCGGTGACCCTGCTCCGGATCCGGCACGCCGATGACCGTGGATTCGTACACCGCTTCGTGCTCGTGGAGCGCGTCTTCCACCTCTCCCGGAGATACCCGGTATCCCCGGCTCTTAATGATGTCGTCGATGCGGGACACGTGCCAGAACAATCCGTCCTCGTCCTTGTACGCGTAGTCGCCGGAGAGGCTCCACCCGTCGATCACGGCTTCCCGCTGCCGTTCGACATTGTGCCAGTACATAGTGCCGTAGCAGGCCTTGATGAGCAGACGGCCGACGACGCCGGGCGCACATTCGTTGCCCGCGTCGTCGATGATCTTTGCTTGAACACCGGGGACGGGCCAACCCGTCGCCCCGGGTTGGTATCCGGGTAGGTAAGAGGCGAGCTGGGTCCCTATGGACTCAGACGAGCCGATGCCGTTCACGATATCCAAGCCTGTGAGGTCTCTAAAACCCTGGAACGTCGACGGCAGTAATGGAGCGCTCCCGGATATGGCCACCCGTATGCTGCTGAGGTCGTAGTCCTTGACGTTCGGCAGGTTCAGCATCTGATTGTAGGCGGTGGGAACGGCGTTGAACATCGTCACCTTGTACTTGGGGACGGCCTCGAGCAGAGCCTCTACGGACATCCTGCCCTCGAGAATGACGCTCGGGACTCCCGAGAGTAGCGGCAGCAACATGTTGTAGCCGAAGCCGATGACGAAAGCCAGCGGCGGCGAGCCGAGGAAGACATCGGTGGGCTTCACGCCCCCAAAAGTGAGAGGGAAGGAATGGACGGAGCCGATGATGGTGCTGATCAGATGCATGCAGCCTTTGGGCATCCCCGTGGTGCCCGACGTGAAGAACACGGCCGCCAAGGAGTCAGGGTGCATCTTGACACTCTCGATCTGATCGTCGGCCGCTGCTATGAGCTCTTCATAGCTGAGCAGGCTCCGGCTCTTGAGGTCTTCGCCGTCTCCCCCGATGGAGATGACGTGCTCGACAGCGTCGTAATCGGCGCGACCGGCCTCGATCTCACCGAGAAGATCGTAGCCGCAGATGATCACCTTGGCCCCCGACGTGTTGGCGTCGTGAGTAAGCACCTTCGCGCGGAGAAGCGTCATGGTGGGCACAACGACCGCGCCGAGGCGGCTCACGGCCAAGGCGCTGACCACGTATTCGACGCTGTTGGCGATGCGAAGCATCACTCGGTCGCCCTCGTCGACTCCCAAGTCGCGAAGTGCATTCGCGAACTTGTTCACCCAGTGATGTAGGGTTCTGTACGTGATCGCCCTGTCGCCCGAGTAGTAGGCTACTCGATCCGCCTGCTCTCCCACCAGGTTCCGGTCGAGGAACCATTCGGTCAGGTTGATCTCTTCGGGCAGTTCGACGCCTATCTCTTCCGGCCACACGAGATCCGGAAGACATCCCTCTGGAAGTTTGTCCGCCTCGAGTTCGGGGGGGTATCTCACCTTGTTCATCGTCAGCAAACCTCGGCGTTGGGTTGACAGATATAGTGGTAGCGCATTTTGAGCGACAGTATTCCTATTCCAGGGCTCCCGGGACTCGTCCGCGCTGATGTCTTCGCAGGCGACAGAACGACGGCCCCGCGCAGAGGCGTCAACAATGTCCATTTTGGCGCCTTGCCGTCCCAATCACGTTAAGCATAGCCACGTGGGTGGGGCGATGTCAACGCAATATCACCGGACTGTACCGAAATATTGACACCATGGGTCTTTTCTTGGACAATACGATCAACCCTTGAGATTGTGAGCGATTCCTTTGCCTCATCCGAGCACGTGAGGAGGGGGGGTCGATGAGGATATCGGGGCCACGCCCTCTGAACATCAAAAGCCTATCCTCTGCCGATGCCACGGCACAATGGGGAAGGGAGCTGCGGAGCATGGTGATACGCGCAAAGTGGGTGGGGATCGACTTTGGCCAAACCCTGATGGACTCTTCGCCTGAGCGCACGTACTGGATGATCGGCGACACCAGCAAAGAGTTGGGGGAGCCGGAACTTGTCGGCGAGCGGTGTCATCGCTGGCGGATGATGAAGGAGAAATACGGCTCATATCCCGTGATCAAGGAACGAGCCCGGCCGGAGATCATGACCTACGTCTTTGATGATCGACCCGGAGTGGCACAGATATTCAGCCGCATCGAACAGAATTACCTGAAGATCGCGGATGGGGCGATAGACGCGATCAAGACTTTGAGGGAGCAGGGGATCGAGGTCTCGATCGTTGCCGAGCTTAAGAGGACGCTCGGACCCATCGGTACCGATATGGTCAGCGCCTTCCTCGTCAGGCAGGGTGTGATCGAGTTCTTCGACGAGCTCATCACTCCGCAGGGCAAGATCAACCTGCGCACCGGTGAGGCTGATCTGAAGTATAAGGGTTCATCCAAGGAAGTAGGGGATCTGTACGACGTCCTCGCGGACGACTTACGTTCACGAGGGATCGAGCCCAAATACGGGGTCATGGTAGGCGACAAGGAGTGGTCCGACATCACGCCCGCCCAAAAGCGTGGCTTCCAGGCGATCCACTACTCGGGATACATCTTCCACGCCCCATCCAATGCCTCGTGCGAGATCAGGCATCTCTCCGAGCTAAAGAACATCATCAAACCGGTGGAGTGAGAAGATGAATCAGCCGAAGCGATTGATCGTAGCGTATGAGGACGGCTCCACCAAGGAAGCCGATTTTGAAAGTTTGAACACGCAGTTGCGGCTCGAACTGGCTCAACTCGGGCTGTGTCCGGCTCTCGATCGAGTGGGCGCATCGAAACACTACTTGTTGGTGCGCTGGCAGGACGGGTGGCAGGAGGTCGTCGGGGTCGACACAGACTCCGCGGAATTGCTCCGCTACTTCGTCATCGAGAGGATCGAGGATAGGGGCCGACTCTCTGTCGAGGTCGGCGCGGACTATCCTGAACTGTTCATCGTCGAACGCCTGCCGAAGAACGTAACGGAGGCGATGATCGTCAGCGACGACGGCGTCAGGTCGTATGGGCTGGGATCACAGGTCGAGAGGTGGGAGGGGATATTCGAGGATGGGGGCAAGAAGGAGTTCGTCAAGTATGACAAGACGAGCGACGCCTACCCCCACGAATCGAGCGAAGACCCCGCGGCTCTGGCCGGGATGGTCAGCCGCCTCCAGGATGAACTCAAGAAGAAGGATCTCGACCCTCGTGCGCTCCTGTCGATGCGGGAACCGCCCAGAATCGCCGAATACAAAGAGCTGGCCGACAAAGCGGGCATTCGGGGAGCCCGAAAGCAAGAAGACGTCTACGGTTTCATCGAGATGCTACTTCGAAGGCTGGAAGGGGTGAAGGCATGAAGGATGTGAGGGATTGGATCGCAGCGGTCGAGGCTGAGGGCGACCTCAAGAGGATCGATACCGAGGTCGACTGGGAGTTGGAGCTCGGGCACATCGCGACCTTGAACGAGAGGCAGCAGGGTCCCGCGCTGCTCTTTGAGAACGTGAAGGGTTACAAGGTACCGGTGCTTGCGAGCACCTGCAGCACACCGAAGAGAATGGCCATCACGTGCGGCAGGCCCTCGCACTACTCGTTATGCGAGGTGGCGAAGGACTGGAAGACCATCCATGAGGAAGGCAGACGGGTGGATCCGGTCGTTCTCCCGGGCGTACCGTCGACGTACGAGGTGCTCGAGGGTGACGAGATCAACCTCTGGGACATCCCCGTGCCGCGGATGTACCCCCAGGATGGTGGCCGCTACTTCGGCCTGGCGACCTGCTTCGTCACCGAGGACCCCGAGACCGGCTGGACCAATCTAGGGACCTACAGGGCGCAGGTGCTGGACGAGACGACCCTCGGATGCAACATCTGGATCGGAACGAAGCACGGCAAGCATCATATCGATAAGTACCTGAAGGCCGGTAAGACCAAGATGCCGATCGCCATCTACTGTGGCTGCGACATCTTCCATTTCGTCGCCGGATCGGCCCGAGTGCCCGACCAGCATGATGAATACGGGGTCATAGGCGCGATGATGGGTGAGCCCGTGGAGGTCTTCAAGAGCGACCTCACCGGGCTCAAGCTACCGGCGCACGCCGAGTACGTCCTTGAGGGAGAGCTCGAACTCGATCAGGCCAATTGGCGGCCGGAGGGCCCGCTCGGCGAGTATGTCGGCTACTACGGCGCCAGCGGCGCCGGGACCCCGAAACCCCCGATGACGGTCAAACGCATGTATCGCCGCAGGGACCCCATCTTCGTGGTGACCACGGTAGGCCGCCCCATAGGCGATACTCACCTGATCAACACCATCACTCTGACCGCCGCTCTGTGGGCGGACCTCGAGACGATGAAGGTGCCGGGAGTCAAATCGGTCTACGTGCCGCCGGAAGCCGCCGGTAGGTTCTGGGCCATCGTCTCGGCCAAGATGGCCTACCCGGCTCATGCCCAGAGGATCCTGGAAGCGGTCGCCTGCAGCCCGACGGGGCATTTCGGCATCAAAGGGGCGATCGTCGTCGACGACGACATCGCGGCCGACGACATGGCCGGAGTGTGGTGGTCGCTGGCCTGCCGTTACAACCCCGTGCCCGATACCCAGATGATCAACAAGATGCGTCCCACGCCGTTCGATCCTTCTCTCCAAATCGGCCACAAGACCTTCGGCTCGATGATCCTCATGGATGCCACCATCCCCGTGGAGTGGGAGAAGAAGCCCATCCCGGTGGTCCTCGATGAGGCCACCACAAGACACGTGATCGACAAATGGCAGCACTATGGTTTCGACAGACCGTACCCGACGATGGGCGGCGCGCTGCCGCGTTAGTCGACCGAGCACTTCGGTAGACATGAGGTATCGAGGTATGACGAAAGACCCGACAGACGCTGTTGCGGCCGACTCTGCCGAAGAGATAGACCGCGACGAATCCGACGGGGGCTCGCTGGTCAAAGCGGTCCAGCGAGCCATGCGGATCGTCAGGCTATTCGATTCTCAACATCCTGAATGGACACCCTCCGACCTGGGCAAACGGTCGGGGCTGAGAAGAACCACCGCTTACAGGCTCATGAACACCCTGGAGGCGGAGGGCGTCATCTCTTTGAGCGAGCAGACCGGTAAGTACTCCCTGGGTCCCGCTGTGTTCCAGCTGGCGTACGTGTGGATATCGCAGGCGGCACTGGCACGGATCGCGGTACCGCATCTGGAACGGCTCACGTCGGCTACAGGCGAGACGAGCAACCTGATGGTGTGGAATGGGGATGGCCCGCTGTGCGTCGCCCACTCGCCGTCTCCGCGGCCTTTCAAGTTGATGATGTCGGTGGGTCAGAAGAGCACCGATCTTGCGAATGCCGACAGCAAAGTGCACCTTGCCTTCGGGCCTGAAGAACGGCGGAGAGAATGTCTTCGCCGGCAGTTGGAGCCCCTTACCCCGTTCACTGTCACGGATCCGGAGAGGTTGGAAGCCGAGCTGCAGCGCGTGACCCGCGAGGGTTTGGCGTATGACATCCAGGAACAGCAGCTTGGGGTATGTGCCGTGAGCGCGCCCGTACGCGATTTCAGCAATGAGGTCAGGGCCAGCCTGACCGTCGTCGTTTCGGAGGCGCGGTACGGGCCGACGGAGGCCAAACGGTACGGTCAGATGATCAAACAGGTGGCGACGGCTCTCTCATACGATCTGGGATACCGGGGGGAAGCCTCTTTGGAAGACGGCGAACACGACCAGTAGGGACAGCTCGCGGGGAGACATAAGACAGATGGGGAGTCAATGAGGCTATGAGCGACTGGATATCTTGGCTGGAGGATCTGACCCAGGAGGACAGTGGATCAGTAGGCAGGAAGTGCGCGAATCTCGGCGAGTTGACGAGGGCCGGTTTCCGGGTGCCTCCGGGTTTCGCCTTGTCTTTGGGAGCCTACGAAGGATTCCTTCGGGCCACAGGCGCGGACGGGGAGATCCGAGAGTACTTCGCTCTTTTTGATGCAGACCCCAATGATCCCAAGCAGCTGGCGAAGTTCACCGAGGCTTCAGCGGCCGCACGCGAGATCGTCGAATCGAAGGCTATGCCCCGGGACATCGCTGATCCACTCGCACGCTACTACGACGAATTGTGCGCGAGGACCGGTGTCCAGGACGTCCCCGTTGCGACTCGCTCCGCGGGGCCGGCGAGCCATCCGGGACAATATGAGAGCTTTCTCAACGTGACCGGTCATGCCGGCGTCGTGGAGAACGTGATCAAGGTGTGGTCGAGCACCTTCAATACCCGTTCGCTCGTCGCCCGGGCTCGCAAAGGACTCCCGCTCGAGTCCGACCCGATCGGGGTGGCCGTACTCAAGATGGTCGACGCAGATGCGGCGGGGGTCATGTTCACCGCGGAGCCTACGACCGCCGATGCGACCAGGATCATCATCGAGGGAAGTCCGGGGCTGGGGGAGATCGTTGTGAGCGGAGCGGTCATCCCTGACAACTGGACCGTAGATACAGCAGAGTTCGCGGTGGTAGAGTGCAGAGCCGCGCCGACCGGACAGCGAGCCTGCCTTTTCGACGAAGAGGTGACCGAGATCGCGAGGATCGGCAAGCGCATCGAAGCGCATTTTGGCAAACCGCAGGATATAGAATGGGCCATCGATCGCAGCCTGCCCTCGAACCCTATCTTCATACTCCAGGCACGGCCCGAGACTTTCCGGATCAACTTCAGATTCTAGACAAGGAGCTATGACGATGTCGGGGTACTCTTCCGAAGGCGTGCTCGTAAACTGGGACGAGGAGCGCGACATGGCGCTTCTCGAGCGCTACAAGGTCTGGATCCTCGACCGGAAAGAGACCCTTCGTTGCGCTACCCCCTTCGACCTATGGATGCTCCAGTACAACTACGACAACATCGGACTGCAGTACGGGCACGAGTATTTCTCCGTGCCCGAGTGCAGGGGCTTTGACTGCAAGCTCAGGGACGGCTGGGTCTACAACGGCACCCTCTTCACGACCGACGAGGAACGCAAGGAGCGGACGGCCAGGTTCGAGGAACGGATAGCGCCGTGGATCGAGGACTTCGGCCGCGAATACCACAAGGGCGTCGACATGGTCATGGAGTTGAACGAAAAGGCCAAGGCCGTTGACGTCGAGAGGTGTGAAGACTGGGAACTTTCCGACGCCTTTGACGACTGGATCATCCTCTACCGCAGAGCGGGCAACCTCCACATGGTGTGGCTCAACGCCTACTGCAAGATCTACGAGATGTTCGAGGAGATGTGCAAGGAGTTGGTCGGGATCGATCGGAACGACCGTCTGTGGAACGATCTCATGGCCGGCTTCAACCACAAGATCCTGCAGACGGACCGGGAGATGTTCAAGCTGGGCGCCAAGGCCCGGGCAAAGGGGCTCGAGCCGGTCTTCGAGGAGACCCCGGACAGCGAGGAGCTGCTCGCCAAGTTGGAGGATTCCGACGTCGGAAGAGCCTGGCTGGAGGATTTTCGCGAGTTCCTGAACGAATACGGTTGGCGCACCATCGAGAATTGGGATGCCAGCCACCCTACCTGGATCGAGAAGCCCAGCCAGGTGTTGCCGTCCATCAGGCGTTTCATGTCGGTTCCGGTCTTCGCGTTGGACGAGGCTCTACCCAAACTTGTCGAGGCCAGGAGGAAGGCGGAGAGCGAGGTGCTTTCGCGAGTGCCCGCGGACAAGAAGGACGCCTTCGCCAAGCTGATGAAGGCCGCCCAGTGGTCCAGCATCGTGGACGAGGAGCATCCATTCTACGCGGAGAACTACGGTAACGCCCTGGCTCGCCGGGTGACCAAAGAGATCGGCAAGAGGTTCGCTGCTCAAGACATAATCGACGATCCTCAAGATGTCTATTTCCTGTTGCCGGAAGAGATCAGCGTTCGCATACTGGGCAGGTTCCCGGCCAAGGACTTGGTAGCCAAGCGCAAAGAGGAGCATGCACGCTTCCGCCGGGCCGAACCGGACCTCTTCATCGGGGACATCACCAAGCTCGGAGAGGTCATAGCGAGCAGCCCGATGCTGCGCAGCACACAGCAGCCGCACCCTCGAGTCCGGCCGGAACTGAAGGCCGATCTTTACGGCACGGTCTCGACCCCCGGCGTGGTCGAGGGCGTGGTCAAGGTGCTGCTTTCGGAGGAGGATTTCGACAAGTTCGAGCCGGGCTGCATCCTGGTCACCATCGAGACATCCTCGGTCTGGACTCCCTTGTTCAATATCGCCAAGGCCATCGTCACCGATGTGGGCGGTATCCTCAGCCACTCGGCCATACTGGGCCGGGAGTACGGACTGCCGGTCATCTCGGGCTGCGTCGAAGGCACGAAAAAACTCAAGACGGGGATGCGGGTGAAAGTCGACGGCGATGCTGGGGTCGTCTATATCCTGGAGACTCCAGAAGGATGAGCCGGCGACATGGGTGAAGAAGGCAAAAAGGCGGCCGAACTAGGCATCTATGAAGAGCTGCGCCCGCTCTTCTATCCGCGCAGCGTGGCGGTAGTCGGCGTCTCTCAAGACGCCTGGAAACCCGGTTCCTCTATGTTCCGCGCGCTCCTCCGTTTCGGGTTTGCGGGCCGGCTCTATCCGGTCGGCGCTCGGGGGGGAGAGCTGATGGGGATGGAGGTCCATACCTCGGTCGCCTCCCTGCCGGAGGCCGTGGATCTGGCCTTCCTTTTCGTGCCCGCTCAGGCGTTGCCCTCAGTGGTGCGGGAATGTCGGGAGAAGGGCGTCCGAGCGATCATCGCGTTCACGAGCGGATTCAGCGAAACAGGCACGGAGGCCGGAAAGGCGCTGGAGGCGGAGCTCGTCAGGGAACTCGACGGCAGCTTCCGCATGGTCGGTCCAAACTGCCTCGGCCTGTATTGCCCGGCGGGGGGCGTGACCCAGCACCCGGGTGAAGGGTACTCGCGCCAGAGCGGTGACGTGTCCTTCATCGCCCAGAGCGGTGGGCTGTCGGAGGATTTCGCCCGGGCGGCGCCCAACTTCGGTTTCTATGCCAGCAAGGTGATCAGCTACGGGAACGCCTGCGATCTCAACGAGGCCGACCTCCTCGAGTACATGGGTGCCGACCCGGCTACCAATGTCATCGGGATGTACATCGAGGGAGCGCGGAACGGCCGGAAGTTCGCCGAAGTCCTCAGGCGGGTCTGCGCGAAGAAACCGGTCGTCGTATGGAAGGGAGGCGTCACGCCGCAGGGCGCGGCGGCTGCGAGCAGTCATACCGGCTCTCTAGCCGGCAGCCTCGAGGTCTGGGCTGCACTGCTGCGCCAGGCAGGAGCGGTGCAGGTGGGCAGCCTCGAGGAGTTGTTGGACACCGTGGCGGCCTTTCACTTCCTTCCCGGACTCGCCGATCTCCGGATCGGATACGTGTGCGCCGGAGGGGGGAGCAGCGTGACGGCCGGCGACGCCTCCTATCGGGCCGGCCTCACCCTCCCGCATATGAGCCCCGACACCCGCGAGAAGATCGCCTCCTTCCTCCCTCCGGTGGGTACAAGCGCCTCTAACCCCGTAGATGTTCTCGCGCCGTTCCCGGCGCCCGGTGACGTGAAGGGCATCCTCGGGGCGATGGCGGAATCTGGAGAGGTCGGCCTCATCATGGTCGACAAGATCGTGCTGTCTACCGAGCTGCGGCGCCTGTTGCATTACGCGGACCAGTCTCCCACTGAAGATGAGCCCTGGCTTTCGGAGATACCCGTCGACATTCAGCGGTCGTCAAGCATACCGGTAGTCGTGGTGCTCAGGGAGAACCTCGATCCGACGGGCGACGTGGCGGTCGAAGCGGAGAGGCTGCGACTGCGCCGCTATTATCAAGAGAACGGCATCGCTGTATTCCCGACTGCGGACCGGGCGTTCCGAGCGCTTGGTCATGTGACCGGCTACTACCGGCGAGGTGAGACGGCATGAAGAAAGACAGGGGCAGAGTGGTGATCGAGGCCGCCTTGGCGCGCGGACGCTTAGGTCTGAGCGAGCATGAGGCCAAGCTGGTGCTGCAAGCTTACGGGATCCCGGTGACGCAAGAGAAGCTTGTGCTGAACGTCGAAGAGCTTGCGGCGGCGTTGCCGGCCTTCGAGTTCCCGGTGGTACTGAAGATCGATTCCCCCGATATCCTCCACAAGACCGAGGCCGGCTTGGTCGCGCTGGGCTGCAAGACCGCGGAGGAGACCGCAGCCGAGTTTCGCCGGATCCTGCGGTTGTCCGAAGAGCACTATCCGGAGGCGACGATCAACGGCGTACTGGTGCAGGAGATGGTGACCGGATCCGTGGCCGAATGCATCGTGGGCATGAAGAAGGACCCCCAGTTCGGTCCGACGATCCTCTTCGGTCTGGGCGGCATTTTTGTCGAGGTGTTCGAGGATGTGGCCTTGAGAGTGGCGCCGCTCACGAGATCGGATGCCGCTCAGATGATCCGGGAGACCAAAGGCTACAAGATCCTTGCCGGGGCGAGGGGGCGGGCCAGGGCCGATGTCGCCGCGATCGAAGACATCTTGCTCAAGATGTCCGATCTGGCCCTTGATCTGGAGCCCTATCTCTCGGAGATAGATATCAATCCGCTCATGGTGGGCATGGAGGGACATTCGGCGAAGGCCGCCGACGCCCTGATGTTGCTGGACGGCACCGCGGCCGGTGTGCCGGATAGCGGCGGGCGTCGATGAAGACAGGCCGATGAGTATCTGGCTGGAGACCGTCGAGATCCGCGGCGATGAGTTTCCGGCGGCGGACAGGTACCCGTTCGATATCACCCCCCTCCAGGGACGCCAGGAGCTGAGATTCCGAGAGGTCGTCAGCTTTCTCGTGGGCGAGAACGGCTCCGGTAAGTCCACCCTTGTCAAGGCTTTGGCACGGCGTTGCGGCCTCCACATGTGGGGACAACCCGAGCGCCCCTTGACAAAGGGCGAGCTCTCAGCCGCGGCTCTGAGCAGCCATCTACGGGTGACTCTGACCAACGGGCCGGTGACTGGCGGCTTGTTCAGCGCGGAGACCTTCAGGGAGTGGGCGGAGTTCCTCGACGACGTGGCGCGGCTTGATCCCGGCCAGGCCAAGTACCATGGCGGCGCGGAGCTGACTGCCAGGTCTCATGGAGAAGGGATCCTCGCCTATTTCCGAGGACGGTATCGCGTTCCGGGACTGTATTTCCTCGACGAGCCTGAGAGTGCGCTCTCACCTGCCAGCCAAGTGGAACTGCTGCGTCTTCTACAGGCTTACCGTCGCTCAGGCCATGCTCAATTCGTTATCGCAACGCACTCGCCGATCATTATGGCTCTCCCCCAGAGCCAGATCTTTCACTTCTCAGACAAGGGTATCGAGGAGACTCCCTACGAATCGACGGAGCATTTCCAGCTCTATCGGGCTTTCCTGGCGGACCCACCAGCGTTCCTATCTTAAGTAGCCCCGATAGGGCTGCCCGACCGCCAGAGACTGCTTCCCAGAGGTGAGGACAAACGTGGCCGCGCAGTCTCGAACAAGACGGCGCGGCCACGCTCTCACTGACCGGTTACGGGTTGAGAGGTATCAGTTTCTGCTGCACCGTCACCGGGTTATTGTTGGGATTGCTGACGATAACGATGTCGAACGGGTACTTGCCGGCGCCCTTGATCCACTGGCCGCCGTAGAGCGGGGTCACCACCACGTTCTGGACTGGGTGCGGACCGGCCATGTCCACCGGGGCGGTGAAATCGAGCGGGCCGCCGATCGATTCCTTCATGTTGGTGGAGGCGATATTGGCGATGATTTCCTCTTTGTCATCCACGTTCTTTGTACGGGTGAGCACGTCATGCGCCCAGTCGCCGAGGAGGTGGTGCAGTATCGGCTGCTGCCACATGTCGTCGTTCTTGGCCTCCCACTCGTCGGCGATCTGTTGACAGGTCTTGCCGGTCAGAGGCGAGGTGAAGGGGAACGTCGGGTGCCAGAACATGGGACCGGAAAGGTTGTACCCGATGTCCCCAACCGCCACCATGGCTGAGGGGAACAGAATGGCCTTGGCGAGATCGAACACCTTGGGCTTCCATCCCTGCTGGGTGGCCTGCTTCCAGAAGTTCACGAAGTCGGGCGGGATCATCAGTCCGGTGAAGATCTCAGCACCGGCGTTCTTGAAGTTGCTGATTATCGAGGTGAAGTCCTCGTTCGGCTCCTGATACAGCCCGCCATCGACCAGCTTATAGCTGTTCTTCTCGATGAACGGAGGATACGAATCGCGGTAGGCGTTTCCGTCGGTGTTGTTGGGCCAGACGGCGCCCACGACCTTGTTCGTGGGATATTGGTCCCATAGGCTGAGGCTCACATTCTGGATCTGCTGTAGGCCCCAGAACGCGTGGTAGGTCCATTTGAAAGGCGTATCTGGGGTGGCGCCCCGACCGAAGTAGTAGGGCTCCATCGGGCAGTCGCAGGTGAGACACGGCGTCGATTGCGCCTCGGCCTGGTCGGCCACGGGGTTCACCGTGTCGGGCGAGGCGGCCGCCATGATGATGTCGACCTTGGAGTTCTGAATCAGGTCGCCGGCTACTTGGGAAGCCCGCATCGAGTCAGACTGGCTGTCCACTACCTCGAACTTGATGGGGTGCTGCAGGCCGTCGCCGCAGACGATCCCGTCGCCGATCCCCTCGGTCCACTGGTCGATGCAGAACTGGTCGGCCATCCCGAAGGCCGCGATCGGCCCCGTGATGGGCGTGACGTAGCCGATCTTGAGCTCGCGGCCGGCATCGGGGCCCGCGCTGACGGTGGTCGTTGCGCCTCCCGCGGTGGTTACCCCCCCGGTAGTGGTTGGACCTGCGGTCGTGGCACTCGCTTCTTCCCCACCGCACGCTGCCAACAGACCGCCTAGACCGGCCCCTAGACCCACTACGGCACCGGCCACACCGGCCACCTTGAGGAATTCCCTTCGGCTGACTGCTTTCTT
Organism: bacterium; assembly: GCA_043801935.1. GTDB lineage: Bacteria > Actinomycetota > Thermoleophilia > RBG-16-64-13 > RBG-16-64-13 > JAZDLO01. The sequence goes on from JAZDLO010000050.1 coordinate 23,482, forward strand.
GGCAAGAGAGGCGGCTTCTTCGTCGTGAATCTGGTTGTCGTTCTCAATGTCTGCCATCGACGCCCCTTTTCGTTCAGAATGACCGGGTGCTGTGCAACACCAAGGCCGATTGCGTGTCCCCCGCCCACAAGCGGCGCACTTGTCCCCTCAATATAGTCCCGCGAGAAAGGGCAAAGGTCGCTTTGCCTCTCCTTTGCATGGGTCGACATTCCCATTACAATCATGCATAGATGGAGCTGGACCAACTGAGATCGTTCGTCGCCGTCGCCGAGGCCCGCAGCTTCACCCGAGCTGCACGGCTGGTGCACCGGTCCCAGCCCGCCGTCAGTCGCCAGATCGCCCGCTTGGAGAGTGAATTGGGCACTCCGCTGTTCGAGCGATACGGCCGGCACGTGGAATGTACGTCCGACGGTAAGCTCCTCCTCCCCCTCGCCAAGAACATAGTCGCGCGCGCAGACGACGCCACCAGGTTGATCCGAGAACATGTTGGGTCGGTCTCGAGCAAAGTCCGTTTTGGCTCCACGGGCACGGTGTTCGCCTATCTGCTTTCCCCGATTCTGGCTTCCTTCCTCAAGAGCTATCCCAAGGTCCACCTTGATCTCATGGAAAGAGACGACGCGCTGCTCGAAGAGCTGGTCATCGGCGGGGAGCTCGACTGCGCAATAGTGACGGCTTGGGGGTCTCCCCGCGCGGCTACGGTCCACCTACTGACGGAAGAGATCCTTCTGGTGATCCCTCGTACTCACCGATTGGCCGAGCGCTCCACGGTGGCCCTGCGCGAGCTAGCCGAAGAACCGTTCTTGATCCCCGGGCTTTCAATGAACATGGGGAATCTCCTCACCGACGCCTGCCGTCGAGCCGGATTCGAACCCCGGCTCCCGTACCGAGCGAACTACCTCGAGTTGGCGAAGGCTCTCGTCAGACAAGGCTTGGGGATAGCTCTGTTCCCCAAGATGCTGGCCGATCCTGAGAGCCTCGAAGGGCTCGTAGCCCTGCCCCTGGAAGAGCGGCTGGTCCGAGACCTGAATCTGGTCTATCCGCGTGAACGCCCGCTCCCCACTGCGGCCCGGGCCCTTATGATCCATATCCGCGCCACCGTCTCTGGTCAAGCGGTGGGCGACATCCACTGAGGGGCGGGGCGCCATGGGACGACATCCGCGCTGCCATTGCGCCATACCTCCGATATCCTCTCGAGTTCGGGGATGGTCGGAGCCCGCATAATGCAGGACGGTGCCACCGGACCAGACTGCCGGCGACAACCAAACAAGGAGCGACTATGGAGTGCAAGAAGGACGCCAACCTGGCCCGCTGCAACTGCAGCTGGACAGGCTGTCCGCGCAAGGGGCTCTGCTGCGACTGCATCGCTTACCACCTGAAGAGCCAGGAGCTTCCTGCCTGCGCGTTTCCTCCGGAAGCCGAGCGCACGTACGATCGCTCCTTCGCCCACTTCGCCCGGCTGGTGGAGAAAGGCAAGGTCTAACCCGGCGGCGCCTTATCGCCGGCGGCAGCGTCCGTGGAAGCCCCGGTTGACGCCGCAGACCGGCGCCCCGGGCCATGTGTGGACGGCTCGGGTCCCGGCCGGCGCCCTGCGCGCCCCCTGAGCAATCCTCTGAGTGTGAGTACCAGAAGGGCGGCCAGGATCGCGCCCATCCCAGCGCCCTCCGTGGGCGAGACCCGCTCCCCCAGCTGAATGGCCGCGGCGGCGATCCCGATGACCGGGGTGGCCAAGGTACTGATACCGGCGACTCCCGTCGGCAGCACCTGCAGGACATAGAGCCAGAGAACCCAGGCTATCGCCGTTGCGGGGATCACGTTGTAGATCAGGGCGGCGATAAAGCCGCCGGACCACTCGATCGACCGAGAGGGAGTGACCAGGGCGATGATTACGATAGGTATGGTCCCGTAGAGCATCTGCCACGCGGTGAGGTTGATTACGTCCACCGGCCCCCGTTCGCGGATCATTTTCGCCACTATGGCGCTCGCCGCCCAGGCGACGCCGGCCCCGATCGCCAAGAGCTTGCTAAGGAGAGTCCCCCCCAGATTCAATGGATCCAGCACCAGCACCAGACCGGCAAGGGAGAAGAAGGCCGCCAGCCATTGGAGGCCCACCATCCGCTCGCCTAAGAAGACCCATCCGAAGATGAGCGCCCAGAACGGCATGGTGTAGACCAGCGCCGACACCCGGCCTGCAGCCCCCGTCTCGAGCGCCCACATGAGGAGTCCGATCATGCCCGTGGTCTGGAGCAGACCGAGCAGCATGGTGAGCAGAGGTTGGCGCGGGCGCAGAGGCCGGCGCAGGATGACAAGCACCATGAAGAGAGCGACTGCTCCCAGTCCCGTACGGAGCGCGGTGAAGGGCCAGGGGTCGGAGTACTGGAGGCCCACTTTCATGACCACCCAGTTGTAGCCAAGAAATACCGACTGGCCGAAAAGGGCCGCCACGGCCAGCTTCGTGGCCCGGGGTCCTCGCGTCGAGTCAGACGTCACTGGACTCTCCCGGAGTCTAGGCTTCCACCGAGGACTGCACGCCCCCCTCGAACGCGACGATCGCCCGTCAAGATGACCTCTATCTCCATGTAGGCTGCCCTTCCGGGGCCGTCGCACCAGCGCCGTCGCCGTCATGCTTCTTGATGTTCCAGGGGTTTGTCAAGGGTCTACCTTTCGTCGCTGTCGGTGAGATTCGAGCCGTGACGCCGGCCGTGGCGCCCACCGCGGCCTCGGCCCATGGGCCTAGGCCCTGCCGAGGCGCTGGTCCAGCTGGCGCCTGCAGCCGCGACGATTATGGCAACGATGGCCCCGATCTCTCGCGCCGCCAGACGCTGCGAGAGGATGATCAGACCCATGAGCGCCGCGATCGCCGGTTCGATGCTGAGAAGCACACCGTATGTCGAGGCGCGGACTCGTTTGATGGCGGCGAGTTCGAGGAAGTAGGGTAACCCCGACGACAGCACCGCGACCGCCAGGCCAAGGAGGAGGGCCCGGCCATAGCCGACGATCTTCACACCAGTGCCCAGCCAGATCGGGGTGAGTATCACGGACGCCCCCAGCAGCATGAGAATGGTCACCCGCAAGGGTTCCATGCGCGTCACCGCCCGCTTGGCGAGGAGGAGGAACGCCGCCCAACAGGCGGCGGCCAACAGGGCGAACGTCAGGCCCACCAGACCGACCGAGCCGCTGGGCCGGGCGAGAAGCGCCACTCCCAGGGCTGCGCACACCACCCACACGAGATCCAGCAGCCGGCGAGAGCCCGCCACCGCCACGGACAGGGGCCCCAAGAACTCCACAGCCACGACTATCCCCACGTGGACGCGGCTGATGGCCTCGTAGAAGCAAAAGTTCATGGCCACCAAGCTAAGGGTAAGTCCAATGAGTAACAGCCGGTCGCCTTTGGCGGGCAGACGCACCCACCGGGGGCGTACGGCGGCCAGGATCAGTGCGGCCAGTGCGGTCCGGAGCCACAGGGCCTGGACCACTCCGACCGAGTCGATGACCATCACCGCGAGCGCCGACCCAGTCTGCATGAGCACGCCCACAGCCACGACCAGGAGCGCAGCGGTCGCCGAGCCGCGCCGCGCAGCGGGCGGCTCCGGCGGCTCCGGCGCCCCGGTCGGCGGCGATGCGGTCGGTGGCGATGCGGTAGGTGGCGAAGATCCGGGCCCAGGCGCCTGGAGGGATGCGTTGGAGGATTGCGGGGCAAGTCCCATCACACGAAGGTACAGCTTCAACGGGGCCGCGGGCAAACCGCAGTGGAGTACAATACGACGCGGCCCGCCATCCGGCGCGACCGCCGGCCGGCTTTAACCGGCCTATCCCTTGAAGCACGGAGGACAAGATATGGCGACGTCTACGCCCCAACGCCGAGACCCAGCCCTCCCGTTTGCCACCCCTGAACCAGGACGGCGCCGGTGAAGGCTCGCGTGCGGGAGATGTGGAGCACCCCGATGGGGCGTGGGTTCATCATGCTCGCGGTTATGTCGGCGACCTTCGGCTTCGCGATGAACGCGCACAACAACATCGTCACGAACTACTTCGAGGAGGTGCTCCACTTCTCGGGGCCCCAGTTCGGCTACATAACGGCCGTGAGAGAGGTGGGCGGATTCGTCCTCATCTTCTTGACCGCGATGCTCTACCGCATCTCCCTCCAGCACGTCACTGCGGGCGCCTTGGCGGTGCTCGCGATCGGCTATGCCCTGTACACTCTTTCGGTCGACTTCTGGACGGTCATCCCCTGGGTGCTTATCACCAGCTTCGGGTTCCACACGGTGCTCCAGACTCAGTACTCTCTCGGCATGAGCCTCACCACGGAGTCCAGGAGCGGCACCGTACTCGGGCGGATGGCCGCATTTGGCCAGGCCGGTACTTTCGCCGCCCTGCTCATGATCTTCGTCATCTTCCGTTTCGACTGGTTGTCTTTCCGGGCTACGTTCATCATCCTAGGCGCGGTGGCCTTCATGGGAGCCATCGCGATCTTCCGCTTCCCTCACCTGCACGAGGGAGAGGTACGTAAGATGGCGCCCAAGCGAGCACCGATAGTGTGGCGACGAGCCTACCGCTACTATTACGCGCTCAACCTGCTCGACGGTGCCCGGCAACAGGTGTTCTTCTCGTTCGGCTTGTGGGTGCTGGTCAATCGTTTTGGACTGACCGTGGCCCAGATCTCCCTCGTGCTGTTGGCGGTGACCTTCGCCAGCATGGTCTCGGCGGCTTGGGTGGGACGCAGGATCGACCGCCACGGGGAACGGCGCACCCTTTCGATCATCAACCTTGCCTACGTGGTGGCGCTCGCCGGCTACGCGGTAGCGGGCAATGTCTGGGTCGCCTGTTTCTGCTATCTCATCTACGCGTTCATCACACCCATATCGCCGATCGGGGCGGCGACCTACCTACGCAAGATCGCCGTACCGGAGGACATCGCCTCCAGCCTGGCCATGGGAGTGACGATCTTGCACGCTACCGCGATCGTGGTGCCGGTGGCGGCAGGTTTCATCCTCAATTTCGTCGGCTATCAGATCCCGTTTCTCATCGCCTGTGGGTTCGCTCTGTTGACCTTCTTCGTCACCCTGCGGCTCGATCCGATAGCCCAGCGATCTGCCGCGCGCGTAGCCCTGGACGACGCGGCCCGGAGTGCGCCCCCGGAGTCGGCCATGTGATGTCGCCACTTTGCCGTAGAGGGCTCGGTCTCTCGCCCGACCGGCGCCGACCGGGTTCCCTGGCGCCCAAACCGCCGCTCCCCCCTAGGCCACCAACCGGTCGGACGCCTGACGCGGTTCGTCAGCGCCCCTCTCCCGTAGCTGCTCGTCGCCTACTCCCGGCCGGCAGTCGCCGGCGTCCGCCAATAAGGACTCCAACCACTCCCGCTTGGTCCATAGAGCGCACCCGCCTCCGCTCTCGCTAAGATGCTCGTCGCTCTCTCGTATCTCCCGCAAGAACCACGACCGCAATGCCTCCCGCAGCGGCACCTGGCGCAGATTGGTGTCTGAAAACGGTGAGAAGGGACACGGCTCCAGGTCGCCTTCGGCGTTAACGTGGATGAAGCCTCTGCCGGCCGCCATGCACCCGCCGAACGCCTGCTCACTGGCCGAGGAGGCCAGGAACAGTCCGGGGAACTCCCGCCTGAGAAGCTCCATGGTCAAAGGCTCCGCGTTCCGCTGGCTCTCGCTTGGGACGAGGCGTTCAGTCCCCGGCCGGATGGGAACGTAGTCTACGTAGAAGAACAGGCGGCAGCCGCGCTCGACCAAGCCGCGCACGAACTCCCTGCCCGTGGTCACAGCGTAGTTTGGCCGGGTGATCATCACCGAGGTCCCGAAGAACAGGCCTCTTTCCTGCATTCGCTCCATGGCCAGCAGGGCTCGCCGGTAGACGCCTCCCCCGCGCCGGCCGTCCGTCTCGCCCTCGAAGCCTTCCAGACTCACGACCGGTATGACGTTGTCGAGGCGCTCCAGCTTCTCCAGCACCGGACCGTCGATCAGCGACCCGTTGGTGATCAGTAGGAACATCATCTCGGGGAAGTCACCGGCTACATCCAAGACCTCCGGTCGGGTGAGCGGCTCACCGCCGGCCAGGGCGACCATCGACACGCCCAGATCGCGGGCCTCGCCCAGGACCGTTCTCACTTCCACCTCGGTCATCTGAACGCCCGCGGGACGGCCTTGAGCGTGGACGAAACAGCCCGCGCAGCGCAGGTTGCAGCTTCTCGTCACGCTCATGATCATGAGGGGCGGCACGTGGACGCCGCGCTCCTCCCATTCTCGCCGCCGAGCCGCGGCTTGCCGCTGCTGGACGGCTGTCTTCACGAAGAAGTACGTCTTGCCTGGATCGCGCCAGCTGATCCGAATCGCGTCACGGAAGAAGCCGTTGATCGAACGGTCGAAGCCGGCGACCGAGCGATCGGAGCCGCGTGCTGCGGAGTGCCGACCCTCAGCCTGTTTGTCACTGTGCCTCATTGTCGCCGATCTGTTCATGGTCGCGTCTCCTTGCTCCCCAGGGTGCCCCTCTGGACACCCCCATAGACGACTGCCTGGCGCGGTGCCTGGACAGGCGCCGCGCCAGGCTCTCCTCACCTTGCGTATGCCACTTCTCGCTCTAAGAGCCGGTCGGCGCCCGGAGCGCGCGC
>JAZDLO010000071.1:0-3482 GCA_043801935.1 bacterium
CTGAAGGAGGAGTCGACCATGCCGAAGACAGGAGCCCCGCTGCCCGCGCCGTTGGCAAAGGCCGCGCGGCGGTTCGAGAGGTGGCGGCAGCAGCGCCACACGCGCCGGATCCCTGAGGATCTCTGGACGCTGGCCGCGAGCCTGGCGGCCCGCTACGGCGTCAGCCGCACCTCGCGGGAGTTGCGGGTCCAGTACTATGACCTCAAGGACCGGGTCGCGTCGCTGGAAGGCGCTTCGGGGGAGGGCGCGCGACCGTCGTTCGTCGAGATCGTGCCGGTGGCATCCGCGTCCGCGGCGGAGTGCGTGGTGGAGTTCGAGAGCGCCGCGGGGGCGAAGATGCGGATCCAGGCCAAGGGTGCGAGCGCACCAGACCTCGCGGAGCTGTCGCGGGTCTTTCTGGAGCACGAGCGATGATTCAGGTCACGCCTCACATGCGCATTCTGGTGGCGGTGGACGCGGCGGATTTCCGCCGCGGCATTGACGGCTTGGCGCGGCTGTGCCGCGACGAGATCCGGGAGGATCCTTTCAGCGGCTGCCTGTTCGTCTTTCGCAACCGCAGCGCCACGGCGATCAAGTGCCTGGTGTACGACGGTGGTGCGTTCTGGCTGTGCTACCGGCGTCTGTCGACGGGGCGATATCGGTTCTGGCCGAAGGGCGGGGACGAGGGCGGGGCGGTCTCGCTCGAGGTCCATCAGGTCCAGCTGCTGCTCTACGGTGGGGATCCGACCGCGGGAAACACCGTGCCACCGCCGTGGCGTCGTCTGGCCGCGGTCGGCTAAAAGATTCCGCTTGCCTCTTGCGTTCCGAGTAGGGCTGGCGTAGTTTTCCGGGCCATGAAGGTCGTGTTGCGCTACCGAGGCCGGGAGATCGCCGCAGAGGACGTCGCGTTCATTCGCGCGCTGATCGCCCGACATCCTGAGATGAGCCGTCGGGCGCTGTCCGAGGAGCTGTGCCGGGCGTGGGACTGGCGGCAGCAAAACGGCGAGCTCCGGGCCATGGTCTGCCGGGGTCTGATGCTGGCGCTCCACCGCGGTGGAGAGATCGAGTTGCCGCCGGTGCGCCGGCGGCTCCCGAATCCGCTCGCTGTGCGGCGCCGGCCCGCTCCGGTCTTGGTGGACCAGACCCCGCTCGAAGTCCCTCTCCGCGAGCTTCTGCCGCTGCGGTTCTCTCAGGTGCGGCGGACGGACCAGGAGGCGACCTTCGACGGGCTGATCGAGGAGCACCACTACCTCGGCTACACGCAGCCCGTGGGGGAACACCTGAAGTACCTGATCGCTGTGGGCGATCGTCCGGTAGCGTGCTTCGCCCTGTCCTCGGCGCCGAGGCACCTGGGTCCGAGGGACCGCTTCATCGGCTGGTCCCAGGAGGCGCGGCGGCGGAACATCCATCTGCTGGCCTACAACACCCGGTTCCTGATCCTGCCGTGGGTCAGGGTCGAGCATCTGGCGAGCCACCTGCTGGGCCAGATGTCGCGGCGGGTCTCTTGCGACTGGCAGCAGCTCTACGGTCACCCGCTGCTCTACCTGGAGAGCTTCGTCGAGCCTTCCCGGTTCGCCGGGACCTGCTACCGTGCGGCCAACTGGCGGTTCCTGGGGAAGACGACGGGCCGCGGCAAGGATGACCAGACCTGGCGGCCGAACCGGCCCTTGAAGGAGGTTCTCGGTCTGCCCCTGACGAAGCACTTCCGCGAGGAGCTCTGTTCCGTACGATGAGCGCGACCGCCACACCCCCCGTCGTCGAGTATTCCATGGACGAGCTCCGAAAGTACGTTGAGCATGCGGGCGAGCTCGGGCTCCCGGAGCGGGAGCGCGACGCGCTCGGTGCCGTGGTGGAGTTCCACGCGTACCTGGTCTCGGAGATCGGGGACCAGCAAGCGACGATCGACCGGCTGCGGCAGCTGGTGTTCGGCGCGCAGACGGAGACCAAGGAGAACGTCCGGCGAAGGGCGGGCAAGCCTCCGGCCGCGAAGCCACCAGACGGCCAGGAGAAGCGGAAGAAGAAGGGGCACGGGCGGATCCCGGCGGAAGCCTACGTGGGCGCGGAGAAGGTCAAGACATCGCACGAATCGCTGAAGCCGGGCGACTCCTGCCCCCAAGAGGGTTGCCAGGGCAAGGTGTACGCCAGGAAGCCCCAGCAACTGGTGCGGATCCGGGGCAGTGCCCCGTTTCTCGCGACCGTCTACGAACAGGAGCGGCTGCGGTGCAACCTGTGCGGGGAACGGTTCGATGCGCAGCCGCCGCCGGGGATCGGGGAGGAGAAGTACGACGAGACGGTCGCGAGCATGGTGGGGATGCTGCGGTATGGCAGCGGCGCGCCGATGAACCGGATCGAGGAGCTTCAGCAGCTCGTGGGCGTCCCCTTCCCGGCCTCGGTGCAATGGGAACTGGTCCGGGACGCTGCGGACCAGGTGAAGCCGGCACATGGTGAACTGATCCGCCAGGCGGCGCAGGGGTCGCTCCTGTACAACGACGACACGACGATGCGGATCCTCGACGTCTTGGTGGAACAGAGAAAACGGAAGGAGCGCGGTGAACCACCGCCCAAGCGGACGGGCACGTTCACCAGCGGGATCGTCTCGGAATTGTCAGGCGGCCGGCGGATCGTGCTCTACTTCACCGGACAGCGGCATGCGGGGGAGAACCTGGCGCAGGTGCTGGCGGAGAGGGCGGAGGGACTGGATCCACCGATTCAGATGTGCGATGGGCTCGATCGGAACCTTCCCGGGGAGATCCGGACGATCCTCTCGAGCTGCCTCGTCCACGGACGCCGACAGTTTGTCGATCTGGTGGCGAGCTTCCCGGGCGAAGTGGAGCACGTGGTCGACGAGCTCTCGATCGTCTACCAGAATGACGAACGGGCCAAGACGGCGGGGATGTCGGCCGAGGAGCGCCTGCGTCTGCACCAGGAGCAGAGCGGCCCGGTCATGGACCGGCTGAAGGCCTGGATGGAAGCGCTCCTGAGCGACAAGAAGGTGGAGCCGAACTCCGGCCTCGGCAAAGCGATTCGGTATGTCCGGAAGCGCTGGGATCGGCTGACCCTCTTCCTCCGGAAAGCCGGAGCCCCGCTGGACAACTCCTTGACCGAGAGGATGCTGAAGCGCGCGATCCTTCACCGCAAGAATAGCCTCTTCTACAAGACCCAGAACGGTGCCGACGTCGGCGACATCTTCATGAGCCTGATCGCCACGGCCAAGCTGGCCGAGGCGAACCCCTTCGACTACCTCAACGAACTCCAGCGCCACGCGGAAGAGGTCCGAGCGAATCCCTCCGACTGGATGCCTTGGAACTACCGGGTAACCCTCGAGCGCGCCGCCCGTCCCGACTGATCCCGCCGCCAGCGCTGCCCCCTCGAGCCCGACCGACCAACCTCGGCAACCTCCACGCCCCCCGTCACCGATTCCAGCGCGTGCCTGCGCCACGGGCTCCGATCCTCCGCCGGCCCAGGGCGAGGAATCGGATTTTGCACGCTTGCCGAAGCTACAC
>JAZDLO010000097.1:0-2480 GCA_043801935.1 bacterium
CTCAAGGAGCGGTTCCTCATCGAAGCCCGTGCGGCCGCGGCCCTCTCCCACCCCAACATCTGCGTCATCCATGAGGTCGGGGAGACCGAAGACCGGCCCTATATCGCCATGGAGTGCGTCGAGGGGGAGACCCTCCGGGAAAAGATCAAGAAAAAGCCCCTGAAGCCGGAGGAAGCTCTGGCCATCATCGGTCAGGTCGCCGCCGGGCTTGGCGAAGCCCATCATAAAGGCATCGTCCACCGAGACATCAAGAGCGCCAATATCATGGTCACGACGAAGGGCCGGGCCAAGGTCATGGACTTCGGGCTGGCGAAATTGAGAGGAGGGTCGTCGCTCACAAAGAGCCAGACGACGCTGGGGACGGTGTCCTACATGTCACCTGAGCAGGCCCGCGGGGACAACATAGATGGACGGACCGACATCTGGTCCCTCGGGGTCGTCCTCTATGAGATGTTGACGGGCGAGCTTCCCTTCAAGGGAGATCACGACCAGGCCGTGATCCATTCCATCCTCCATCGGGAGCCTAAGCCCCTGAAGAAGATCGGGCCCGGCGCGCCGTCAGGCCTGGAGGAGATCGTCCTCCAAACCCTGGCCAAGAGGCCGGCCGACCGCTACCAGACCATGGAGGAGCTGGGGAGAGATATTGAAGCCGTCGCCGAAGGCCTCAAACCGCTCAAGGCTAAGCGAAGGATTGGGAGAAGGATATTCGGAGCGAACATGGATTATCTCTCCCGCGCCGCCCTGGCTATCATCCTTATTCTCTTCGGCTTCAACATCGGAGGCCTTCGGGACCGGGTATTCAGAGGGAGCGGCCGCGCCGAGCCCGCGATCCGGCTGGCCGTGTTGCCGTTCGCGAACTTGTCCGGCGATCCGGAGCAGGAGTACCTCTCCGAGGGATTCACTCAGGAGATGATCACGCAGCTCGGACGCCTCCACCCGGAGGGTCTGAGCGTCATCGCGCGCACCTCGGTGATGCGATACAAGAAGAGCGACACTCCGGTTGACCAGATCGGCCGTGAGCTGGGAGTGGACTATGTCCTCGAGGGCAGCGCGCAACGCGAGGCGGGCCGCGTCCGTATCACCGCGGAGCTGATCCATGTGAGCGACCAGACGCAGATCTGGGCCGATACATACGAGCGCGAGTTTTCGGGCATCCTGATGCTTCAGGGCCAGGTGGCACAAAGCGTGGCCAAAGCCCTGGCGGTCAAGCTGCTCCCGGCCGAGCAGGCCCGCCTGGCTTCTGCCCGGACGGTCAACCCGGAGGCCTACGAGGCCTATCTCAAGGGTTTCTCCCTTTGGCAGAAGCTGAAGGCGGCCGATTTCGACGACGCCCAGCGCTGGTTCGAAGCGGCGCTCGAAAAAGATCCTTCTTACGCTCCGGCCTATGCGGGCCTCGCATGGGTCTGGCTGGCCCGCAGGCAGATGGGAATAGTGCCGTACAGCGAATCCCCCAGGGTCAAAGCGCTGGCGCTTCAGGCCTTGGCCCTGGATGAAAGTTCGTCGGAGGCGCACGAGGCGCTGGCTTCGTTCCTGACGTCCGAATGGGATTGGGCCGGGGCCGAGACAGAGTGGACGCGGGCCCTCGAGCTTAACCCCAACGGCGCCAACACCCACGCTTACTACGCCCATTTTCTGGCTCACAGGGGACGCGCCGCCGAGGGGATCAAGCACAGCGAGCGGGCGCTCAAGCTGGACCCGTTCAACGCGCTCTACCACGCCCTGTACGCGGTGGTTCTGCAGTCCCTTCGGCGCGACGACGATGCCCTCGCCGCCGCGCGCGCCGCGCTCGCGATCGATCCCAGGCAGGGGATCGCTCTCAATCAATTCCAGCGGTATTACATCGCCAAGGGCATGCGCGACGAGCAGCTGGCCGACCAGAGGATGAGGATCGCCAACGATCCCGAGCGCGTTGCGGCTTTCGAGAGGGGCCTCGCGGAAGGCGGATACGAGGGCGCGCAGCGGGGCATTGCCGACGTCCTGGCGGCAAGGTACGAGAAATCCCAATATTACAGTGCATTGGGCGTCGCTCGTCGGTATTTGGACGCCGGAGACAAGGATCGGACCATCGCGTGGCTCTATAAGGCCTACGAGGATCATGATCAGAGTTTGCCCTACATTGGCTGGCCCGAGTGGGCTCCCTTGCGTGGCGACACGCGCTTTCAGGCCCTGGTTCGCCGCGTAGGCCTCCCGTTGGATGAGAAGAAATAGGAGGAGGGTGGATCATGGAATGTCCCAACTGTCATTCCGAGAATAAAGACGACTCGAGGTTCTGCAGCAACTGCGCCACGCCCTTGAATCTGGAGGAGACCCTTCCGGCCTCCCTGACGCAAACCCTGGCGACCCCTCTTCCCGTCATCTCGAAAGACGCCCTCATCGCCGGAAAGTACCGGATCGTCGAGGAGATCGGCCGGGGCGGGATGGGGGTCGTCTACAAGGCCGAGGACATCAAGCTCCAACGCACGGTGGCCCTGAAGTTCCTG
>JAZDLO010000090.1:0-14955 GCA_043801935.1 bacterium
AGCCGAGGTGCATCCACGGCGGCGAAGGGAGTCTGCTTCTGGAGGCGTACGAGCACCTGGAGGATCGAGGGAGTGATCCGCTCGCTGCCGGGGCTGCCGATGGCCAGCCAGGGGCTGCGGCCCCGAAAGACGATGGTCGGCGCGACGCTGGCCCAGGGGACGGCGTTGGGGCGCAAGTAATACGGGTGGGAGATGTCGTCGTAATCGAACGCGCTCATGTAGTCGTTGTAGAGAAACCCAAGCTCCGCGGTGGCGCAGCATGATCCGTAGACCCTTTCGATCGACTGCGTCAGCGCAACGACGTTTCCCTCGCCGTCCATGACGGAGAGGTGGGTCGTTTCTCCCTGGCTGGTCACGCGGCCTGACACCTGCTGCGCCACTTCGTCCGCGTATTCGGCCGACAACATCTTCTTCCGCCCGACCTGGGCGTAGAAGTTGGGATCGAAAGGGCGGTCCTCGCGGTCCAGAAACGCCGTGCGGATGATCTCGGCCAGGGCGACGGCTCCAGGGGCCGTGTCTAGGTCGAGAAGAGCGGCCGGGAGCCGCTGATAGACGTTGAGCATCTCGACCAGCGTGCGGCCCGCACCCGGCGGAGGGAAGGTGAAGACCCGATAGGGACCGAACCGGCAGGTCAGGGGGCGGCGCTCGATGGGCCGGGGTATCTGGGCAAGGTCGTCCCGCCGGATGAGACCGCCGTTCCGGGCCATATCCTCATCGATCTGTCGTGCGATCTGACCGGTATAGAAGTCGCGTATGCCGCGTTTGGCAAGGCGGCGGAGTGTCTCCGCCAGCACAGGTTGTCTGTGGACCGCGCCGGCGGGATACGGTCTCACTCCGTCCCGCAGAAAGAACGGCGCGCCTGAGTTCGCCCGGAGCTTGACCCGCTCTCGACGCGTGAGGCGGTTCTGCAGCTCGCTGACGCGATAGCCCGCTTCGGCCAGACGGATGGCCGGCTCGAGGACCTGAGCAAGCTTCAACGTGCCGTATGTCTCCAGCGCGTAGCGCAGCGCGGCTGGGGTACTCGGTACGGTGGCGGACCGGTAGCCAACCTTAGCGTTCTCGGGCGTGAAGATCTCTCGTGTGGCACGGTTCGGCGCCCGGGATGAGCCGTCCAACGCGAAGGTACGTCCGGAGGAGGCCTCGTGGATCATCATCATCGTCTGGCCGCCCAGGCCGGAAGCGGCGGGTTCACAGACCCCGAGCGCGAACGCGGCGGCCACCGCCGCATCGATGGCGTTTCCGCCGGATTCCAGGATCTCGACGCCGGCCTCGGTGGCGTGGTGGTGGGCGGTGGCGATCATGCCCCGGCGGGAGGAAGCGACCCGCTGCGCCAGGCCGAATTGCCGATCGCCGAGTGGGAGCTGTTCCGTGTCTGGTCTCGGAGTGCGAGGCGGCATGAGCTATTTGGCCGTACGGGCGACCAGGAATTGCGTCAGGAGCAGCGTCCGCTGCACCAGGCTGATACGCAGCAGGGACTCGTGCGGCGTGCGAAGGTCGCGAGCCACGGGACCGAGACCGCAAAGCACCGGCTGATCCTCCGCCAGCAGGCCGGCCACCGAGGGCCAGACCGAGGACTCGGCGTGGAGTGGGATCTCCCATTTCTGGGCGACCTCTCTCAACTCCTCGAAGAGGTCGACGCCCGCCGGCCGCTTGACGAAGGGCGGCCGATCCGTCAGCGGCTCGAGTTCCCACTTCGGGCTGGTCGCCTTGCCGAGGACGGACCGGATCTTCTTCTCGATGGTCGTAGCGGCCTTGGCATTCGGGTAGGTGATCACGATGGTCGCGGTCACCCGATGAGGCAAGCGCATGGGCATGCGCTCGGTCCGCAGATCGACGGTCGACACCGATATCCGCTGATTCTGATTGGTGAGCTGGGCGATCTCCTCGAGCTTGCCCCATGTCCATCGGAGAGTGTCCGCCTTGCGCGAATAACGGCCGAGGAGGATCGACTCTCCGGCCACCCGGAAGCGGAACCGGCTTTGGCCCCGACGCTGGGTGACGACATGGTCTCCCACGTTGCCGGGACGGAGAACGAAGACCTCTTTCGCCCTCCCAGCCGCCTCGCGGATCGTCGGAGTGCTGTAGCGCGCATCGTAGCCTTCATCTGCGTAATACAACACGCCGAGCGGCAGATGCCGTAGTCGGCGCATGCTGCGAAGCGCGCGTAGCGCGTATTCCAGCGTCAGCAAAGAACCTCGCGAAGAGCCGACTCCCTCGCCGTGCAGCCATTCCGGGTCGCGCCGGTACGGCTGCGCCGGGAAATCCACGTCGATGGGAACATCCAGGTTGACGATGAACAGCATCCCGTCCTTGAACCCCTTCGCCGTCTCCCAGGTGAGCACGGTATGTTCTCCGCACAGTTCTTCCACCGGGCGGAGCGCCAGCTCCCGCAAGGTCTCCTCCACACGTTTCCTTGCCTGCATGAGCCCGACCTGATCATGCGTGCGCGAATGCAGCGCGGTCCACTCCTTGAGGTCACGTTCCATCCTGTCCCGACGCTCGACCACATACCGGAAGGCCGCAGTGGCCGGATCGGCGAGGCGACCGGTGATTTGCGGCGGCTGCGGAGTGCCGAAGTAGCGGGCGCTGGCCACCTCTATGAGGCGCCCGATGAAGGCAATGAAGTCCAGCCCGACCTGGGCCGCACCGACCAGGTAGGAGCCGTGCTCTCCCAAACTGGGCAGGCTGTTGACTTCAAGGATGTAGAGATCGCCCTTCCCATCTAGCCTCATGTCGACGCGCGCGCAGTCAGAGCATCCCAGCGCCGTGAACGCTTCCTTGGCGATCTTCTGCGCGTGTTGGCGCACCTCTTCGCTGACAGGCGCGGGGCAGATGGGCGAGATCTTCCGGCCGCTGCGGCCGGTCTTGTCCTCGTAGGTATAGATCGCCGGGCCTTCGGTGCCGAAATCGAGTTGCACCGGCGGGAACGCCTCGGGCGGGTCGTTGCCCAGGATGCCGACGTTGATCTCCTTGCCCTCGATGTACTGCTCGGCCAACACGGCTTGGCGGTACTCGTCGAAGACCACCTTGGCGGCCGCGCGCAGCTCGTCCTCGTTCTGGACCACCTTGAGGCCGAAGCTCATCGCCTCGTTCTTGGGTTTGACGATAACGGGATAACTCAACTCAGGGATTGGAGCGTCCGGTGACTGCAACACGGCGAAATCCGGAGTCGGTAGTCCATGCTGCCGAAGGATCATCTTGGTGACCACCTTGTCGAGCGCCAGCGAGTGCGCCAGCGGACCGGAGGCCACGTAGGGTATACCGACCATCTCCAGAATGCTGGGCACGTGCGTGTAGCGCGCCTGGCCCTGGATACCGTAGGAAACGTTGAAGACCAGACCCGGACGCTCGCCCTGGACGACCCTCGGCATGAATTCCTCCAGGCGGTCGATCAGGTCCTTGTCTCCCTCCAGGGCGATGACCTGGTGCCCGCAAACCTTCAAGGCGTCTACCAAACGGTTGATGGTTTTCCGCCCGATCATCTCCCGGTTCGGCAGGCCGAACAGGTTGATGACGTTCGCGCTCTCTCGGTTGTAGACGACGGCTACCTTCATGACCCTCCCAGGGAACGGATTCTATCAACATGGAGCCCCTTGCTGCTCGGCCAAACGCCCCGCTCGCTGGCCAGCGAGCGTCGGGTCGCCCCACCGCCTGGCTTTGGCGCCCTGCGAACTCAAGCGCCGACCCAGCGATGAGACGGATCACCTCGCCTTGTGGACATCGACGTCCTCGACGACGATATCCGTCTGAAGGCCCCGAGTGGAGATGACCTGTTTGCGCACGGCGATCGTCAGGCTTGTTTGGTTGCGCAGGCATGAAGAGCTAAGTGCGGCAGCATGCTGGTCAGAGCTGCTGGGAAGTGCCCTCGTCTCCCTCGAGGCGGGCCCCGAGGGAAACGAGGCCTCTCTTCAAGATCTCGATCTCCCCGGCGAGATGCTCGAGTAAGAGCTCCGCCTTCACGTTCACCTCGAAGTCGTTCTCCGCCCGCAGTCGGTCCCGGGCTTCCAGCCGGTTCTGGCTCATCATGATGACCGGGGCTTGGAGGGCCGCGACGCAGGAAAGCACCAAGTTGAGAAGGATGAACGGGTACGGATCCCAGTGGTGGATGGCAGCCACGACGTTCAGAGCCATCCAGAGGGCGATGATGACCAGGAACGAGCCGATGAAACGCCAGCTGCCGGCTACGTTGGCCAGAGAGTCGGCCATGCGGTCGCCTAGGGTGAGTCTCTCGTCGTGCAAGACGTTGACGTCGGCGGCCGCGCGGTGGCGAAGAGCCTCGCTCACCTGCGTCTCCAGGTTTCTCAGCCGCTTGCTCACGCTGTGGTCTTCCATCCTGTCGCCTCTCCCCAGGGGGTGGCATGGACTCACATGCTATTCCACGTCGGACCGCGAATGCCTACGCGTGGTCTACCGGTGTAGTCGGCCGTCCCCAACTCCGCAACGTCCCCCCAGACAGCTCCGGTCGAGTCTTGGAGAGAGCCCTCGCAGTTCCATCGCGGTCTCCGCCGAGAAGGACGCGACAATCATAAGCGAGCCCTACACCTGTCGGCGACTACCGAGGCTACATCCGTTCTGTCAACAATGCCCTGGCGCTTCTTATGGGGACCTTATGCCTGCTATGGCAGACTGACCACGCGGGCGACCGCGGCAGAACAAACGACCTGGAGGTACAGGCGAGAATGAGAAGACTGCTGAAACGGAAGTGGCTGATCCCGGTAGCGGCGCTGATCTTGACTCTGACGATCAGTGCTGTCGCCTGGGCAGCGACGGGTGCCAACCCCACCGACTCCACGACGAGCCCATCCGCCAACACCCCTTCGACTACCGTTGCCGCTGCCCCTCAGCCTTCAGGGGAGAACGACCTTCGCGGGCCGTGCGGCCGAGGTGATAGGTTCGGCCAGAGGGCTCCCCTCACCGAAGAGCAGAAACAGGCGCTCCAGAAAGAACAACAGGACCGGCAGGCCAAGCGCGACGCGGCCTTGAAGCTCATCCGCGACAAGATGAGCGCGGCAGACCAGGCCGCCTTCGACCAGCTTCAGGCTACTGCCACAGAACAGCGCGCCGCTTTGCAGCAAGCCCAGCAGAACTTGAAAACGACGACGGATCAGCTCCGGGCCCTCGTGCAAGAATACGGGGGGGTCGACTTGTCCGGGAGGAGTTCGTCGACCACTCCCGGCTCGGGCGCAAGCACGCCCAGCACCGGAGACGACACCCCCGCTACGACTGGGAGTTCCACCTCCATCTGATATCGCCAGATAGAGCGCCCCACCGCGCTTTCGACCGCACTTCCCAGTTCTATGCTCTGGCCGGGCCCCAAAAGGGTCCGGCCAGAGCGCTTCTCGGCGGCCGACGCGACAATGCGGTTGATCGTGCGACCGGGGCGCCGTGCTAGATCCCCCGCCGGTACCCGGTCGGCCCCTCACAAGCGGCGCGGGAACTCGGTGAGCACCTCCGGCCCAGTGTCCCCGACTACCACCGTGTCTTCCACCCGCACTCCCCAGGGACCGGTGTAGATGCCACAGTTGCCGATAGCCACCACTACGTTAGCCGCGAGCGGCGGGCTCTCTTTCTCCCCGTGGAAGAAGGCGTGCCCCGGTGGTAGCGGGGGTTCCTCGAAATCGATACCTATGCCGTGGATGGGCGGACCAAAGAGATGATCCCCGTGGCCGCCCTCTCTCACCGCCTCCTGCAGGATGCTTTCCAGATCGGCGACCGCTACCCCGGCCTCGCAGGCACTGACCGAAGCTTGCTGGGCGCGAAGGTAGAGATCGTAGGCTTGTTGCTGCTCCATGGTAGGTTGACCCACACAGGTCGTGCGGCAGACGTCCGCACTGTAGCCATCGACGATCGGGTGAATGTCGATCATCACCAGATCTCCAGGTAGGAGCCGACGCTGGCTGGGAAGGCCGTGGGCCACATTGGTGCGGGGACCGGAGGAGATGTAGCTTCGCCAGAAGTCATCGGCGCCGGCTTGACGCATGGCGTACTCAGCCTCGGCTGCGACTTGGCTTTCCGTCATGCCGGCCTTAAGAGTCTCAAGAACAGCAGCCATGGCTTCGGTAGCTACACGAGAGGCACGGCGCATGCGCTCGATCTCTCCTTGATCCTTCACCAGCCGAAGTTCGGAAAGGACCGAGGTGGCGTCCCCCACTGCCAGGGCCTCGGGCTTGGCATGAGGATGGGTGAGGATGTGCATCATGGAGCCGGTGAGAAAGGTGTGCTCAAGTCCCACAACACCTTGCTCGAGACCAAAACGCTTGAAGTGGTGGGAGATCGAGTGGATCATGCCGACCTCATTCTCAAATCCAGCGATTTCGTCGAAGTGTGCCCCCTGGGATACGTCTTCGACGTCCGTGGACGGCACACCTATGGCCACCTGGCCTTCGCGAGTGACCATAGCGTACGCACACAGCCGCCCATCGCCGGTGAGATAGAACATATTGGAGGGCTTGGTGAGTAGAAGGGCGTCAAGGCCGGCCGATGTCATGAGCTGCCCACAACGCTCCAGCCGCTCTTTATACGGTGAAGTCTGCGCTGGGTTCATCAAAGGACTCCTTCCGTGACCTGCGGGCGGAACTGAGCTTCCTGATGGACTGCGGGCGGCCTATATGGGAGGAAACCTAGTGAGCCGGAGCGACCGCCCGAGGAGCAGCCCTTCGCACGAGCCGTAAGATGAGGATCAGAGGGCCGAGGGTCACGATCAGCGCGCCGATAAGCATCCAATGCGAACTGAGGCTGCTGAGGGCCACCACTGTGCCCGCTCCCAACGCCTGCGATATCCCCGCCAAAGAACGGGGAATGGCCCCCAGGCGAGAGCGAGGCCTCGCCGCGGGCCCCAAGTCGATCATCTCCAGGCAAAGCTCATCCAATCCAACCTGCTGCAAGCGGCCGACTAGTTCATCTCGTTCGGCTTCGCTCTCATAGAGGAGACATACTTGAGGACCGTCTGCACACAGGTGTTCCGGGGCAGGTCGTCTTGGCCGACCGGCCTGGCGCCACGCGTAACTTTGGCGCTTGGTGTCTAGCTGCCAACGCATAATGCGTCTCCTTGTTTGTCTGAGATAGCGCCGGCCGACGGCGACACACGGAAGCATCCACATGGCGGGCCGGACACATCAGCAATGTTGGCCCTACGAGTTTAGTCCTGTTCCGTGCTGAATCCAATGACGGAGATCCTCAGGCATCGGGACGCCGGCTCGTGCGCCCCACGAACTCAAGCGCCGACCCCACGATGAGAAGGAGTCGAGAGCCGCTTGCGTACGGTTGCGGATTATCCGCTATCGCATAAGATATCCGTTAGCATATGGTCCCGGCAATCAGTATCATATTCTCCATGGACCATTCCGATTTGATCCAACGGCAGACCTCGATATGGGCCGAAGAGTACTCCGACGTAGACGTCGAGGCAGTGCGGATCGTCCTCACCTTGGTGTGGGCGGGAAGGAATATCGAGGCGCGACTCAACGACATCGCGCGTCTTCACGGCCTCGGTGTTCGCGGCGACTACGAGACTCTGGTTCTGCTGTACCACGGAGCCGAGCGGGCCTTGTCGCCGGTGGATGTGGCCGAAGCGCTGTCGATTTCCACGTCCGCGGTGACCGGGCGTCTCGACCGGCTCGAGCGTGCGGGTCTGCTGGAACGCCACGCGGACTCTCGTGATCGGCGCGTAATAAAGCTCTCGATTACCGACCGTGGGCGGGAGATGGTGCGGAGCGTGTTCCGAGCGAGTCAAGCGGCGCAGAGCGACATGGTGGCAGCCCTCGATCCCAACCAACGGAGAGCGATCGGCGAAACCCTGGCGGCGCTGCTGCGGTCGCTCGAACAGTAGGTGGTGTTCATCAACGAGGAGTGTCGCCATGAAGTTGCGCTTCTGGGTGGTGCTGGTGGGCATAGTCTCGGTGGGAGCAGCCTGTTCTTCCGGACCGTCGGCTACTACACATGTTCCTGCGTCGACCTCGACGACCACGGCCACGGTGACGACCTCGACCGTCGTGACGACCTTGACCACGACGACAATGAGCACGACGCTCGGCGGCGTTCCGACTGTTCCGTTCAGTGTTCCGGTTGGTGACAACGGTGTCACCTACGACCTAGCGGGCGAGCCTTCGAGCGGGCCGACCTCCTTCGTCGTATTGGAGGATGGGTCGGTGGTGATCGCCGACACGATGGCAGTCAGATTCGGTGAGCCTCGATTGCTTCGCTTCGATGCCGCTGGGGCCCGACTCGACCCGATCGTCTTGACGCTTGCGGAGGTGGCCTCGATCGTCGATGTGGCCAGTGACGGTCAGAAGATCGCGGTGCTCGATGTCTACCCAGCCATGGATCGATATCGAGTGCTGGTTCTCGATGCGTCGGGAGATGTGGAAACGATTTACGACGTTCCGAATGGTTTCCATCTCGAGGACGGCCTGACCGGGCTGGCGTGGGACGACTCCGGTGTGCTGCTGGAGATGGAGTGGGGAGCCCGGTATGCTCGGGTGGCTTCCGGTGGGCCGTTCGAGTCGACGAGGACCGTGGTGTTCGACGGCACCCCTATCACGATCACGCCCGGGGCCGGCTTGACGACCGTGGTCGAGGTCGGTCCGGCGTCGTTCGATGTCGTGCGTAACGTCGAGATGGGGGGCGCATCGCTGATCGGTCTGGCTCCGGATGGCTCGATCCTCCTCGTCATCGATGAAGTCGGCATGAGCGATGAAGGGGGGATCGAAGTGACTCGACGGGTCCAGCGGTACACGCCGACTGGTGACCTGACCGGTGAGGTGTCGTTCCTGGTCCGGCAATTCGTGGGTATTGCCAGGACCCTGGAGGCGACTGCCGACGGCCGCGTCGCTCATCTGGTGACGCTGGAGGATCGCGTCGAGATCCGCATCCTCGACCTGTGACCTCCCCACGCTTTCGGGAACCCGCCGCCGCGCGTCCGACGTCCAGGTTTTGCGACCCAAGGAGATCTCGAGAGGAGGAAGGGAGATGCGCACCTCTTTGAAGTTCTGGGGCCTTCTTGTCGGTATGGCACTGGTGGCCGTCTCGTGCGGCAGCGCTGCACTCGACACTGGGAAACCGACCACCAGCCTGCCGCCCAATGACTCCCCACCCGCCCCGTCTATAGACGGGACATCGTGGGTGGTTACCGGCGGCACCCTCGACGGCGCAGCGTTGGTACCGATCAAAGGTCGGGCAGCGACCCTGTCGGTGCAGGCCGACCGGGCGACCGGGTCCACCGGCTGCAACACATACCACGCGACCATCTCGATCACGTCGGACGGCGTGGTGTCCTTCACCGGGTTTGCCGTCACCGAGATCGGCTGCGAACCGGACGCGATGCGATTCGAGAGCGGAATGCTGACAGTGATGAGAAACGTCGACCGATTCGCCTGGGACGCTGACCGCCTCACCCTGAGCAATGCTGACGGCTCGGCCACCCTCGACTTGGCGGCCGCAGTCCCGGAACCTGATGTGGCCCTAGATGGCGGCACCTGGTTGCTGGCAGGGATCGCCAGCTCAGATGTCGCCTCGTCCGCCGTCGCCGGCACCCGCCCGTTCCTGGTCGTCGACCTGGCCGCCGGGGCGGTGCGTGGCAACGGAGGATGCAACGACTTCGGTGCCCAGGTGACCTTCGACGGCGACCGGATGCTGGTCTCCGACATGGTCTACACCGAGATCGCCTGCGACGAAGCTGTGATGCGCAATGAGGCAGACTACTTCAGGATCCTGACCGACGCCGCCACCTGGCGGATAGACGGTTCGACTCTGGTCATCGCCACCACCGACGGCGAGGCGCTGACCTTCGGCATGGACTCCAGCGCGCGTCCCGAAGACGCGGCGGTGGCCTGGGTTGCGGCCGTGGCGGCCGGAGATCTCGATACGGCGGCGACACTGATGGCGCCGGCTTCGCTGGCCTATGTCGACCAGCGTGGAGGGCTCGCCGCCTTCAGCACCGAACTGGCCGAAGGTTGGGGAGCGTGGGCTCGGGCCGAGGACCGACGAGTCTGGTCGGTGACAAGTCGGTTCCCCGACGGTACTGAGGGCACCTCGGTGATGTTCGCGGGGATAGTCGAGCAGGAAGGAATGACTGAGCGCAAAGCGGTCTCGCTCCTCACCGTCAAGGAGGATGGCAGATGCCTCGTTCATCCTTTCACGGAAACCGAACAGGTCGGTTTCGTCGTTCCCTGAGCCGACTTCGTCGGTATCGCCTATCAAAGGAGACAGTTATGGGTGTCCGGCAAGAGATCCTGGCGGCAAACGCAGACTATGCAGCCGGTTTTGGGGAGAAGGGCGAACAGTCCGGGCGTCCGGGTCGGCACTTTGCCATTCTGACCTGCATGGATGCCCGTCTGGATCCGGCCAGATTCGCCGGTCTTGTCGAAGGTGACGCCCACGTGATCCGCAATGCCGGGGGTCGCGCCAGCGATGACGCTATTCGCTCACTGGTGATCTCCTGCAAGCTGCTAGGTACTCGGGAGTGGTTCGTCATACACCACACCGACTGCGGCATGGAGACTTTCACCGATGAAGTAATGCGTAAGCTGCTACGCAGCAGCCTGAAGTGCGCCAGCATGGATGCCATCGGCTGGCATGACACCGGCGGGGGCGGCGGTTCAGCGGAGGGCGAGCACATCAGTTGGTTGACCATCGCCGATCGGGAACAGAGCCTTGTGGAAGACGTGCAACGCATCCGCCATCATCCTTTGGTGCCCCAGGACATCCCTATCTACGGCTACATGTACTGCGTACATAGCGGAAGGTTGGTTGAAGTACCGGAAGCCATGGCGGCGGGCCGTGCCAAATGACCACGCAGTGGTAGGCAAGACTGAAGTATCGCCCGCCGGCACCCACGATCGCGGCTAACAAGCATGCGGGGGTTGAAGAACCACCTGTTGGGAACAGTACAGTTCACGTCTCCGGCAGGCGAATATCACATCTGTGATCTTTACAGAGGAGAAAGGCCGTGCAGTGGCAGGAAAATGACAACCTAGCTTCGCTTGAAGCTATGAAGGAAAAGGCATTCGAGGGTGGCGGCGCCGAGCGCATCGATGTTCAGCACAAGAAGGGCAAGCTCACGGCCCGGGAACGCATAGAACTGCTGCTGGACGAAGGCTCCTTCGAGGAGTTCGACCTACTGAAGACCGGGCAGGCAGGCGATTCGGCAGACGAATACGCAGGCGACGGCGTCATTACCGGCCACGGTACTATCGGCGGCCGGGAGGTCTGCGTCTTCAGCCAGGACTTCACCATCCTTGGCGGCTCCCTCGGCCAGGCGCATTCCAGCAAGATCTCCAAGATAATGGACCACGCGGTGACGGTGGGGGCACCGATCATCGGCCTCAATGACTCGGGCGGGGCCCGCATCCAGGAGGGGGTTGATTCCCTCGCGGCCTACGGTGAGATCTTCAGCCGTAACGTGCTGGCTAGTGGCGTGGTGCCGCAGATATCCTGCGTAATGGGTCCCTGTGCCGGCGGCGCCGTCTACAGCCCGGCGATGACCGACTTCATTTTCATGGTGGAGGACTCGTCGTACATGTTTGTCACCGGACCGAATGTGGTCAAGACGGTGACGCATCAGGACATCAGCGCCGACGATCTCGGCGGCGCCCAGGTCCACAGCCAGAAGAGCGGCGTGGCGCACTTCGTCCTGCCTAACGATATTCTCTGCCTGCGCGAGGTGCGGCGGCTCATCAACTACCTGCCCTCGAACAACCGGCAGACCGCGCCGCTCCTCGATCTTCGTGATCCCGCCGATCGCACCGACCCGGCCCTCGACTACCTGATCCCGTCCAACCCCAATCAGACCTATGACATGAAGATCCTCATCGCCAGCATCCTGGACGGGGCGGAGTTTCTCGAATACCAGGCCAGATTTGCCCGCAACATCGTCTGCGGCTTCGGCCGCCTCGGCGGGCAGACCATTGGCCTCATCGCCAACCAGCCGGCGGTTCTTGCCGGTGTCCTCGATGTCAACGCCTCCACCAAAGCGGCCCGTTTCGTGCGTTTCTGCGATTCCTTCAATATCCCCCTCATCTGCCTCGTCGACGTCCCTGGTTTCATGCCGGGACCGGAGCAGGAGCACGGCGGCATCATCCGGCACGGCGCCAAGCTCCTCTATGCCTTTGTCGAAGCCACGGTGCCGCGCATAACGGTGATCCTCCGCAAGGCCTACGGCGGCGCCTACGTGGTCATGAACTCAAAGCATATCCGCTGCGACGTCAACTTTGCCTGGCCCACGGCCGAGATCGCCGTGCTCGGCCCGAAAGGGGCGGCGGAGGTCATCTATCGCAGGGAGATACAGGCGGCAGAGGATCCCGATGGCCTGCTGGCCCAGAAGACGGAGGAATACCGCAGGACTTTCGCCAACCCTTTCCTTGCTGCCAGGAAGGGGTATATCGATGACGTAATCACGCCGCGGGACACGCGACAGCGCCTCATCCGCAGCCTGCAGTTCCTGGAAAGCAAGGACAAGAAGAACCCCACGCGCAAGCACGGGAACATCCCGCTGTGACCGGGGACACAGAAGTACGGGGCTGCCATGTTTGAGAAGATACTCATTGCCAATCGCGGTGAAATAGCGGTCCGTATCATCAGGACCTGCAAGAAGCTGGGCATCAACACTGTCGCCGTATTCTCGGAGATCGACAGCCGTGCCCTACATGTCCAGGAGGCAGGCGAGTCCGTTTTCCTCGGCCCTCCCCCTTCCGAGCAATCCTATCTCGTTAAAGAGAGGATCATAGCCGCGGCCCAGGATCGCGGCTGCCAGGCCATTCATCCGGGCTACGGGTTCTTATCCGAGAACGCAAGCTTCGCCGAAATGACCGTTGCCGCGGGACTGGCATTCATCGGTCCTCCGGCTGCCGTCATTGCCATGCTGGGTGACAAGATCGCTTCCAAGAACTTGGCGATGCAGGCGGGCGTCCCCGTGGTACCCGGCCACAACCAGCCTGTTTCGGACCTCGCCGAGATGCGGTCCATCGCCGATGCGATCGGCTACCCTGTCCTGCTCAAGCCCGCCGCAGGCGGCGGCGGCCGGGGCATGCGTATCGCCCATGGCCCGGATGAACTGGAATCCGCGCTGAAGGCCGGCCGGGAGGAGACGCGAAAGGCCTTTGGTGACGACAGGATCTTCCTGGAGCGATACGTCGAGCGCCCGCGCCACATCGAGATACAGATCATGGCCGACCAGCATGGCAATGTGATCTACCTCGGCGAGCGGGAGTGTTCCATCCAGCGGCGCTACCAGAAGGTGATCGAGGAGGCGCCCTCCCTCGCCCTGACCCCCGAGATGCGCAGGGAGATCGGCGAACGGGCCTGCAGCCTGGCCCGCGCGGCCGGGTACACCAA
The DNA here is from genome assembly GCA_043801935.1 of bacterium. Taxonomy (GTDB): domain Bacteria; phylum Actinomycetota; class Thermoleophilia; order RBG-16-64-13; family RBG-16-64-13; genus JAZDLO01. The sequence continues at coordinate 13,330 of JAZDLO010000090.1, forward strand.
CGCCGGGACCGTTGAGTTCATCCTTGATCCCTGGGGCGACTTCTACTTCCTGGAGATGAATACCCGCCTTCAGGTCGAGCACCCCGTCACCGAAATGATCACCGGACTCGACCTCGTCGAGCTGCAACTGCAAGTCGCGGCCGGCCAGCCGCTCCCATGCAGCCAGGAGGATGTCACCCTCGACGGCTGGTCCATCGAGGCCCGCATCTGCGCCGAGGAGCCGGACCGCAACTTCCTCCCGTCCACCGGCCTGGTCACTCGCTACGCCGAACCCCGCGGCACCAATATCAGGATGGACAGCGGCATCATGGTGGGAAGCCGGGTCAGTGTCTATTACGATTCCATGCTGACCAAGGCCATCAGCTGGGGGAACGATAGGGAAGAGGCAAGGAAAACGCTGGTTCAGGCCCTGAACAAGTTTCACCTCGAGGGCGTGATAACCAATGCGGATTTCGCCAATGCCATTCTCAATCACCCAGCATTCATCGCGGGCCAACTCTCAACCGGCTTCATTGACGAGCACTTCGACCAGGGCGTGATGAAGCTCGATCCGCCCATGGACAAGCTCGAACTCATGGTCATTGCCTGCACCCTCGTCTACCACAACCGCCAGAGCCTGGTGCGCGAGTCGCTCAAGCCGATGATCGCCAAAGTCGGGGTCGCCCACCGGCCGGAGGCCTGGCATCGGTACATGGTCAAGGGCGAGAAAAACATCTTCACCATCGGGCTCCTGGGCCATATTGATTCACATCTGTGGGATATCCATGTGAACAGCAACCGCTATGAAGTGATCACCCCTGATTTCGAGTTCTACCGCCGGAGGCTGAAGCTCACCATCAACGGGCAGACCGAGTATTTCAGGTTGCAGTACCGGGATAACTTCTTCTGGGCCGCCTTCTGCGGCATAAACCGGATATTCGAAGTGTATTCCCCCAGGGAATGGGAGCTCGCCCAGTACATGCCCAAGGAAACCAGGACTACCCTCGACAACGTGCTGCTGTCACCCATGCCCGGCCTGGCGGTCGACGTACGGGTCAAGAAGGGCGACCGGGTCTTCCGAGGCCAGGATATCGTGGTCATCGAGTCCATGAAGCTGGAAAGCGGCGTCGCCTCCCCCTGCGACGGGGAAGTGGACGAGGTGCGCGTCGAGATCGGCCAGGCCCTGGAGTCAGGCGACGTGCTCATCACCTTCAAGACCTGATCATCCCGAGTCCGCGCGACGAGTGGCTCGGACATCCGACTGCGAGCGTAGAAACTCCACCTGCACAGTGGTGGCCTCGTCAAGCGGGGCTTGGGCGGGCACCAGGCACTGCGCGACGACGACCTTGGGTCCGGGGTCGCAACATGCCGCCGGCACCTGAGCATGACCTCCAAAGCAGAGATGTCTATGGGCTCGGCACCCCGAAAGCCGAGCCCGGCAGCCAGGCTACGTGCTCAACAGGTTCGCGACGGTCTCATAACCCCTGTCAAAGGCCTTGAGATTGGCCTCGATCGCCTTGGCCGGCACTCGACTCTTGATCAGTTCTTTCATCGTTTCCACCTTGACCGGCATCCGGCCGCTGCCGAAGAGAGCTCCCAGCATGGCGGTATTCGCCGCCAGAGGGTTGCCGGCTTCTCTGGCTATCT
>JAZDLO010000136.1:0-8520 GCA_043801935.1 bacterium
GCGCGCGATCCCTGGGGAGGTTCGCCGGGGTGCCGGCCCTCGTCAGCTGTCGGGAGGACGAAGGCGTTCGGCCGCACATGTGCCCGTCCACCCTTCCGATCGACGTCGAGGGCCCCGTATGCTTCGTAGCCGGCGGCTTGAGCCAGTTCGGCCGCATGGGCGAAATCGCGGCCCACCTCCTCGGGTCGGTGCGCATCGGAGCCGAAGGTGATCCCCACTCCGGCGTCGCACAGGCGGCGGAGGATATCGGGGGTGGGGTAGGCTTCGCCTATCGGTCTGTGCAGCCCGGCGGTGTTGATCTCGACCAGCACCCCGGCTCGGGCGATGCGGTCCACCAACCGACTCAACTCTTTCTCCAGGGTGCGCGTAGGTCGGTAACCGAACTTCTTGACCAGGTCGAGGTGGCCCAAGATCGTGAAGAGACCGGACTCGGCCGCATCGCCCACCAGCTCGAAGTACTCGGTCCACACGTCGTCGATGTCGCGCTCGGCGTAGCGCTCCATCTGGCGGGGGTCGTCGAAACCCCACGTCCCCAGATGGTGCACCGAACCGATGGCGTAGTCGAAGGGATAGCTTTCAAGTAACGCCCCGACGTCGGAGATGGTATGGGCGCGGTAGTCGGCCTCTATGCCCAGGAGAACGTATCCGGGGAAGCCGGTCTTTAGCGCCTGTACCTCGTCCACGTAGTCGGTCAACTCGCACATGCCCATGGAAAGCCCGGCGTCGGCGGGCTCGGGCAGCAGGGGGAGATGATCGGCGATGCCGATCGCGGATAGCCCCTTGGCTCTTGCCGCCTCCACGTACTCAACAGGCCGACCAACGGCGTGGCCGCAGCGGGCGGTGTGAGTGTGGTAGTCGGGCAGGTGCACGTCAGTTTCCCTGGGGAGCGCCGCCACGGGCAGCGCGCGGCGCCTCATCGGGAGCCCTCGGCCCTCCCCGGGGGCCGGCGAGCACCTCGGTATCGAGAAGGATGGTGTAGGGACCGTCGTTGACCAGCGACACCGTCATGTGTGCCCCGAACCTTCCCACAGCCGTGAGGACCCCCAGGCGCTCCAAGGCGCGCCGAAACTCTTCCACCAGCGCCTCAGCCGGTGCCGGGTCGGCGGCGTCCGTGAAAGATGGTCGCCGGCCCCGGCGGCAGTCGGCATACAGCGTGAACTGGCTGATCACCAATGCGGCCCCCCCGGTGTCGAGTAGTGAGAGGTTCGATCTGCCTTCGGCGTCTGGGAAGATGCGCAGGTTAGCTACTCTTGCCGCGAGCATCACAGCTTCCCCAGCCCCTCGAGTTGCGTCGCGCAAGGGCGCGCCTGCGGAATCGTCGCCGGCCGTCCCTCTCCCCTCGCGCCGGCCCACATCATCGCGTCCCACTCCCAAGAAGACCAGGAGACCGGCGTCGATGTTTCCCACAATCGTGCCATCGACCTCGACCGATGCGCAGGTGACCCGCTGCACAACGGCTCGCATCAGGCGGTCTCCTCAACCCCTGCCAGGGTGGCTTCCCAGCGCCCGTCGTAAAGGACGCGATGGAGCTGAACCCGGACAAACCGGTTCATGAGTGAGTCATCACCGGGGACGACCACCTCCATGTAGTTGCCGGTCAGTCCCACCAGCCGGCCGTCGTCGGTCCGCTCCCTCAGGACCAGCGTCCGCTGCTCGCTTCCCGGGAGACGTTCCCGGAACGCTGCGTTCTTACGCTCGCCTAATACCCTCAGGCGCATACTACGCGCGTGGATGGTCTCCGGGTGGACCTTTGGGCTCATGCTTGAGGCCGCGGTGCCCGGCCGGTCGCTGTAGCTGAAGACGTGAAGGTAGGTGAGGGGCGAGTGCTCCAGAAAGGTGCAGGTCTCTTCGAATTCCGCGTCGGTCTCACCGGGAAAGCCCGCTATCACGTCGGCTCCCAGGGCGGCGTCGGGGAAGCGCGCCGCCAGCGCGGTGACGATGCCCAGATACTGAGCCGAGGCGTAGGGACGATCCATGCGTCGAAGGACGGAGTCGGACCCGCTCTGCAACGGCAGATGGAAGTGATGCGCTGCTCGCTCCCCCATGTCTTCAAGGGTATCCAGAAGCAAGGACTCGACCTCAAGGGGCTCGATGGAGCTCAGACGATAGCGGCTCGGTCTGTCATCCTTCGCGAGGTCGGCCAGCAGATCGGCAAGAGTGCCCTCACCGGTGTCGCGCCCCCAGCTTCCCAGATTGATCCCGGTGAGCACAACCTCCCGGAAATCCCGCGCAGCCAGCAGGCGCACCTGCTCCAGCACTTCCGTGCGGGGCATGCTGCGGGCCGGACCGCGGGCCAGCGGGATCACGCAGTAGCTGCAGTGCGAATCGCACCCAGTCTGTATCTTGAGAAAGGCTCGCGTATAGCCGTAGAAGTGAGAGATGAACTCTCCTTCGAAACTGGGGCGATCGGGGTAGGTCGATACGGAGGTGAGCGGCGCGGGCCGCGCCGGCTGCGGGCAGAAGTGGCCGGCGGCCCCATGCGTGGCCCCATATTCAGCCACGCGCTCGGCCAGATAGTCGCCCAGCCGCGACTTCTCGATGTTGCCCAACACTAGGTCGACTCCAGGGATAGCGGCCACCGCGCCGGGGTCCACCTGAGCGTAGCAGCCGGTCACAGCCACCACGCAGTCGGGATCGACGCGCCTGGCGAGACGGATCTCATGCCGGCAGGTGCGATCGCTCTTGGCAGTCACCGTGCAGGTGTTGACGACTCTGACATCAGCGTGATCGTCCCACTCCACCAGCCGGTAGCCCGACGCAGCCAGGGCCTCCTGCATCTGGGCGGTCTCACACTGGTTGAGTTTGCAGCCGATGGTGCGGAAGGCCACCAAGGTCGCCGTTGCATGATCGCTATCGAGATGAGGCATCAAATGGCCGATTGCTCGATTGTTCGCCCGTATTCTGGCCCTTGGAGGGCCGGCCACTGGAGGACTGAGGGATGTTAGCATATAGACCGCTTGCCTCCGGCAGGCCCAAACACTCGAACGGTCGGGGGATTGTGAATCCCGTTCCCACGCATTCGCGTCCCGAAGAGAGCGCAGCGCTGCAGGAGCCGTGGCGTCATCGGCTGGTTCCCGGCTTGTTGCGGCGTGATCGCATCGCCGGGCAGGCGGTCCGGTTCATCATCGTAGGTGTGATCAACACCGCCGTCGATCTGGTCGCCTTCTACCTGCTGGGGCTGATCCCGGGCATGCCCGACGTGGCCGCCAAGGGCCTCTCCTACGTCCTGGGGATCTCCAACAGCTTCGTCTGGAACAAATACTGGACCTTCAGCGCCGGCCGCTCGGAACGGGGCAAGCGGGAGTTCGCCGTCTTCTTTTCTGTGAATATCCCCCCACTCCTCGTGAATGTGGTGGTCTTCAGCTTGCTCGGGCTGTGGATCGACTCGGGGACGCTCTTGGTGCGAATGGCTAAGGCCTTCGCTGCGGCAGTCGTATCGGTGGTCTGGAACTTCCTCGGCAGCCGTTACCTGGCTTTTCGGCACACGACCCTCAAGGGGGGCAAGGATGGCTGAGTTGCCCGCCGACCCCGCCGCGCCGACGCGGGCCGCGCTCTCGCAGGGGGGTGCGGCGCCCCGTTACTCGGTTGTCATCCCCATCCACAACGAGGGTGAGTGCCTCGCCGGTGAAGTGGCCGAACTGGTGGGCAAGATGGAGGCTCAGGGGGTCGACTACGAGTTGCTGCTGGCCGAGAACGGCAGCACCGACGACACCCTGGCCATCGCTCAAGCTCTGGCCGCGGCTGATCCCCGAATCTGCGCCTTGCGTGTGCCCGTGCCCGACTACGGCGCGGCCATGAAACAGGGCATGCTCACCGCTCGGGGCGACTTCGTCGTCAACTTCGACATCGATCTCCACGATGTGGATTTCATGCTCAAAGCGGGCGACCTGCTTGCAGGTACCAGCGCTGGCGCCGTGGTAGGCAGCAAGCTGATGCAGGGCGCGGACGACCGACGCTCGCCGGCCCGGCACATGGTGTCGCAGGGGTTCACCGCCATTCTGCGTCTATTGTTCGACCGGCGTATGGACGATACTCATGGCATGAAGGTGCTGCAGCGCGACGTGGTGCAGCGGTTTGCGCCCCAGACGGTCATGACCCGCGACCTCTTCGACACTGAACTGATCATCCGGGCGCGGCGCGGAGGAGTGACGGTCGGGGCCTTGCCTGTGACCGTGGAGGAGAAAAGGAAACCACGTTCGTCTATAGTACGTCGCATACCAAGGAGCATGAAGGGTCTCTTGCGGTTGCGGCTGGTGTTGTGGAAGGAGGGGAACCCTGGGTCCTGAGCGCGAAGATCTGGTGGAGAGGAAGAGCATCTGGGATTGGGTCCCCACGTTGCTCGCCTTTCTGGCCATCTACACCACTCTCCTCATCTTCTTCAAGCCCAACCTCCTCTTCAGTCTTACCACGACGGCGGGCGGCGACACCGGGGCGCATCACTATCCGGCTCAGTACCTTATCCAGGAGCTGCTGCCCCACTTCCGTCTGACCGGATGGGCGCCGGGCTGGTATGCCGGTATGCCCATGCTCACCTTCTACTTCCCCTTCCCATTCCTGCTCATCGCCATCCTCGACTGGTTCATCCCCTATCTGCTGGCCTTCAAGATAGTGACGGTGCTGGGGGTGTTCGCGCTGCCGGCGACCGCCTACGCGATGGGCCGGTTGTGGCGGGTGCGGCGGCCGTACCCGATCATGGCGGCGATCTTCGCCCTGGTCTTTCTTCTCATGGAGAGCTACTCCATCTACGGGGCCAACATCCTCAGTACGCTGGCAGGCGAGTTCGGGTACATGCTGAGCTTCGCCCTGGTCTTCCTGTTCCTCGGCACTATGTACCGGGGCATGGAGAAGCCCCGCTTCAACATGCTCTTCGTGCTCAACTGCCTCATCCTGATGGCCCTGGTGTTGTCGCACATCGTGACCACGGTGGTGCTCGTATGCATCATCCCCGGACTCTTGCTCGTCACTCCCCGGTGGCGCTCGCTCGGGTATCTGGCGGCCGTGGCTGCGGTGGGCTTCGGTTTGACCGCCTTCTGGTCGCTTCCGTTCGCCGCCAACCTGGAGTGGACGGCGCACATGGCCTGGGATCAACTGCACTCCATCAAGGACCTTCTGCCGGTCCAACTCCTTCCCGCCGCCACTTTGGGCTTGGTCGGCATGGCCTACGCGGTAGCGCGCAAGGAGAAGAGGCTGCTGCCTCTGGTCTGGATCACTTTCATAACCCTGGTGCTTTTCTGGGTATTGCCCAACGGCCGCCTGTGGAACGCCCGCATCCTCCCCTTCTTCTACATCTCTGTCCACATGTGGGCCGCCTATGGCGCCGCCTGGCTCGTGCGCCCCTTCGCGGTGATGATGCGAGATCTCTTCCGGCTGCGCGGCATCACTGCGAGGCGGATCTACGTACCGGTGGTGGCTATCGTGCTGGGAGCGGTCATCATCGTCACCAGCACCACGGCAGCGGGATGGATCAAATGGAACTATTCCGGCTACGAGGGCAAGGCGAACTGGACCCAGTACAAAGATATCAACGACTACATCGCCACGCTGACCCCGGGCCGGGTGATGGTGGAGCACGGCCAGAAGGTCGACGAGTTCGGCACCCCCCGCGCCTTCGAGATCATCCCTTACTGGACCGGTCTCCCCACCATGGAAGGCACCTTGATGGAGGCTTCCTACACGGCTCCGTTCCACTTCATCAATCAGGCCGAGCTCTCCAAGGAGGCCAGTAACGCCATCATCGGCGTGACATACCCCACTCGCAACGTGGCCCAGGGGATAACGCATCTGCAGCTTATGAACATCCCCTACCTGATGACGTTCTCACCGGAAGTGACCGGCGAGGCCGCCGCCGATTCGCGCGCCGAGCTGCTGGCAGCGTTCGGTGACTACAACATCTTCCGCATAGCGGGTACCACCGGCTATGTCGAGGTGATGAGGAATCAGCCGGTACGGGTCAATGTGCCGGTGAGCGAATGGCGTGACATGGCTGTCGACTGGTATCTCAATCCCGGCGACCTCGATACTCCCCTCGTGCTGGACAAGGGAGAACCTGCGCTGCAGCAGTTCACCTCCATCACCGCCGATCAGGCGACCGCGCCTCCCGCGGTGCCTCTGAACACAGAAGGCCGCGTCATCGGCGAGCAGCTGGAGAACGAGAGCCTCTCCTTTGACACCACTGCCATCGGGCAGCCGCATTGGATCAAGATCTCGTACTTCCCCAACTGGCATGTGGAGGGCGCCGAAGGGCCGTATCTGGCGTCGCCCTCGTTCATGATGGTCATCCCCACCCAGAGCCACGTGACCCTCTACTACGGGCGCACCACTGCCAACACCGTGGGGCAGACCCTTGAAGTGCTGGCCTGGGTCCTGCTACTGGGCTTAGCCATGTGGCGCAGCATCCTCTGGCGCCGGCGCAGGCGTTTGGCCGACGCGGTCCAGGACTCCGCCCCGATCATGGGGGCCGACCTAGGCAGGGGCTCCGAGCTAGGGAGGGGCTTCGATCTCGGGAGCGGTAGCGGCTCCGGTGGTGGCCCCAGCTCTGGCGGCGTCCGAGAGCGCCGTCCTGGCGAGGGCGCCGACATCGACGAGAGGGCTGACGTCTAGACTGGCGGCCGGAGGGGCTTCGGGATGCCGGATTCGCAAGGCACCCCTGTCTGACAGAGACCGCAGCCGTAGCCGTCGAAACCGAACTCCCGACGCACGTATTCCTCGGTCACCGGCCGGAGATGACGGGCGCAGGCTTCCTTGTCCCGACCCCCTCTGGTGACCGAGCCCACCGGGCACCGATCAGCGCAGGTCGCACATGTTCCCCGGGCGAAGAACAGGCAATAGGCGAAAGGATCAGCGTACGGCCTCGGCGTCGGGGGGATAGTCGCCCGCACCACCACCGATCCGAATCTGACCGCCTGCCCTCGCTCTGTGATCAACCCGCCGGCCAGACCAAAGGTGCCCAGACCGGAGACATGGGCTACGTGGCGCTCCGACCACGTGGACGCCCGTCCGAACTCGGCGGAGTTCTGCTCGCTCCACTGCGGGAGCAGCCCGGGGGCGACGGCGGGGAATCCACCCGCGGCAAGGGCATCCACTAGGGCCATATGCAAGGCGCGGTTGCCGTCTTGGCCGAAAATCCGGGCCCGGGCCCAGGGCTCGGAGGGAAGGCCGGTCTCTCCGCGGTTGGCAGCCTTGGTAGCCTCCGCTTGACAGAGGACCCAGCTGATCACCGAGAGCTCGCCGGGGCGCGCCGGCGGGTCGCCGCCCGACCCGATCGCGAAGGCTTCCGATGGGGTCCAGTGGAACGAACCGATGTGCTCCTGGAGACCGACATACATTTCATCGGCTCCACTGGAAAAGCCCACCAGCGCGTCGTCCCAAGCTCTGCCGGTCGTGCCTGGGCCCAGGGTGTTGTTCGCGGAGACGGCGAGGAAGTCTCGGATGAATCGCTCCACGAACGGGCGCAGGTCGTCGTCCCCGCTCGGATCCGCCCCCGGAGCGTCTACCTCTCGGCGGCTCACAGACGAGAGGTGGGCATGGGCACGATCCACACCCCCCGGGTCCGGGGACCGTCGAACTCGGCCAGGTAGATGCTCTGCCAGGTGCCCAAGCGCAACCGGCCGTTCTCGACGGGTACCGCCACATGGCTGCCGATGAGGCTGGCCTTGATGTGCGCGTCGGAGTTCCCCTCAGCGTGGCGATACCCGGCGTCGCGAGGTACGAAGCGCGTCAGTCCCTCGACCATGTCCCGGACCACTGAAGGGTCGGCACCCTCGTTGATCGTGACCCCGGCTGTGGTGTGGGGCACGAAGACGCTCACCATGCCGCTCATCGATCGATCGAGATCCGAGACGGCGCGTTGTACTCGTTGGGTGATGTCCACCAGGATCTCGCGGGACGGGGTGGAGACGCTGATCTCGACAAGAGACACGACTATCGATCCTCGTCAAGCCGACATTTCACGATTCCTCCGCAAGGCCGATGGTGACGCTGGTGGCCTGGGGAGCCAGGTGGAGGTAAGGGGATTCGAACCCCTGGCCTTCGCGATGCGAACGCGACGCTCTCCCAACTGAGCTATACCCCCGATCGACGAACAGCCGGCCGCCGTGACGGCGACGGGCCGGGTATTTATAGCACACCGAGGCCCCGCCATCATCCGGGCGTAAGCCAGGGCTTTCGAAACGAACCCGAGCAAGGCACCATAGGTCGCGAGCCTGCTATTCGCTCGGCTTAAGGCTCTTTTTCAAGAACGGCTCTATCAGATCGATGGGGATCGGGAAGAGGGTGGTCGAGTTCTTCTCGGTGGCGATCTCGGCCAGAGTCTGCAGGTAGCGCAGCTGGATGGCGGCCGGGTTTCTCGACAGCACCTCAGCGGCTTGACCCAGTTTTTCGGAAGCCTGGAACTCGCCCTCGGCGGCGATGACTTTGGCCCGGCGTTCCCGCTCGGCTTCAGCCTGCCGGGCCATAGCCCGTTGCATGCTGCTGGGGATCTCCACGTCCTTGACCTCCACGATGCTGACCTTCACGCCCCAT
>JAZDLO010000148.1:0-19747 GCA_043801935.1 bacterium
GACGAAGTGGCCGTCCATGACGTCCACGTGGATCATGCGCGCTCCGGCATCCATCACCATGGATATCTGTTCCCCTAGGCGGGAGAAATCGGCCGAAAGGATGGAGGGAAGAAGATGAAGCTCCTCGTATGCGCGAGAGGGGATGGGCATGGACGCTCCCGGTTAACCTTGTAGTTGGAGTCCGTCCGGCGCTTGCCGGTCCGGCCGTCGCCGGCCGGGTGGCTCCAGGCATCCGCCCAGACGCACGCCGTATCCACGCATGAAATCAGACGCCGCCATCTTGCTCTTGCCGGCAGGTTGAACCATCAGCAGCTCGACCACTCCCTGGCCGCAGCCGACGAATAGCCGGGTGCTGCCGACCTGCACCTCCCCGGGACGTCCGGCGACACCGGCTCCTTCGCTCGGTACCGGCTCGAGACCCGGTTCACCGTAGGGCCAGGTACGCCAGACCTTGAACTCCACTCCCCCGCTTGTCGCCCTAGCCCCGATTCCGGGGCTCAAGGACCGCACCTGGTCGTGCACGGCCGCGGCCCCCTTCCCCAGGTCAAGCTGGCAATCAGCGGCACAGAGCTTAGCTGCATAGGTGGCCGGCCCCTGCTGTGCCGTCCATCTGAGCGTTCCGTCAGCCAAGCCGTTCAGGGCCTGGTCGACCCCTATCGCCCCCACGAGGGCGAGGACCCGCCCGAGGGAGCCGACATCGTCTCGCGGCCCCACGGAGACCGAGGTCTGCAGAGCCCAGGGACCCTCATCGAGGCCCTCGACCATCCGCATGATGCTCACGCCCGTGCACGGCTCTCCGGCGGCCAGCGCGCGTTCGATAGGAGCTGGACCCCGATACGCGGGGAGCAACGACGCGTGCACGTTCAAACAGAGGAACGCCTCGAGCAACGGCCACTTGAGGATCTGGCCGAAGGCGCCGACGACCAGGATCGAGACACCGGCGGTCTCGAGGCGGGCCAGGACGCCGGGGTCGTTGACGTCCTCCACCCGTACGGATTCCAGGCCCAGCCGGTCGGCCTCCAGCACCGCCGGCGGGGGGGTCGCCTTGCGCCCCCGGCCCCGCGGCCGGTCAGGTTGGGAGATGACCACAGCGGGCCGCCTACTCAGCGCGGCCAAGTCGGCCAGCACCCAGGCGGCAAAATCGGGCGTCCCGGCGAAAGCGAAGTTCACGGGCCGGCGGCCAGCGTCCGCTCGCGTAGTTCCTTCAGGACCCGGACTCGCTCCTCAGACGATGTTCTGTCCAGGATCAAGCGGCCATCGAGGTGGTCGATCTCGTGTTGCATGATGCGGGCCAGGACTCCGGTGAAGTGGACCTGAAAGAGCTCCCCTCTAAGGTTCTGGGCTTCGACCACCACCTCGTCGGCCCGGGTGACCTCCATGGCCCCGCCCGGCACGGAGAGACAACCCTCCGCAGCCGTGCTGCTGGTCTCCGAAGACTCCACGATGCGCGGATTCACGAACACGTGCCGTTCCGCCTCCCTCTCCGGGTGCCTCCACACCATCACCCGGCTCACCACGCCGATCTGGGGAGCGGCCAGCCCTACGCCCTCCTCGCGGTCCATCACCTCCAGCATGAGCTGAGCGAGCTTCTCCAGTCGAGAATCGAACACGGTGACCGGATGGGTGGCCTGCTTGAGAGTCGGGTCGCCGAAGGTGCGCAGGCGCTCGAGCGGAGCTTCTCGCGCAGGCGCGGACCCCCTGCTTCCTTCTGTCTTGCCCATTTCAGCCATGATCCTACTCCCTGCCGCGTCAGCTGAAGGATTGCGGATCCACATCCACCAGCAGCATCACTCGTCGACGCCGGTACGGTTCCTCCAGTTGGGCCAAAGCCTGGCTCACGATCGCCCGCGCTCTTTCCCCGTCGCGGGCCGCCACCAAGAGATGCCACCTCTCCCGTCCTCTTCGCGTGGGCAACCGGCTGGGGCCACGCAGTTCCTGAGCGGAGAAGTGAGGAGCAAGCCGTTCCGCGAGATACCGAGCCCCGACACGGGCCCGCTCCGCGTCTTCCGCCAGCGTCGTCAACCGGATGAGATGCGCGAATGGCGGATATCCGAGGCGCTCTCGGACGGCGAGCTCTTCCCGGTAGAAACCATGCTCGTTCTGCTCCAGCGCCATTCTAATACAGGGCACATCGGGATTCCAGGTTTGAACCAGGACGCGGCCGGGCGCTTCCGCCCGCCCGGCGCGCCCGGCGACCTGGATCAGCAATTGGAATGTGCGCTCCGCGGCCCGGAAGTCCGGCATGTACAGCCCGGTATCGGCGTCGGCGACCAGGGCCAGCGTCACCCCGGGGAAGTCGTGGCCTTTGGCTACCATCTGCGTCCCCACCAAGACGCCTGGTCGCGCTCCGGCGAACGACTCGAGGATCGCCTGTACTCGCCTGCCGCTGGTTAGGACATCGGAGTCCATCCGAAAGACCTGTTCGTGAGGGACGAGCGCCCGCAATTCCTGATCAAGACGCTCCGTTCCTGGCGCCGCTCGGGTCAGCGGCGCCCCACCGCAGGATGGGCACAAGGGCGGCTGCGCGTAAGCGCGCCCGCAATGATGGCAAACCAGGCGTCGCACCCGGCTGTGGTAGGTGAGCGAGAGCTCGCAGTCGCCGCACATCATCACATGGCCGCATAGATCGCAGTGAACGTGACCCGCGTACCCTCGGCGATTGAGAAGCACGATGGCTTGCTCGCCTCGGCGGAGCGTCTCGGCCAGGGCTTCGCGGGACCGGGGAGCGAGCAGGAGGCCGCCGCCCTGGCGGCGCATGTCGACCACCTCGCAGACCGGCGGCGTCCCCGCCGCCCGACGCGAGAGCCGCAGACGCTCCTTCGATCGTTGCATGCTCTCTACTGAAGGAGTCGCGCTGCCCTCGACCAGCAGCCCTCCCCTTGGTTCCAGGCGCATTCGAGCGACCGTCCCAGCGTGGTAGCGGGGCTCCTCTTCCTGCTTGTAGGAAGTGTCGTGGGCCTCGTCGACGATGATCAACCGCAGGTTCTTGACGGGGGCGAAGACGGCGGACCGCGCCCCCACCACCAGGGGCGCATCGCCGCCGGCGATGCGCCCGTATTCCCGGGCCCGCTCTCCCCGGGGGAGCCCGCTATGCAGAACCCCCACCCGGTTCCCGAACCGGGCTCGCACCCGGCCGATCATCAGGGGGGTCAGTGCGATCTCGGGGACGAGCAGGATGGCGCCCGCCCCATCCTCCAGGACCCGAGCGAGGAGGCGCAGATAGACCTCGGTCTTGCCGCTGCCCGTGACCCCCCATAGCAGGCGCCGGGTAAGACCGGGTTCGGCGTAGGCTTCGAAAAGATGGAGCACCACCCGCTCCTGCTCCGGCCACAGTGACGGCATGCAGACTGCGGCGCCGGTCACGTGTTCGGGCTGTGCGCCGGCCGAGGGCGCCTCCATCAACTCCACGAAACCTTTGGCTACCAGCGTCCGTAGTACTCCCCGCCCCACTCCCGCCAGGTCCAGGAGTCGGGCCACCGCGATCCCCTCAGCCGGCACAGCGTCGAGCAGCGTCTGCTGCTTGGGAGTGAGGTGGGCCGGTTTCTCGGGCTCGAACCCAGCTTGCGCCCCCGTGGCGCGCACCGCCCAAGTCCTACGGTTGGAGCCACCAGTCCCCCCCCGGGCGCCGATCACCGGCGGAGCGATCAGGCGGAGGCAGGACTCGAACGAGCAAAGATATCTCTGTGACAGCGAGCGGGCGAGTTCCAGCAACTCCTCGGGCACGACCTCCTCAGAGACAGTCTCGATGAAGCGAAGGCCTGCCACATCCACGCCCTGAGAGCCGGTCTCGTCTACCACGACGGCCCGAACCACGCGCCGCCCGAAGGGAGCGGACACGACCGACCCCGCGCGTACGCGCTCCTCCAGCTCGGGCGGGACCAGGTAATCGAAGCGGCGGTCGCCAAGGTGCCGCAGTCGCAGAAGGGGGACGAGCTGCACCGCTCGCCGGATTTGCTCGGTCAAAGCCGGCGCCACCTTCGCCTCCGGGAGCCCAAAAGCTCCTTAGTCCAAACCGGCGTCCTGACGCAAAGCATCGGCTTTGTCGGTGCTCTCCCAGGTGAAATCCGCATCTTCGCGGCCAAAGTGACCATAGGCGGCCGTCTTCTCATAGATGGGACGCAGCAGGCGCAGGTCGCGGATGATCGCGGCCGGTCTCAGGTCGAAGTGGCTGTTGACCAGCTCCGCGATGAGCGTCGGGCTCACGTGTTCGGTACCGAAGCACTCCACCATGACGCTCACCGGGTGGGCGACGCCGATGGCATAGGCAAGCTGGATCTCGCAGCGGTCGGCCAATCCCGCGGCCACCACGTTCTTGGCCACGTAGCGAGCCGCATATGCAGCTGAACGGTCGACCTTCGACGGGTCCTTCCCCGAGAAGGCGCCCCCACCGTGTCGGCCAAAGCCGCCGTACGTATCGACGATGATCTTGCGCCCCGTGAGACCTGTGTCACCCATGGGACCGCCGATGACGAACTTGCCCGTCGGGTTCACATACAGTCGGGTCTTCTTGAACTCAGGGTCGTAGAGCCCATCGGGCAGCACCGGCCGGATCACATGTTCGATCAAATCGGGCCGGATGAGGGTGTCGACGTCGATGCCGTCTTGGTGCTGGGTGGAAACGACCACAGCGGTGATGAACTGAGGTTTGCCATCGGCGTACTTGACCGTCACCTGGCTCTTGCCGTCGGGCCGCAGATACGGGAGGATGCTGCCCTTGCGCACCTCGCTCAAGCGGTGGACCAACCGGTGGGCCAGAAGGATGGGCATGGGCATGAGCTCTTCGGTATCCCTGCACGCATATCCGAACATCATCCCCTGGTCCCCGGCACCTTGGCAGTCGAGCGCGTCCCCGTCTTTGGGATCCATCCGGCACTCGAGGGCGGCCCGCACGCCCTGCGCGATGTCGGGCGACTGCTCGTGGATAGTGGTTATCACCCCACAGGTTTGGGCATCGAAGCCATACTTGGCGCGAGTGTAGCCGATACGCTCGACGGTCCTCCGGACCAGCGCGGGCACGTCCACGTACGTCTCAGTGGTGATCTCGCCCGAGACCACCACCAGACCGGTGGTGACCAAGGTCTCGCAGGCCACTTTACCCTGAGGATCGTCCCTCAGCACGGCGTCCAACACCGCGTCCGAGATCTGGTCGGCGATCTTGTCTGGATGACCTTCGCTCACCGACTCCGACGTGAACAGAAAACCATGGTTCTCCACGCTAACCTCCAGGACTATCACCCAAAAGACCGGGGCGAGCCCGATCGTCATTGCCGTCGCGCAGTGTACCAGAAGCGCCGCCGGCCCACCTTGACTCCAAACGCTCGGTGAATCCCGCCCGTCCCACGATGACCCGGTGGTGAGTGCCCTTGCCGATGACCCCGGCGTGATCCTCAGCGGTGACCGAGAACACCAGCAGTCTCCCCTCTATCTCCACCAGGGTAGCCTGAGCCACGACCTCCATACCCACCGGTGTCGGAGCCGCATGGGTGACTTCGACCCGGGTGCCCACGGATGTCATGTCAGGGGTCAACCGACCCTCGAGCGCTTTGACGGCTGCAGCCTCCATCAATCTCACCATGGCCGATGTCGCCAGCCCCGCAACGTCTCCCGACGCCATGCTCTGCGCGGTCAGACCACGGACCACCA
The DNA here is from genome assembly GCA_043801935.1 of bacterium. Classification (GTDB taxonomy): domain Bacteria; phylum Actinomycetota; class Thermoleophilia; order RBG-16-64-13; family RBG-16-64-13; genus JAZDLO01. The sequence continues at coordinate 5,644 of JAZDLO010000148.1, forward strand.
CCTCGGTCACCCGGGCGGTAAGGCCGGGTTCTAGACTCATGGGTCGCCTCCCTTGCCTTCTATCACGTCTTACCGGGCGAGCTATCCCGGTTGTCGATGACTCTCTGGGCCTTACCCGTGTAGCGGGGGATGGTCTTGGGCTCGACCAGCCTCACCCGGGCGCGGATGCCCAGCTCTTGGCGCAAGCGCTCCTCCACGTGGCTCTGGAAAGCCATGAGCTTCTTCACAGCGTCGGGGAAGAAGGAGGGCGTGACCTCTATCTGGACCTCCATCTGATCGAGAGCTCCTTCCCTATACAGCACTATCTGATAGTGCGGCTCGACCTTCTCGATATCAATGAGCACCGCTTCGACCTGTGAAGGGTACACGTTGATGCCCCGGATTATGAGCATATCGTCGGCCCTGGCATACACCTTGCTGTGCCGCGCAAACACCCTGCCGCACGCGCACGGCCGGTAGCTGATGCCCGCCAGATCGCCGGTGCGATAGCGGATCACAGGAAGCGCCTCCTTGGTAAGAGAGGTGAAGACCAGCTCACCCTCCTCGCCCTCGGGCATCGGCTCTCCCGTCGCAGGATCGACCACTTCGACAAGGAAATGATCCTCGTTGACGTGAAGTCCATCCTTGTTCCAGCACTCGTAAGACACGCCCGGGCCGATGACCTCCGACAAGCCGTAGTTGTCACAGGCGGACATCCCGGTCCGCCTCTCCACCTCATCGCGAAGCTGATCGCTCCAGGGCTCGGAGCCGAACAAGCCTACGCGTAAGCACAGATCCTTGAAGTCGTAGCCCAGCTCTGGGGCCATCTCGGCGATGTACATGGCGTAGGACGGAGTGCCGACCAGGACCGTCGTCTTGAAGTCGCGCATGATGTGAAGCTGGCGTTGCGTGTTGCCCGTGGAGGCGGGGATGACGGTCACGCCCACCCGCTCGAGGCCGGCATGCATGCCGAACGCACCGGTGGTAAGCCCGTATCCGAAGGCGATCTGAGCGACGTCGTGCGAACGCGCCCCGCCGGCCACTGCCACCCTGGCGCACAGCTCGGACCAGGTGTTCAGGTCACCCCGGCTATATCCGACAACCGTGGGATTGGCCGTGGTACCTGACGAGGAGTGGATGCGTAAGACCTTCTCCAATGGCAAGGCGAACAATCCATACGGATACGCAGCTTTGAAGTCGCCCTTTGCGCTGAACGGCAGCTTGCGCAGGTCGTCCAACGAACGCACGTCGGCCGGCTTGAGCTTCATGGCGGCCCAGCGTTCGCGATGGAAGGGAACATTGTCATAGACCCAGCGGAGGGTCATCTGCAGCCGCTTGAACTGCAATTCTCGCAGCTCGTCCCGGCTTATCGTCTCGTATTCGGGGTTCCATATCTCGTTCATGCTCTCTCCGTCCGACGCCTGTTGCCGGCGCTCCGTCCGCCTAGATAGATGGACTGTACTTCTGGATTCTCGAGCAAAGACGAAGCCTGGTCGTGGAGCACGATCGCGCCTCGCTCCATAACCAGCCCCCGATGGGCGAGGCTGAGAGCGGCCCGCGCGTCCTGCTCCACCAGGATGATCGTCAGCCCTTGCTCGTTGAGACTGCGCAGGCTCGTAAAGATATCGCGAACGAGGAGAGGCGCAAGACCCATCGAGGGTTCATCCAACAACAACAGGCGCGGTTCGGCCATGAGGGCCCGGGCTATGGCCAACATCTGCTGCTCGCCGCCCGAAAGAGACCCCGCCTGTTGATGGAGCCGTTCTTCCAGGCGCGGGAACAGGGCGAAGACCCGCTCCAGCCGCTCCTTGACGGGCGTTCCCTTTCGTCGCCGGGAATACGACCCGAGCTCGAGGTTCTCCCCCACCGTCAGCGGTCCGAACAGTTGCCGGCCCTCGGGAATCTGTATCAACCTCCTGGAGACGACCTTCTCCACTCCCAGCGAGTCGATGCGCTCGCCTTCGAACTCGATGGAGCCCGCCAGAATCCGGACGATACCCGATATGGCCTTGAGCAGAGTCGTCTTCCCGGCACCGTTCGCACCGATGACCGTGATTATCTCGCCTTCGCCCACGCTGAGGTCGAGACCATGGAGGATCTCGATCCGCCCGTATCCCGCCCGCACACCGCGCAGTTCAAGCACTGTTGTCGCCCTGCGTCACTCGGCAAGCACCCAAGCTCCCCCCTCGATCTTGACGTCGATCATGTCGTCGACCACTATGCCGTCGTGGTTGGTCGGTGAATAGTTGTAGATGCCTCCGGTGCCTGGGAACCCTTTGATGTTGTTAAGAGCGCCCTGAATCGCCGCGGGCTCGGTGTTTCCAGCGGTCGTGATCGCCGCGACAAGCAGTGAGAGTGCGTCGAACGCGTGCCCGGCGAAGGTGTTGGGCGCCGATCCGTACTTGGCTTGATACGCCGCGATGAACCCGTCTACGACCTCTTTCTGCTTCGGGTCGGTTATGGACGAGGGAACCGTCAGCTTGCCGGCCGGGAAGACCACTCCCTCGGCGGCAGCACCCGCCTGTTCGATGAAGGTCTTGTTGGCTATGCCGTGGCTTCCGATGAACGGAACGTCCATATTCAGCTGCTTCATGTTCTTGGCGGCCAAGGCCGGCCCGGGGTTCGTCCCCCAGACTACGACCGCCTCAGGAGAGTTGCCCCTGATCTTGGTGAGCTGAGCAGTGAGGTCGGTGTCGTCGGTCTTGTACGACTCGACCGCCACTATCTCGAGCCCGAATGTTGCCGCCTGCTTTTCGATCTCCGCCGCCCCGGACGCGCCGAAAGCGTTCTCATCGTGCAGGATCGCGATCTTGCTGATCTTCAAGCTCTTGGAAATATACGTGAGGGCGCGCTCGACAGGAAGGCGGTTATTGGGCGGGGTCCTCCAGATCCACTCCATGGGCGCTTCGTCCGTGATCTCGTTGGCAGCGGCCATCGCCAACTGTGGAAGCCCTTTTTCTGCTGTGAGCGCTTTCACTGCCAGCGTCGAAGCAGAGCCGGTCGCCGCGATGATGGCGACCGCCTTTTCCTGATCCATGAGCCGGTTCGCAGCCGTCACAGCTTCTTTGGCGTCAGTCTTGTCATCGATGATGACCAGTTTCAAAGGCCGCCCCAACACTCCACCCGCGCCGTTGATCTGCTCTTCCATCATCTGGAGTACGTTGCGCTCGGGCTCCCCGAGCGGCGCGTTCGGACCGGTGGCGGAGACTATGGCACCGATGACGACCGGGTCGCCGGTCGGTTGAGCACTGGTCGCCGTGCCTCCCGCAACGGTCGTGGTGGTCCCATCATTATCTTGCCCGCACCCCACGGCGCCAACAGCCGCCAGCAGCAGCACGAGTAGGCACACCGCCCACCACGACCTCCGGCCCCTCGGGATCATGCTCATCATCTCTCGCTTCACTAGAAACCCTCCCCTACAGTCAGTTGCTCACACAGCCCAATAGAATACAGCTTCTTTCCCTCAGGTTAGCTCCTCCCCCAGGTAGGCCTTGATGACTTCTTCGTTGCCCTGGATCATGATCGGCGGTCCTTCCGCGATCTTACGCCCGTAGTCCAAGACGACGACCTCATCCGATATGTCCATGACGAAGGTCATATCGTGCTCCACCAAGAGTACCGTCACTCCTTCCGACCGGATTCTTCGCACGGTGTCGGCGAGTTGGGCGGTCTCCTCGTCATTGAGACCGGCTGCCGGCTCATCGAGGAGAAGAAGCGTCGGCTCCGAGGCAAGAGAGCGGGCGATCTCCAACAGATGGCGCTCACCCATGGGTAGATTGCCCGCCGACTCGTCCGCCTTGTGGTCTAGGGCGACGCGTCGTAGGGCTTCGTGGGCCGCCTTGGCTATTTCTCGCTCTTCACGCCGATGCCGAGGCAGGTTAAGCGCAGCCGAGAGAAGGCCGACCTTGGTGCGCGTGTGTCGGCCGACGGCTACGTTATCCACTACGCTCATATCGTCGAACACCAGACTCTGTTGGAACGTCCTTCCTACACCCATCCGACAGATGCGGTGGGGCGTTTTTCCCACCAGGTCGATCCCCGACAAGAGCACCCGGCCGCTGGTCGGACGGTAGGACCCTGAGATAAGGTTGAATAGAGTGGTCTTTCCTGCCCCGTTCGGACCTATCACAGCCTTGATCTGCCCCTGGTGGACGGCGAACGTCACACCCTCCAGCGCGTCAAGCCCCCCGAAACGCTTCGATACTTTTTCGATGTTCAATAGCGCCACGCAGCCACCTACTCCTCCGCCCCTGGTGGATCCGCGCCGGCCCCCTTGCGCCCTGACCTCCAGAGCTTCATCCAGGGCCGCACGCCCTGGGTACGTCCGCGCCAGAAGATCATGATCGCGATGAGGAGCACTCCAAATACCAGGTTCGTGACATCCTCGTTCACACGTTTGAGGATCTCCGGAAGTATGACGATCACCAGACTGCCCCAGAGAGCCCCCCACATGCTCCCTAACCCCCCTATGATCACCCCGCTCACAAGCAGGATCGAGAAGTTGATACCGTAGCCTTCCGGGCTGATGAAGTGTACGTAGTAAGCATCGAAACTCCCGGCGATACTCGCGAAGGCGGCCGCCAACATGAACACCTGCACCTTGCGGTAGGAGGTGTCCACACCCAGGGACTCGGCCGCGGGCTCCGAGCGCCGAAGCGCGCGCAACGAGCGGCCCACTCGCGACCGGGTGAGATTGAGAGAGAACCGCAGCATCACCAGCGCCACTCCCCAGACCAGCAGGTGGTACGCCCTCGGGCTTCGGAAATCCAGCGCTCCGATCGCAAGCGAGGGGATGCCGGTGATCCCATCAGTACCATTGGTCAGACCCTTGAGTTGCACGAGAAGGATGTACACGATCTCGTTGACGCCCAGGGTGGCCATGGCGAGATAGTGTCCTTTGAGTTTGAGCGTGGGCATCCCCACGAGTCCAGCAATGACGGCCGCTAGCAGAGCGGCCAACGCCATGGCGAGCCAGGGATCGAAGCCGAGCCGGGTAGTGAGAACGGCCGCCCCATATGCTCCGATCCCGACGAATGCCGCCTGGCCCAATGAGATCTGACCCGCCTGGCCTAAAAGAAGGCTCAAGCCCAGGGCCATCATGAATCGGGTTCCCATAAAGGCGAGCACCGACAGGTAATACGAGTCGTTCAAGTAGGCGGGGATCGTCATGACTACTAGGGCGAACACCAAGTAGCCTGCGTGTTTCCGGCCGTATTCAAGCGCCTGCGTCACTGCCTGCTCACCACCCTGGTCCCCAGTAGACCGGCGGGACGGAGGAATAGCACCAGGAGGAGGATCACGAAAGCGATAGCGTCCTTATAGCCGGCAGAAACCACCCCTACCCCCAGGGCCTCCAGTATCCCAAGGACGAAGCCTCCCACGACTGCGCCGACCGGGTTGCCCATTCCGCCCAGAGTGGCGGCGGCAAATCCCTTGAGACCCAGCAGGGATCCGGAGGAGTAGCCCATGAAGCTCACCGGGGTGATCATCACCCCCGCGGCGGCGGAGATGGCCCCGCTGAGAGCGAAGCTGAACAGCACCACCCGGCGGTAGGAGATCCCTTGGAGGCGAGCAGCGGTGGGGTTCACGGCACAGGCGCGCACCGCCTTGCCGAACAAGCTCCTGCGATAGAAGAGTTGCAGCGCGACCACGATGACGATGGTGAGACCTACCACCCATAGCGTCTGCGGCACGATAGTGGCCCCACCGACCGCGATGGGTTCCTCTCCCGTGAACGCGGACAGGGCGAGCGCTTCTCTGCCCCAGATCATCATGGCCGCGGTCTCCAGCGCGAAGGCGGCTCCCACTGTGGCGATTATCTGGGCCAAGACCCCCTTGTTGAGGAGAGGGCGTATGGCCACCTGCTGAAACGCGGCACTCACGATGGCAACGACCGCGACCGCCCCGATGAAACACGCCCAAAGCGGCAGTCCCCAACCAAACAGAGAGACGGCCATCAAACCACCCAGCATCACCAGCTGACCTTGAGCGAAGTTGATGATCTGGGTGGCGTTGAAAATCAAGGTGAAGCCCATGGCGACAAGCGCGTAGATGCTGCCGTTGGTGATGCCGCTGAAGATGTATTGAAGGAACTGGTCGCGACTCACAATCGAGCCGCCATCCTTTCGGCGCTCGGGGTGGAAAGGGCCGAGAGGCTGGAGGAAACGCCCCTACTGTCTACACCTGCCGTAACCATTTCCTCCCCGGACCTCGCCTTCCGCCTACAACAGATCGCCGGGTCCCAGCACCCGGAAGCCGCCATCGGCCAGAAGCCGTTCCAGCCGTTCCATTTCTTCGGTCTTCAGCAGCAGTGAATCCCGCGCCCCCAAGTAGATGTACTCGATGTCCAGACCCGACTCCGCAACCAGCCGGGCGACAGCCGCGAGTGCGCCGGGCTTGTCGGGGATGACCGCGCACACGACCGGATGTTCGACGACTACATACTGAGCCGCGCTCAGGAGGTCTTTGGCCCGCTCCACCCCATCCACCACCAGGCGGAGGATGCCGTAGTCGGTGGTGTCGGCGATGGTGAAGGAGAGCACGTTGACGCCGCCATCGGCCAGCGAGACCAGCACGTCTGCCAGATGGCCGGCCTTGTTCTCCACGAACACCGAGAGTTGACTGATGCTCATCGGGACCCCCAAAGAGAAAGGTGTTGGCTCCCTGAAGACGTCCGGCCCCAGACCGGACGAATAGACGCTATTCTACCGTCGCCGCGACGACGGACACAAACCCTTTTCTCTCGCCACCGGACCGTCGAGGTTCGGAGTGACCCCACCAGGGGAACAAACAGGCAATGCAACTGCGCGAACAGTGCCGCCGGGTGGCGCTCGGCCTTGATCCTCCCAGTCTGCTGATCAGGGGCGGACGGGTGTTCTCGCCCTTCACCGGCGAGTTCTTCCCCGCCGACGTGGCCCTATGCGGCCCCCTTATCGCCGGCGTAGGCGAGTACCCGGGCGGCGCAGGAACGGTGATCGATGCCGCCGGCGCCTATGTGCTGCCCGGGTTCATCGACGCCCACGTCCATCCCGAGACTTCCCTGCTTTCCCCCCGCCGCTTCGCCGAAGCGCTGGCGGTGCACGGCGTGACCTCCGCTCTTGCCGAACCGCACGAGATCGTCAACCTGCTGGGAGCCGCAGGGATCGAATTCTATCTTCAGGCCCGGCTGGGCTTGCCCCTCGATCTGCGCCTCATGATCCCAACCAGCGTGCCCGCCTCCCCCTTCGAGCGGGCAGCAGGCCGTCTCGAGTCGGCGGATATCGAGGCCCTGCTCACTCGGGAGGGCGTGAGCGGCCTGGGCGAGGCCATGGACTACCTGGGCCTCATCAACGGCACCGCCTCCAGCCTCCCCCTCGCTCTTGCCGGCCACCGGGTGCTGGACGGCCACGCCCCCGACATCAGTGGTCGGGATCTCGCGGCCTATCTGATCGCCGGGCCCATCACCGATCACGAGACCTCCGATCCGGAGTTGCTCTTGGAGCGCCGTCGCCTGGGGATGTGGATCCTCATACGGGAAGGCTCCGCGGCCCGCGATCTGGCTCGATCACTGCCTTTCTTGGTCGAGCACGGTACGGAGCGCACCGCTCTCTGTACCGATGACCGCAACGCCGCCGCCCTGGCCGAGCACCACCATCTTGACGGAATGGTGGGCGCTCTCCACCGGGCCGGTGTCTCCCTCAACGACGCCCTGCGGGCCGCGACCGTGAATCCGGCCACGCTGTATGGGTTGCACGACCGGGGCAGCGTCACTCCCGGTCTGCAGGCGGATCTGTTGGTGGTTGACGATCCTTGTTTCCCTCATCCTCGCCGCGTGGTGCAGGCGGGAAACGTGACCGTCCAGGACGGACGACTGACCGCCCGCCTTCCCGCGACGCCCCCCTTGACTTCACTCCCCTTCCGTCTTGACATCTCAGACGCCGATGATCTGGCACCGGAGGCAGCCGACGGCCTGTACCGAGCCCGGGCCATTCAGCTGGTCCCACGTTCCATCGTGAGCGACGAACGGATCGTGGAGATCCGGGCCCGCGGTGGTCGCCTCTTGGCCGATCCCGACAACGACGTGGCGCTCGTGGCCCTGCTGGAGCGCGGTCGGGGAACAAACGAAGTGGGGCGTGGCCTCCTCAGCGGGCTCGGTCTCCGCCGGGGAGCGATCGCCACTACCATCGCCCACGACGCCCACCATCTCCTCGTCACCGGGGTCCACCCAAGGGACATGTTGACGGCCGCGCGGGCGGTGGCGTCAGCCGGCGGAGGTCTGGCCGTGGCCGACGGTAGCACCGTTCATACTCTCCCCCTGCCCCTGGCCGGCCTCATGACCGACCTCCCCGCCGCAGCCGTCGGCGTGCAGCTCCGCTTGCTCGAGACGGCGGCGGCTGCACTGGGGGTGGAGTTGGAGGAGCCCTTCATGGCGCTCAGTTTCATCACCTTGAGCGTGATCCCCCGGCTGCGGATAACCCTGGGGGGAGTGCTGGACGTGGAAGCTCAGAGCTTGGTCCCGCTCCTGGTCGGATAGCGCCGGTCGTCGATTGTCGACAACCCACAATCACTGACAACGCCCCATCCCTTCTTCGATGCAGGCGCCGTCTCGATCAGCTCGTCTGGGCGCGCAGAGCCCCCTCCATGTACTTGAGCGACGGATCCCATAGGATCCACTCGCCGAAGCCCTGCTCCTCCGCCGCCTTGATCTGCGCCTTGACCTCGGCGACTCCGTAGGTTACCCCTCCCAGGGAGAAGTCCTGCAACCACGGCCGGCCCATCGCCCCTGTGCCCGCCAGCCTCTTCTTGGTGTCCTTCATGGCGGCAGTGACGATCTCGTAGGGGCTCTCGTTAGGACTGGCCACCCCGTAGTAGTTGGGAGAATAGTGGGACGGATAGACCATCGGACAGACAATGTCAACATTCTGGCTGATCTTCTCGACATTCTGCCCGATCGTCGCGGAGTCTTTGGCGCTGCCCGTGCTCACCGTGATCCCGAAGACATCGGCCGACACCCATACCCCCAGCTTTTCGAGACGATGGCTGGCAAAGGCCAGGAACCCGGCGATGGCGTCCTCTTTGCTCGAGTATTCCCCCGGGTAGACCGCCTCGGAGATCTTACCGTCGCTGGGGAAGCGCACGTAGTCGAACTGGATCTCAGCGAAACCGTGACGGGCTGCATCCTCGGCTACCTGCACCAGGTATTCCCAGACTTCGTGATTGTAGGGGTTGGTGAAGCTCAAGCCCTTGAAGTCCTTCCAAAGACCGCCATCCTTGTGTTTGACCGCCAGCTCGGGCCGCTTGTTGGCCAAAGTGTCGTCCTTGAAGCAGACGACCCGGGCGATGGGGGTGATGTTGTGCTCCCGGAGCTTGGCGACCAGGGCGTCGATATCGCCGATCCGAGCGTCGATCAGCCCCAATTCCTTGGCCATGGCGACATCCGCGTCGTAGGCGACCAGGCCGATATCGTCCTTCACGTCGATGACAAACGCGTTGATCTCGGTGCGATCAGCCAGACCGATCATTTTGTCTAGCTTCTCGGAAGAGGCTGCCGCGTAGCTGGTCATGTACACACCCTTTACCGGGACGTACGAGAGATCTCGGAACGCGCGCAGATCTACCAGCGGCTCGAGCGTATAATCGGCCTTCGCGGGAACGGGGACCGGCGCCGCGGAGGCACTCGTGTCCGACCCTCCGGGAAACCCACCCCCGCCAACCACCCAACTGCCCAGAGACCACAACAGGATGAAGCCGGCGGCGAAGACAAGCGCACCCATGATCGCGATGATGGCCAACCGCGGGCCCGCGGCCCTGCGTCGCCGAACGGACCGGGAGTGGCTGGAGCGGCTGGAGGAGTGGATCTGGGCCATGGTGACGGGTATTGTAACAGAGCCTTCTGCTAAACTAACGCGGTTATGCGGCGAGACAAAGTCCTGCGTTTCCTCACGATCGCTTTTGCGACAGGGGCCTTCATCGGGCTGGTGTGCGGCCTTGCTTTCGGAGGCGCATCAGGTACCGGCACCCCCAAAGCTGTAGCCCAGACCGACGGCAGCGACCCGGATTCGACCACGGCCGCCTCCCTGGCCTCCTCCGTTTCCAGCGAACCGATGACTCCCGAGCGCGCCAAGGCGATCGGCGCCAACGAGATGGGCCAGGTACTGGTCGTCATGTACCACTTGATCGATACCGAGGAGACGGAGTGGACCCGGACTCCGGAGAACCTCCGCAAGGACATCGCCTTACTCAAAGCAGAAGGTTTCTACCCTGTCAACGTGCGGGATCTGGCGTCCGGCAACATCGACATACCGGCCGGCAAGTCCCCGGTCGTAATAACGTTCGACGATTCCAGCCCGGGCCAGTATCGCATCCTTGACGACGGGAGCCTCGACCCGGACTCCGCCGTGGGTATCCTGCAAGACGCGGTCAAAGAGGGCGACTGGGCTCCCCGAGCCTCGTTCTTCTGCCTCCTGGACGTGGTCCCCAAGGAACGCGTGCTGTTCGGCCAGCCCGATCGCCAGCAGGAGAAACTGAGGAACTTGGTGGAGTGGGGCTACGAAGTGGGCAGCCACACGGTCACTCACCTAGATCTCAAGAAGGCCTCCACCCAGGAGGCGACCAAGCAGTTGGCCCAGTCGCAAGCCACCCTCGAACGCCTTATCGGCGGCGGCTATTCGCTCACCAGCATCTCCATCCCCTTCGGAGAGTATCCGGCCAAGGAGAGCCTCATCGCGAGTGGAGAGTACGAGGGCACCACATACGCATACACCGCCGGTCTTGCGTTGGGGACGACCCCCTCGGCATCACCGTTCTCATCCGCTTTCAGACCCCTTCGCATCCCCCGCATCAGAGGCAGCGCCGATTTCATCACCGCCGCGATCGCGAACTTCAAGAAGAACCCGGAGTTGCGCTATATCTCCGACGGTGATCCAAGGACCGTCTCGGCTCCCGGCGACCTGGCCTCAAAACTGGGCGACCTGCGCACCGACCTCGGGCGTCCGGTGGTCCGTTACTAGCCCACGGGCTTGAGAGTCGGGCCTTCCTGCGCTTCACCCACCTGGGACACTCCGCCGCAGAGACCGCATTCGTACGTCTCTCCCGCCTTGTTCCCAAGCCCCAGATGCACCGTCACGTGGCAGTAGGGGCAGCGGACATCTACGTCCGGCTCCGCGCCTTGCAGGGCGACTCTCTCGTCTACGACCTCCCACAAGGGGTCGTACTTCTTCTTCGCCACCGATCCTCCCGGCTCCGCGCGTGCGCCGGCGGAGATCCGCCATCCGCCCCGTGCTGTATCGTAGAGACTCGAACGGAGTCTCTCACATCGAGGCGGGGAGGCTCAAGGGTCGAAACGCCTGTTGGGTCGCACGCCGGCAGGATCGGCAGGCCGCCGAGCTACTGTCGCCGGACCATTGGCGGACGATATCGCGCACGACAACCGCTGGAGAACTTGCCACGACCAGAATAGATGAGGAACGTCCCGGGGAGACGACTGCCACCATGGCCACGTTCGACCTCGGGTTGGCTCCATACGAGCCGGTACAGCAACTGCAGGCCCGCCTCCGCGGAGCCGTGGCCGAGGGCCTCGTCCCGGGAGTCCTCTTGCTGCTCGAACATGAGCCGGTGATAACCCTGGGCAGCCGGGGCGTTCCGGCCGATCTACGCGACCTGAGCCACATCCGGGAACGAGGGGTCGCGGTCGCCCATTCCGAGCGAGGTGGGCAGGCCACGCTTCACGCTCCGGGCCAACTGCTCAGCTATCCTATCGTTCCCATTCCCCGCCGGGATCTCGGAGCTTATGTCCATGATCTTGAAGAGACCGTCATCGTCCTGCTCACCGGCCTGGGTGTGCCCGCACATCGTCGCGACCGCCGGCCGGGCGTGTACGTCGACGGAGAGAAGATCGCCTCTGTCGGCCTTCGCTGTCAAAGATGGGTGGCCAGCCATGGCACCTCGCTGAATATCACTCCGGACCTGTCATTCTTTGATCTAGTGGTGTCGTGCGGGGAGTCGGAGCTCAAGCAGACCAGCCTGCAGACTCTCAGCGGCCGCGCCTTCGCCATGGACCTTATCAAGACCCTGTACATGAGCGCGGTGCGTCAGGTCTTCGGATGGGACCTCGCACCCTTGCGGACGCTGTCCTACACAGAGGTCGAGCCGGCATTGGGACTGTAGGGCCCCGAGTGCCCACGGCAGGATTCGAACCTGCGACACCTGGCTCCGGAGGCCAGTGCTCTATCCCCTGAGCTACGTGGGCGCGAAAAAGAAGACCGCCGGCGAGCCCCCGCCGGCGAGGGGCCATTATACTCGTTCGAGACGGGCGTTGCCCTTTTCCGGGTACGGCACCACCAGAGAGTCGAGATCCCGGGGCAGGATGGTACTCGGGAACACTGCGCGGGCCTCGTCTCTCAGCTCCCGCCAGCTGTGACGCGAGCTGAGGTGCGTGAGCACAAGGGTCCGCACACCGGCGGCGCAGGCGACCTCAGCCGCTTCTCGCGCGGTCGAGTGACCCTTTTCCAGAGCCCGGGCGTGCTCCGACCAGGCAAAGGTGGAGTCGTGGACGAGCACCGAAGCCCCCGTGGCCAACTCGACCACCGCCGGAGTGGGCCGGGTGTCGCCGGTGACCACCACCTTGCGCCCCTGCCGGGATGTCTCCATGACCTCGTGCGGGTGGACTTCCCGCCCCTGGGCCACCACAACGGTCTCCCCGCGCTGCAGCCGACCGAAATCAGGTCCCGCGGCGACCCCGCGCGTCACCGCCCACTCAGGATGGAACAACCCCGCCCGCGGTTTCTCCTCCAGGCACCAGGCCAGTCCGGGCAAGCCGTGTTCGGTGGGCGCGGCTTTGAGCCAATAGTCGGAAGTCTCGAGAACGGTGCCCGGCCGAGCTTCCTCGACGAGGAAGGGGAAGCGGGGCCGGCCGACCAGACGTTCCGCATCTCGGAGAAGCTCGTAGAGCCCCTGGGGCCCGAACAGCAGAAGGGGTTCCTCTCTGCCCTGCAGGCTAAGAGTCTTGAGCAGCCCCGGGAGCCCCAGGTAGTGGTCCCCATGCAGATGGGTGATCAGGATCGTCCCGATGTGCGCGAGTCCGGCCGAGCGCATGAGCTGCCGCTGCGTTCCCTCTCCACAATCGACGAGCATCCGCTCGCCTCCACGTACCAACAATATGGCGGCGGAACCCCTCTCCACGGTGGGTACCGCGCCGGAGGTACCCAGGAACACAAGGTGCAGATCCAACGGGCGCTCTGGCTAGTCCTGGGAACCCGGACCGCGATCCGGGGAAGAGTTCGTGGTCATGCGGATGCCCTCGTCGTGCGGGGCGGACGGATGATGAAAAAAGGTGGGATTACAGCACCCGCTCCAGCCGGAAGCAGAAGCGTAAGCCCTCTCTACCGTCACCCGACAGCGAGGCAAGGGTGAGCGGGTGGCCCGTAGAGACCCATATGGGTCGGATCCTTGCCTGACGCGCAGGGCAACCCCCTGCTCGCTCCGCGTGGCCACGGCAGAGAAAGCGGCCAGATCCAGTTCTGGAGCGAACACCTTGTGCAGGCAGCCAAAATACGTGGTCTCGCTGTCCTCATAGGAGTAGACGTAGGAGCAGCCGGACCGCAGACAGTGCCACGGGGAGACCACGCGTTCGCAGATGACCTCGCATTCTCGGCACTCCAGACCCAGCCTCTGACGCTGGCTTCTCCACGCGGCAGCAGCCCGGCCGGCTCTCTTGTCGGCTCTATCCATGCCTATAAGTATACCGTTCACCGCCTATTCCATGCCTTCTGCCCGCGTGCCTGGGATGAGACGGACCCTGTTCAGCGACCGATCGGTGGCCCACCGGAGAATGGAGCGCGAATAGAGTAGGCGCCCCGTGTCCCCCAGGCTGACGACGCCGGTGGCGAAGATGGCCCCGTGTACCACCGTGCCGTCAAGCAGCACAGAACCGTCGTCGACGACCACCACCCCGAATATGTCGCCTCGATCGCGGGCATCGAGGGTCGCTCCGCCCGTGAGCACGACGAGAACGGGGGTCTCGGCGGTCAGGCCTCCACAATCCGCGGGAAGGGCCTCCGTTCCTCCAAAACGGCCATGAAGCCACGTCACCCCGGGCCCGAGGGCGACCGCCGGCGCGTCCTCTGAGATCGTCGCGTCGATCGTCGCC
>JAZDLO010000156.1:0-3048 GCA_043801935.1 bacterium
GTGGCGCGCGCCGTGTTCAGATTGGCCGCGGCCTGGTCTCTGACTGCGGATACGTCGATATTCTCCATGCGGGCGATCACGTCTCCCTCCTTGATCTTGCTCCCTTCCTCCACCATCAGCGCCACCAGACGGCCCGTCACCTTGGAGGCCACTGCGGCTTTCCGCTGGGCGACGATGTAGCCGCTTGCGTTCAGCAGGGACATCGACTGGGAAGGATAAAATTGGGAAATGGTCGTCACATCGATGGAGATGGCCGGGACGAGGATGCCGCCAAAGTAAAGGCCGCCGGCTGTCAGAAGCAGCAGGACGACGACCGCGATGACAAGCGGTTTCTTTCTGCGCCTGCCGGGTTTGACGATCTTCTCCGATTTTTCAATCTTCAGCTTTGCAATGTCTTCCGCAGGCATGACAGGCTCTCCAGAACAGGGACGGGCTCTATTTGTGGGAATTCCCGCCTACTTATAACAGAACACCGCCGACTTTGCCACACGGATATGATGGCAGGGAAATGAACTACCCCGCAGCAAGCTGCGGGGTATCTAAGACGGCAAGGTACGAAGCAAGCTTCGGGGAATATGACCCGGAGAGATTTAATGCTTAACTTGCTGACAATTCTATGCTAACCATATATTCGACGAAAGGAGCTTGTATTCAATTCAATTGCGTCAGCCTCCGCTGGAGGACAGGAGCCAGCCCGACACACGGGCGACGAGGGAGACAGGATGTCTGAATTTCAATACTCGAACGCGGTCCGGGAGATGGAGGTCTACGGCTACGACTCGGTCGTGAAGAGCCACTGCCGCATGTGCCACGGGGGCTGCGGGGTACTGGTCTACGTGAAAGAAGGCAGGGTCGCTAAGATCGCCGGAGACCCCGACTGCCCGATCAACCACGGGACGCTGTGCAGCAAAGGCCTCGCCTCGACCCAACTCGTCTACCACCCGGATCGCCTCACCCACCCGGTCAAGCGCATCGGGCCCAAGGGGAGCGGGCAGTGGGAGCGGATCTCCTGGGACGAGGCGTTGGACACCATCGCCGAGCGGATGCTCCGGTACAAGGCCGAGTTCGGAGCCGAGTCGGTGGTCCTGGGCTACGGCACGGGCCGGGAGAATGAAGCGGCCATCTACCGGATCTCCAACTACTTCGGGAGCCCCAGCGTGCTCACCGCCGGGCACTTCTGCTACGGCCCCCGGATCTCCACGAGCATCATCACCTGCGGCTCGAACCCCATCGCCGACTACGAGAACAACCCCAAGTGCATCGTCGTCTGGGGCAACAACGTTGTCATCTCGAACCCCGACTGTTACAAGGGCGAGCCCTTCTCCCAGGCTCTGAACGCCGGCGCGAAGCTCATCGTCGTGGACCCGAGGCTCACCCGCGCCGCGGCCCGGGCCGACGTTTGGCTCCAATTGCGGCCCGGCACCGACACGGCCCTGGCCCTGGGCATGGCCAACGTGATCATCCAGGAAAAGCTCTACGACAAGGAGTTTGTCGACCACTACGTCCACGGGTGGGCGCCCTTCGTGGAGCGGGCGGCCGAGTACCCCCTGGAGCGGGTGGAGGCCATCACCGGCGTGCCTCGGGAGAAGATCGCCGAGGCGGCTCGGCTGTACGCCACTGTCAAGCCGGGTGTGATCCAGTGGGGCGTAGCCATCGAGCAGCAGGTCACGTGCGCCGACAACAACCGGGCGCTCATGGCGCTCATGGGCATCACGGGAAACCTCGACGTCCCCGGCGGCCAGGTGCTCTTCAAGACCGCGAAGATCCGAAACGCGGCCGAGTTCGGGGCCCACAAGGCCCTCTCCAAAGAGCAGGAAGCGAAGCGTCTCGGAGGCGAGCGCTTCCGGCTGGCGGGCCACTTCGCGATCATCAACCCCAAGTGCGTCTGGGACGCGATCCTCGAAGAGAAGCCGTACCCGGTGAAGATGCTCTTCTTCATCAGCTCGAACCCCGTCATGACCCGGGCCAACGCCAGAGAGGTCTATCGGGCGCTGGAGAAGGTGGAGTTCATGGCCGTGGCCGACTTCTTCCTCACCCCCACGGCTGAACTCGCCGACATCGTGCTGCCCGCAGCCACCTGGCTCGAGATGGATTACCTGGGCGACTTCTGGAAACGCCACGGCTGGCTCCTCACGCGGCGCAAGGTGGTCCAAATCGGGGAGTGCCGCTCGGACCACGAGATGCTCAACGACCTGGCCCACCGCATCGGCCAGGGTGAGCACTGGTGGGACACCTTCGAGGGCGGGCTCGACCACATCCTCGAACCCATGGGCGTGACCTGGCAGGAGTTCAAGAAGCAGGACCGGGTCCGGGGCCCGGTAACCTACTACAAGTACAAAGAGAAGGGCTTCTCGACGCCGACGCGGAAGATGGAGCTCTACTCGACTCTTCTCGAGAAGTGGGGCTACGACCCCCTGCCCCAGTACCGGGAGCCCCCGGAGAGCCCCGTGAGCCAGCCGGCGCTCCATGAGAAATTCCCCTACATCCTGATCACCGGGGCGCGCCAGCCGGGCTTCTTCCACGCCGAGAACCGCCAACTCCCCTGGACCCGCGAGCTCCACCGCGACCCGGTGGTCGAGATCCACCCCGACACGGCCGCCGCAGAAGGAATCAAGGACGGCGAGTGGGTCGTCCTGGAATCCCCGAGGGGCAAGATCCGGCAGCGGGCCAAGCTCACCGCCGGCATCGACCCCCGGGTCGTCTCTGCCCAGCACGCCTGGTGGTTCCCGGAGAAGCGCGACTCCGGGCACGGCTGGGCAGAGTCCAACGTGAACATCCTGACCGACAACTCCTATGAAAACTGCGACCCCGCCATGGGCGCGACCCACATCCGGAGCCTGCTCTGCAAGATCTATCCAGAGGAGACGAGGAGGCCCCGATGAATCTCGAAATCGAAGAGGAGAAGTGCTGGGGCTGCAAGACCTGCGAAGTGGCGTGCAAACAGGAGAACGGCGCACCCGACGGCGTGAAGCTCATCCGCATCGGGGAGGACGGGCCGCGGCAGGTGGACGGCCGATGGCACTTCGTCTTTCGCGCCAACCGCTGCCG
>JAZDLO010000168.1:0-27505 GCA_043801935.1 bacterium
GGCCGACGCCTACGGCGATGATGCCATGGCGGCGGTGGCTTTTGCCAAAGAGACCGTGGGGGTGAGCTAGCCATGGCGGAGAAAGCCTGGGCGGACATGACCGCCGATGAGAGACGGGCCTGGCGCATCGAGCGCTGGCGCAACCCGGAGGTCGAGTTCGTGAGCCCGGAGGCCGAAGCCGAGTACACGGCCCGGGTGGAGCGGCTCCTCGCCGCCCTGGAACTGCGGGTGCCCGACCGAGTACCGGTCAGCCTGAACACCGGCTTCTGGCCGGCCTTGAGCGCGGGGCTCACACCGTACGAATCGATGAACGACCCTGCCCGCGCCCGCAAAGCGTGGATCGACTTCAACGCCAAGTTCCAGCCCGACGCCATGTCCGATCCGGTCCACTACACCATGCCGGGGGCGATGTTCGAGGCCTTGGACTACAAGCTCTATGCTTGGCCGGGTAGCGGGGTGGCCAAAGAGGGAAGCTACCAGTACAACGAAAAGGAGTGGATGCTCCCCGAGGAGTACGACCACCTGATCTCCGACCCCTCCGACTACATGCTCCGCACCTATCTGCCCCGCACGGTGGGGGCCTTCGCCGGCTTCGGCCAGCTGTCCTCCCTGTTCGACTTCATCGAACTGCCCTTCGTCTCCGGCCATGCGGGCGGCTGGGATTCCCCGGAGATGGTGACCAGTCTGGAGAGATTGGCCGAGGCGGGGCGATTACGGAATACTTGGTGGAACGAGACCGCCGTTCCCGTGATGGACCAGCTGCTGTCCCTCGGCTTCCCCGCCTACCGCAGTTGCGGGACCAAGGCCCCCTTCGACATACTGGGCGACACCCTGAGAGGTACCAGGGGCGTCATCACCGACATGTTCCGTTACCCGGACAAGGTGCTCGCCGCCTGCGACCGCCTGGTGCAGGTGGCGGTGGATTGGCCGCTCAAACGGCCGGCGGCCCCGGCCACGCCCGTCGTCTTCATCCCGCTCCACAAAGGCGCCGACGGTTTCATGAGCGACGAGCAGTTCAGGACCTTCTACTGGCCGAGCCTGCGCAAGCTGCTGGTCGGGCTGATCGATGAGGGTATGATCCCGTTCTGCTTCGCCGAGGGGCGCTATAACGCCCGGCTCGAGGCCATCATGGACCTGCCCAAAGGCAAGACGGTCTGGCTCTTCGACCAGACCGACATGGCCCGGGCTAAGGAGACCATCGGCACGGTGGCCTGCCTCGAGGGCAACATGCCCCTCTCGTTGCTGTACGCCGGGACGCAGGAAGAGGTCGCCGCTCACACTCGGAAGCTGATCGACATGGCCGGTGCCGGTGGCGGTTATATCCTCGACATAGGCGCTGTAGCCGACGAGGGCAACGACGAGAACCTCGCGGCGATGATGGAGACGGCAAAGGAGTACGGGGTCTATTGATTCGACCCGCTTTCGGCCGGGGGGCGGAGGCGCCGTCCCTCGGCCCGGGTCTGATGGTGACTCCTGCCACCAAGAAAAGGGGAAGTAGTGGTATGGCGAGGGCGGTGATCCTGGCCTGCGAAATGATCGAGGACGAGGTCCGGCTGGCGCTGGAGGCAGTGGCGCCGGAGAGCCGGCCCACCCTGGTCTGGGTGGAGAGCGGCCTGCACGACCGGCCTGAGCGACTGCAGAAGGTGCTGCAAGAGTTGATCGACCGGCTCGACCAGGGCGCTCGCACGCAGACCGTAGCCACCCGGCCCTCTGTGCGCCCCGGCCGGGGACCAGCCGCGGAACGGCGTACCGAGGTGGCGGTCGAGCCGGTCGACGAAGTGCTCCTGGCCCTCGGTTTTTGCGGCAAGGGACTGCAGGGGCTGGTGTCGCGGGAATCGACCCTGGTCTTTCCGCGAGTCGACGACTGCGTCTCGCTCTTCCTCAACCACGGGTGCTCCCGAGAGGACATACCCCGCAATCCGCGCAGCTACTACCTTACCCGGGGCTGGTTCCGCCACGACAGCTCCGTCACCCAGGCCTTCGCAGACTGGACCGAACGCTACGGCGCCGAACGGGCGGCCAAGCTGCGCCAGGCCATGTTCACCGGGTACGAACGCGTGAGTCTCATCGACACCCAAGCCTACGATGTAGCCGACTGTGTCGATCAAAGTCAGGCGTATGCGGACGAGCTCGATCTCGAGCACGTGATAGTGCAGGGATCGGTCCAACTACTCGAGCGGCTGTTCAAAGGGGAGCGGGATAGCGAGATCGTCGCCGTCCCCCCGGGGGAAGCTATCGGCTTCCTTCACCTGTTCGCCGCCGAGGAAGCCTGAGCCGGCGACGCCGTTCCAGGTACCATCCGACCAAGATAGAGGAGTGCACCCAGTGGAGACACGAGTAACAAGCGCGACCCGTGAGGTCATCATCGGGGGCGACGGGCCCACCGTGCTGATAGGCGAGCGCATCAACCCCACCGGTAAGAAACGCCTGGCCGAGGCGCTACGGGCCGGCGACCTGAGCGTGGTGCGCGAGGAAGCCCTCGCCCAAGTCGCGGCCGGCGCCGATATCCTCGACGTCAACGTGGGCGCAACCGGCGTGGACGAGGTAGCGATGCTCCCTCTGGCCGTGCAGGCGGTCGTGGAAGCCGTCGACGTGCCCCTGTGTCTTGACAGCCGGAAGGTGAAGGCGCTGGAGGCGGCCCTGGCCGTCTGCCCTGGGCGACCTATCGTCAACTCGGTGACCGGTGAGGAATCGTCTCTCGAAGAGGTGCTGCCGCTGGTCAAGCAGTACGGAGTCCCGGTGATCGGACTCACCCTGGACGAGAAGGGCATACCCGCCGACGCAGCCGCCCGGGTGGAGATCGCCCACCGCATCGTGGAGCGCGCCGAGGCCATAGGCATCCCCCGTGAGGACGTCATCATCGACTGTCTCACCCTGTCGCTGGGAGCCAACGTCCAAGCCGGCCTGGGTACGCTTGAGGCCACTCGCCGCGTGAAGGCCGAATTGGGAGTCAACCAGACTCAGGGGGCGAGCAACATCTCTCACGGCCTACCGAACCGGCCGGTCCTCACCGGAGCCTACTTGGCCATGGCCATCGAAGCCGGCCTCACCTGCCCCACGGTGGACGTCGGTCTGGTACGTCTGGCCGTGCTTTCGGCCGATCTGGTGCTGGGCCGCGACAACTACGCGATGCGCTTCATCTCCGCCTTCCGCGAGGCCCAGAAAGCAGCCGAGGCCCGGTGACCGACGGCCTAGCGGGCGATGTGCACCGACTTTCCATGCACATCGTGGGCGGCTTCCATGACGGCCTCGGCGATGGTCGGGTGAGCGTGGATCGTGTCGCCCAGTTGCTGTACAGTGAGCCCGTTCTGCACCGCCAGCGCCACTTCGTGGATCACATCGGTCACGTGGGGACCCATCATGTTCGCCCCCAGCAAGAGGTCGCTCTCCTTGTCGGCCACCAACTGGACGTAGCCCGCGTCTTCGCCCATGGCCAGAGCTTTCCCCAGAGCGGCGAAACGGTAGGTACCGGTCACCGGCTGGTAGCCGCGCTCGAGAGCTTGCTCTTCGTTCAAGCCTACACTGGCCACCTCGGGGATAGAGTACGTGCATGAGGGGGTTGATCGTAGATCCCGCTTACGCCTGCCCCCGAGGCAGTTCTCCACTGCCACCCAGGCCTCGTAAGAGGCGACGTGGGCCAGCAGCATCCCGCCATTGACGTCGCCGATGGCATAGATGTCGGGCGCTGTGGTCTCGAGGTAGTCGTCGACCACGACATATCCGCGGCCGTCCACCTCCACCCCTACCGTCTCCAGCCCCAATTCGAAGCTGTTGGGCCGGCGGCCGACAGACACCAGGATCTTGTCGACGCTCATGTCGGAGCCATCTGAGAGCTTGGCCACCGCGTGATCGGCACCATACTCGACGATGCTCTCCACCTTGGTTTTCACGAGCACCTGGACGCCGCGCTTGCGATACACGGACTGGAACTGCTTGGCCAAGCGCTTGTCTTCCAGGGGCAGCATCTGAGGCATCATCTCCACCATCGTGACCTGCGTGCCCATTTCGGCGAAGAAGGAAGCGAACTCGCACCCGATGGCCCCAGCCCCCACGATCAGCATCGAAGCCGGGATCTCCGTCAACTCTAACGCTGAAGTAGAGGTCAATATGGCGGGATGGTCGAAGTCGAACATCGGCAAGAGTGCAGGCTCGGATCCTGTGGCGACGATGATCTTGTCCGCCGCGAGCGTGATGGTCTCACCGCCGTCGTCCACAAGCACCTGCTTGCCCGGAGCGAGCCGGCCGGTGCCCCGGACCAGTTCCACCCCTGCCTTCTTAAGCAGGACTTCGATACTGTCGCGCAGCTGCTTCACGATCCGGGCCTTGCGTTCCATCATATGCGGCAAGTCGGGCCGGACCTCGCCCGTCATCTGGAAGCCGTATTCCTCGCCCGAGCGCGCTTTGGAGAGCGCCTCCGCGCTTGCCAACAAGGCCTTCGTGGGTATGCAGCCTCGGTTGAGGCAAGTGCCGCCCACCAAGTCTCTCTCCACCAACGCGACCGAGGCTCCGAGGCGGGCCGCTCCGAGCGCGGCCACGTATCCGCCCGGGCCCCCGCCCAGGATCACGATCCTGGTGGCTGTACCCTCAAGCGTATCGTTGGGTGTGTCGGTCATCTCAGCCCTCAGGCGGCAACGGTCATGCCGGCCAGGTCGAGGATCTCGGGGACGATCTCCTCTTTGCCGATGGCCATGATGTGCACCCCGTCGCAGACGTTGTTGTCACGCAAGAAGCGGATGTGACGGGCGGCGATCTCCATGCCCTTGTGCATGGCCTCCTCTTTGGGCACGCTCCCCATCTCCTCCAACAGGTTGTCGGGCACGAAGATCCCCGGTACGGCGCGGTTCATAAATTTGGCCATGCCCAAGCTGGTCAGTATCACCAGCCCGGCCATGATCTTGACGTTGGTGCCGGCCGTGATCTCCCGGGCCTGCTCCATGAAGCGCTGGAAGTTGTCCATGTCGTACACTGCCTGGGTCTGAAAGAAATCGGCCCCGGCCTCCACTTTCCGGGCGAACTTGTACATCTGGGGTTCGATCGGATCCGACTCCGGGGTGACCACCGCGCCAACGAAGAAGTCGGTGGCTCCGTCCAGCTCGTTCCCTGCCCAGTCGAAGCCCTCGTTCATCTTGCGGCAGCATTGGATGAGGTGGAGCGAGTCAAAGTCAAACACGCCCTTTGACTGCTTGTGATCGCCCACGGAGGGGTGGTCGCCCGTCAGACAGAGGACGTTGCTGATGCCGAGGAAGGCCGCAGACAAGAGATCGGACTGCAGGCCCAGGCGGTTACGGTCCCGGCACGTGGTCTGGAAGATGGGATCCCCGCCCCGGCGCACGATCTCGCCGGAGACCACCAAAGAGCCTAGGCGCATGACCGCGCTCTGGTTGTCGGTGACGTTGAGCCCGTCGACCCTATCTTTGAGCATGTCTATGTGGTGCAGCATATTCTGGACGTTGGTGCCCTTGGGCGGGCCGATCTCGCCCGAGACGACGAACCTGCCGCTATTGCACGCGTCGCGATAGGTGCCCATCGTTATTTGTCCCCCGGCTTCTCTTTGCGCTCGGCCAGCTTGCCCGGATGTGCGATGACGTTCCAGTCCTTGGGTGAATGCGTGCGGGTGCGTTTGTCTTCGCGGCCCTCTTTCTTGAGCTGCTCGTGGATGAGCACCCACGCGCAATCCATCTCGGGATCCACTTCGCACTTGCCGTGGCTGGTGCCGCCGCAGGGGCCGTTGAGGAGACCTTTGGCGCATCGGGTCACCGGGCAGATTGCTCCGTAATCGTCGAGGATGCAATCGCCGCAGAGGGAGCACTTCTCCACGAAATCCATCGAGCGCTGGACATTACCGAGGAACAGGGAGTCGTTGCCGGGGAGCACGTGCTTGTCGGTGGCGGCGCGTACGGACTGAGTACCGGCGCCGCAGGAGAGCACCAGGAAGGCTTCAGCTTCCTCGGCTGCTTCCTTGTGCTTGCGCAGGATGCGCTTGAGGTCGAGTTCCTGGCAGTTGGCCGCCACTACGTCCACGGCCAGCACTTTCTTGCCCGCCTCTTCCAACTGAGCCTTCATCTCGGCAACTTCTTGTTCGCCGCCTGTCTGGGTGACGGTGGCGCATTCCCCGCAGCCGACGATGAACACGTTGGTCTCGCCCTCGAGTGACTTGATGATGTCCTCGATAGGCTTCTTCTTGGCGATTATCAATTCAGGTACCTCCGTTCCCCCTTGGGGATCGCTACTTCTTCTCCAGCCGCAGTCGAGCCGCCCGCAACGTATTGCGGGCCAGCATCATGTTGGTGACCGCCCCCACGCCGCCGGGGACCGGGGTGATGGCGCCGGCCTTGACGGATACGTTGTCGAAATCGACGTCGCCCACGGTCTTGGTCTGCGCGTCGGCCAGATCGGCAGCGCACGCGCGACAGGGGTTCTTCTTGCCCCGGTTGATCGCTTCGCAGCTGGGGCAGACTACCACCCGGTTGATACCCACGTCCAGCACCACGGCGCCTTCCTTGACCAGCTCCGCGCCCACCAGGTGCGGGACTCCGGCGGCCACGACCAGGTAGTCGGCCACCCGGGTGTGCTTTTCCAGGTTGCCCCTGTTAGAGGTGAACACGTGCGTTACCGTCGTGGTCGCGTTACGGTTGAGGAGCAGCAGAGCCAGCGGCTTGCCGACCGTGTTGGAGTGACCTACGACGCATACCTCGGCGCCTTCCAAAGCATCGGTCACGTCGCGCCCTTCCGCTTGCAGATACCGCTCGAGCAGCTCCATGCAGGCGGCCGGGGTAGCCGGAGGGAAGGTAGGCTCGCCCAGGGTCAGGCGGCCCATGTTGAAGGGATGGAAACAGTCGACGTCTTTGTCGAAGCTGATCGAGTTGATCACCGCGGAGTCGGACACCTGGGCCGGGAAGGGCCGCAGAGGCAGGATACCCGACACCGCAGGATCGTTGTTGAGACTCTGGACCGTGGCCACGACCGTCTCTTCGCTGACGTCGGCGGGGAGCGCCTCGCTCCGGTAGCCGAGACCCATCTCTCCGCAGAACTTCTCCACCGCGCCCCGGTACATACCGGCGCCGAAGTCGTCACCGACCATCAGGGTGGCGATGCCCGGCTGCAGGCCGTTTCCCTTCAGCTCCTCCAGTTCCTGCGCCAACTCCGCGCGCAGTTGGTCGGCTATCGCCTTGCCGTCTATTATCTTCGCTGCCATAGATGCCTCCTAGATCTTGCTGTAGGTCAGGGCGAGGACGACTTCTCTCAGGCGCCCCGTCTCGGAGAGCACCGTCTCGATCCGGGCCCAGGCGTCGCGATTGAAATCCTCGTCTGCTATCCAGGCAAGGTTTATCTTGACATTGAGGGCGGCCGAGTGCGCCGCGGCGTCGGCCAGGACCACGGCCACGCCGGCGTCGGACACGGCGTTCGGATTGCCCTTCTCCGCGGCGGGCAGGCACAGACGAGCCACTTCGGCCGCGGCTTCCGCAACCTTGAGCGGTACCTGCGCAGCCCCCGCCAGTGACGCCTGGAGGATGCGGGTCCGCTCTTTCTTCTCCGCCTCGGTGTCCCGAGGAAGTTTCATGGCCGCAGCCGCCGCAGCGTAGGCTCTAGCGTCGAGCGTGACCAGTTCCTCTAGTTCGCTGCGAAGCTTCTCCGAACCGATCTTGATCTCGGCCACGGCATCCTGCACGTCGGCGAACTTCTCTTTGCCCAGGGTGAGGTTGGTCACCATGCTCACCAGGGCGGCTCCCAGGGCCCCGACCAGGGCAGCCACACTACCGCCGCCAGGCTCGGGCTCGGCGCTGGCCAGTTTGTCCAGATACGATTGGATGGTCCCTTCCACATATGTTTGTTCGGTCACGTATAGCTCCTCACGTGTGGCAGCTCGAAGTTCCGCGCGAAGTTGCGGGGCTAGAAGAGCCCGACGATCTCGCCGTCGATGAGGTCGATGTTCTCGGCCGCCGGATGCTTGGGCAGTCCGGGCATGGTCATCATCTTGCCGCAGACCGGAACCACCATGCCCGCACCCGCGGACAGGCGTACCTCGCGCACGGTCAGACGCCAGCCCCGGGGCCGACCCACTTTGGTCTTGTCGTCCGTAAGCGAGGCCTGGGTCTTCGCCATGCAGATGGGCAGGGTGCCGTAGCCCAGCCCGGTGAGGCGCTCGATGACGGCAGCGGCCCCAGGTTCGTAGTCCACCCCGTCGGCGCCGTAGATCTGGGTGGAGATGATCTCGATCTTCTCGGGAATAGTCCTGTCCAGCTCGTAGAGGAACTTGAACGGAGGCTTCTCATCGCCGGCGCAGACCCGGACCACCTCTTCAGCCAGCTCCACACCGCCTTCGCCCCCCAGGGCCCACACGTCGGAGAGCACAACAGTGGCGCCCATGGCGTCCACGCGCTCGCGAAGCAGCGCGACTTCGGCGTCGGTATCGTCCGGGAAACGGTTGATGGCCACGACCACCGGTGAACCGAAGAGCTGCATGTTCTCCAAATGCTTCTCCAGGTTCTCTACGCCGGCGCCGAGCGCGGAGAGATCCTCCTTCTTGAGATCCGGTAGAGCCACGCCGCCGTGCATCTTGAGCGCCCGGATGGTAGCCACGAGCACCACGCAATCCGGCACCAATCCGGCATAGCGGCACTTGATGTCGAAGAATTTCTCCGCCCCCAGATCGGCGCCGAAACCAGCCTCGGTGATGCAATAGTCGGCCAGTTTGAGGGCCATGCGAGTGGCCTGCACCGAGTTGCAGCCGTGGGCGATATTGGCAAACGGACCACCGTGGATGATGGCAGGGGTATTCTCGAGCGTCTGCACCAGGTTGGGCATCAAGGCGTCTTTGAGGAGAGCGGCCATGGACCCAGACACCTTGATGTCCCGAGCGGTCACGTTTGCGCCCCGGCGAGTTGAGCCCACGACGATGCGGTCGAGACGAGCTTTCAGATCTTCCAGATCGGTGGCCAGACAGAGGATGGCCATGATCTCGGAGGCCACAGTGATATCGAACCGGGTCTGGCGCTCGACGCCTTCTCCCCCTTGCCCGATGGTGATCTGGCGGAGGGCACGGTCGTTCAAGTCGACCACCCGGGGCCAGGAGATGCCGTTGGGGTCGATGTCAAGCTCGTTGCCCTGGAACAGGTGATTATCGAGCACCGCCGCGCACAGGTTGTGGGCCGTGGTGATGGCGTGGATGTCACCGGTGAAGTGGAGGTTGATGTCCTCCATAGGAATGACTTGGGCGTACCCGCCGCCGGCCGCTCCCCCCTTGATACCGAAACACGGCCCCAATGAAGGCTCGCGAAGGGTGGATATGGCTTTCTTGCCGATCTTGTTCAATCCCATGGCAAGGCCGACGTTGGTGGTGGTCTTGCCTTCACCGGCAGGAGTGGGGGTGATGGCGGTGCAGAGGACCAGCTTGCCGTCCGGCTGCCCCTTCAGCCTGTCGAGGACGTTCAGATGGATCTTGGCCTTGTACTTGCCATAGAGGTCCAAGTCGTCCGCGTCGAGGCCGAGGCTCGCGGCCACGTCCGTTACCGGGATCGGGCTGGCCTCTTGAGCGATCTCTATGTCGGTCTTCATACTCCTCTTTCTCCCATTGACGTTGTTCGCACTCTTCCCACGGCAGAGTGGGTGCACACTGCCATCATGCCTGTTCCATCGGCGCGCAACATCCTATAGTCATATAGGTGAACTCGCAAGCCCTAGACGGGAGATGCCGGCCAAAAGTCCGGCAAACCGGGGTCTTCTTCATCTTCCCGGCAGCGGCGACCTCAGCGATAGTTGCGACCCTTGAGCGACCGGGCGAGAATGGGTCCGCCATCACCAAGAGCGAGAGCCACGATGCGGTCCCCGACCTTCAGCTTTATCTCACCGCGGGGGACCATGGTGGTACCGGCCCGGACGATCGAGACGATCACGGACTCGGGTGGGGGATTTATGTCGCGCAACCTCCGTCCCACCGCCGGATCGCCGTCCTCGAGCACGATCTCCAAGGGGCGCAGGCCGAAAACGTGCTCCGCTCGGAGTCGCTCGAAGCTCACCCTGCGACGATCGCGCCCCGAGATCGCCGAGCCGTGTGCCCGGATGATGTCGCTGCGATGAAGGATGCCTACCGGCACCTTCGGCTGCTCGCGGGTGACGACGGGGATATAGCCTACCTCCAGCATGCCCGCCTGCTTGATGACCTCGTCCATGGTCTCGTCCACGTATGCGGTGATGGTGTCGACGGAGCGGATATCTGCGACCGTGGCAGCATCCGATCCGCCCACCAGGGCCCGTTCCAGGTCGCCCAGAGTCACCACCCCGGTCAACTGCCCATCGGGACCCACCACCATGGCGCCGCGATGTCCCGTCTCCTGGAAGTAAGCGCGTAGGACCTCGAGCGTCATGTCTTCGTCGACCAAGCCGGCACGGTCCATGGGCGTCATGGCCTCATCGACGCCCATGGGTAGGGTAAGTCCCGCCCTGCGCCCCAGGAAGTCGATACCTCTGCGGACCAACTTGAGAGTGTAGATGCTCTCCGGTTCAAAACGGGCCGCCAACAGAGTCGAGACCACGGTAGCGAACATGAGAGGGAGCATGATCTTGTAGTCGAGGGTCATCTCGAACAGGATGACGATGGCCGTCACTGGGGCCCGGGCCGCTCCGGCGAATACGGCCGCCATCCCAACCGTGGCGTAGGCGCCGTGCGTGGCGGCGATGGTCGGGAAGACGGTATGCATGATCCTCCCGTAGGCGCCCCCGAGCATGGCCCCCATGAAGAGGGCGGGCGCGAACACCCCCCCGGAGAAACCTGAGCCGAGGGTCAGGGAGGTGGAGGCGATCTTGGCAAAGATGAGGGCGGCCATGAGCCAGAAGGTCATTTCGCCTCGGAGCACGCTGTCCATGGTCGGGAACCCGGTGCCGAACACCTGAGGCAAGAAGTAGCCGATGACGCCGATGGCGACCCCCGCGATGGGGGGCTTGGCCCAACCAGGGATCTCCCATTTGTCGAACACGTCCTCAGAGAAATAGAGGGTGCGAACGAACAACAGAGCTATGAATGCCGCGGCCACACCCAGCCCCAGGTACATGGGCAGTTCCCAGTTGCTCACCAGTTCGTAGTGGGGCACCTGGAAGGCGGGGTACTCGCCCAGGAACAGCCGGCTGACCACGCTCGCCGAGACCGACGCGAAGACCAGGCTGCTGACAGAGGCGACGTTGAACCCGCCGACCAGCACTTCCAGCGTGAACATCACCCCGGCGATGGGGGCGTTGAAGGTGGCAGCGATGCCGCCGGCGGCTCCCGCGCCCACCAGGGCGAGGAGGCGCCGCCTATCGATCTTCAATAGCTGGCCCAGGCTTGAACCGACGGCTGCCCCAATCTGGATGATCGGGCCCTCGCGTCCCACCGAGCCTCCCGATCCGATGGTAAGGGCTGAAGCGACCACCTTCACCAGGATCACGACCGGCCGGATGCGACCGCCCCGAGTCTCCATGGCGGTCATGACTTCAGGAACGCCGTGCCCTCGCGCCTCCGGCGCAAAGAAATGGATCAGTGGTCCAACGACCAAACCGCCCAGGATGGGGAGAACCACCACGTACCAGCCGCCCAGTCCCGCGAAAGCTCGCGCGCCGCCGTCAAAGAAGAGACGTTGGAACAGAGAGATGACTTGGATGAAGGCGACCGCCCCGAGTCCGGTGATCGCTCCGACCACGGCGGCCAGGCCTGCGGTGCCCGCGACCTCCGACGACCAGAAGCGGTAGAAGAGGCGGCGCGCCCAGCGGATGACAGCCCTCCGGCTACCGGAGGGCTGTTGGTTCGATATCGGGCTTTGATCGCCTGTCATATGAGCGCTGTCGATTATCCGTGGATCCCAGGGGCCCGAGTGACGAGCCCGGGGTCGATTGCTCGCGGTTCAAGAGTTGCCCGATCTGAGCGACAACTACCCTAGCAGTTCGAGCGGCAAAAGACAGGGGCCGGTCGTCCGGTCTGGAACACTCTCGAACCTCGAAGCGGGTCTGGTCTGGCGACCCGGGCGAACGCATCCTCCCGGTTTACCCGGCCAGCGCGGCCGAGAACACCTGCCATGCGAGCAGCGCCTTGGCCGTCAGACTCAGGATTATGTAGACCTTCTCCCCGAACAGATAGTCGCGCCAGCGGCCGACCTGCTTGTATTGCAGCACCATATTGATCGCAAATATGTTGAAGAACACAAAAAGCGACGCGATGATGCCGTAGACGAAACCAGGCGGTCGCGCGCCGCCCAGCCCGGGACTCCAGACGTAGATGACGACTGCGATCCAGGGGATGATCCCGGCGAAGGAGCCAAACCAGAAGGGGAGCCAGCTGGGAGTCCCAGGTCTCTCGTATTTCTCCATGAGCAGGCCGAACAGGATCATGCAGGCATTCACACCGAAGATAGCGACCATGGCGGCGATATCCGTGACGCCGGTGATCATGGTGATGAGCACGATCATGATCGACGAACTGATGGAGTACTCGATCCATCGCCCGTAGTTGCGCTCCCGCTGCAGGTTGCGCTTGTACCAACCGAACACGCCGGGCGAGGCGATGATGAGCAGCGCCGCCGCCGATATTGCCATGAATGCGAAGACTCCCCAGCCGAGGGGGAACTCGCCTATCTTCGTCAGGACGGGTTCCGTCCCGGGAGGTCCGTCCATATAGGTGGCCACGACGGGCAGGGCGAAATCGTTGGATAGCAGGGCGATGGCCACGGCCTGGACGGCCAGGATCAAACCGACCCCGGCATTCCACCACCGCAGCCTGCGCAGACGGGCTTCGGGGCTCCTACCCGCGACTCGGCGTTCTCCGCTTTCCTCTTCTGCTCTCATCGATCCCCACCTCCATCGGCTTGACAAGCAGTTTCGGGCGGCGAGATCGTGCCGGCCCTATCCCAAATCTCTTACCATCTTCCGCGCCTTCTCAATCGCGCCGGGGCCGGGGCCGATCTCGGTCGGTGGCGAGCTCATCCGCCCGGGCCAGGATCGTCGGCCAGCCGGCGAAAACTCGCCTCCACTGCTCGGAGCGTGGCTTCCACCTGGCTCTCGCCGTGAGCGGCGCTCGTGAAAGCGACCTCGAACTGGCTGGGCGCGAAGTAGACGCCTTGCTCCAACATGAGATGGAAGAACCTGGAGTACCGCTGGGTGTCGGCATACGATTTGGCCGAAGAAGCGTCCCCGATCTTGGCGCCGGAATCTTTGAGGAAGTAGAAGCCGAAGATCGTGCCGGACTGCCCGACCTGAAGGGGGATCCCCGAAACCTTCGCGAGCTCGCCGATGCCTGCCGCCAGCTTGCGGGTCGTGCCCTCTATGGCCGCGAAAGCGCCGGGCTCGAGCAGGGTCCGGAGAGTCGCCAGGCCCGCGGTGGTCGCGAGAGGGTTGCCCGAGAGAGTGCCCGCCTGGTACACGGGACCGGCTGGAGCCACCATCTCCATGATAGCCCTCTTGCCTCCGTAAGCCCCCAGGGGAAGGCCGCCGCCTATCACCTTGCCCAAGCACGTCAGATCGGGTTCCAATCCCCAGACGCCTTGCGCGCCGTCGATCCCAAGCCGGAACCCGGTGATCACCTCGTCCAATATGAACAGGGCGCCCGACTTCCGACAGAGTTCCTGGATCCCGGCCAGAAAGCCGGGTCGGGGCATGATGAAGCCCATATTCGCCATCAACGGCTCGGCTATGACCGCCGCGATCTGCCCCGGGAACGAGCCGAACAGATCCTCGAGGGCCCCCAGATCGTTGAACGCAGCCGTCAGCGTGTCGCTCGTGGCCGCCGCGGTGACCCCCGGCGAATCCGGGAGACCGAACGTGGAGACGCCGCTTCCCGCCTGGACGAGAAAGGCGTCCGCGTGACCATGATAGCCGCCTGCGAACTTGACGACCTTGTCCCGCCCCGTGAACGCTCGGGCGAGCCGTATGGCGCTCATGGTCGCCTCGGTGCCGCTGTTCACCAGCCGCAGCAGCTCGATCGAGGGCATCTGGTCGATGATGACCTGGGCGATCTCCACCTCCAGCGGTGTCGGCGCTCCGTAACTCGTGCCCCGCCGCACCGCCCGGTGGAGCGCCTCAACGACCCGTGGATGGGCGTGGCCGAGGACCAAAGGGCCCCAGGAAAGCATGTAGTCCACGTAGCGGTTGCCGTCGACGTCGTAGAGATAGGCCCCTTCTCCCCGCTCGATGAAGCGCGGTGTCCCGCCCACCCCGCCAAAAGCTCGAACCGGACTATTCACCCCGCCCGGCATCAGTCTCCTTGCGTCCGCCCAGAGCCGTTCCGATTCCGCGATGTTCACAGCGCGCTCCTTTGCAGGCCTTTCAGTCGCTCCACCACCTGGCCGGCCGTCATCTGGCCCTGATGTACACAATCAGGCAAACCCACCCCCCGGTAAGGGCTCCCGGTGACCCAGACTCCCGGGGGTAGAGCTCGTTCGACGGATTCCACTCGCTTTAGGTGCTCCACGTCATACTGTGCATTGGCCATCTCCCACCTGTAGACGCGATGGAACAGGGGATCCTTGTCGACTCCCATGATGTTCTTCAGCTCTCCCTTGACCACGCGTAGAAGCTCGTCGTCGTTCAGTTGCATGGTACCTGGGCTGCGCGAGCCGCCGAAGAAGACCCGCAGCAGCGAGTGCCCTTCGGGAGCGCGGTGATCGAACTTGGTCGAAGACCAGGTGACAGCGTTTATCGGTCTCTTTTCGCTCTGCGGGACCAAAACTCCGAAGCCGCCGAGCCGCTCACCAGACGCATCTCGCTTGTAGGCGAGCGACACGGTGCCTGTGCTGACGTACCGGACCGTGCGCAGGACGCCGGCCGCCTCCGGGCAGATCGAGGCAAGCAGCGCGGCCGCGTCATAGGCCGGGATGGCAAGAACCACCGCGTCCGCCCGGATCACCTCGGCCGCGAGCCCATCCCTGGGCCCGCCGGACACCTCCAGGAGATAGTCGCGCCCACCGCCGGGGCGGACGTCCGTCACGTGGACTCCCGCCCTCAGTCCGGCCCCCAGTCTGCGCGTGAGCCCGGCAACGATCTCTTCCGTGCCTGCGAGAAAGGAGACGAACACCGAGTTCGGGCGGCCGCCCGCGGGAGTCTGGGCATGGCCTCCGGCGCCGCTGCCCCTGGTGGCACTGCCTGCGGCACCACTGCCTCCGGCCCCACCGCCCCTGCGTCCTTCTCCCCGACGATCCGCCTTCAGCCTCTTTCGGGCATCCGCCTTAGCCGCCAGCATCCCCCGGATGAGGCTTCCGTAGGCGAGCTCCGTTTCCCGAAAGCGAGGAAATGTGGCAAGCAGGCTCTGGCGATCGGCTTCGGCGTTGTAGATGCCGGACATGAGAGGCTCGGCGATCTTGTCCAGGGCTTCAGAGCCGAAGCGTCGGGTCACGAAATCTCCGAGCGTCTCGTCGCCCTCGTCTTTTCTCGCCGGGACGAAGAGGTCGAGGCCCATGCGCAGCTTGCCGAGAGGCGAGATGAGAGCCGACAGAAGGAAGGGCTTGAACTTAGTTGGAACCAACAAGAAGACACCTTCCGGCATCCGGACCGGCTTGCCCTTCGAAAGGACGTAGACCTTCCGGGCTGCGTCGTTCGTGCCGAGCAACTGCTCACCTAGGCCCAACTCCAACGCCAGGTCCACGGCCCAGGGCTTCTGGGTCGTCAAGAACGAATCCGCGCCTCCCTCCACGACGAAACGGCCCTCTTCGCGCTCGACAAGGTCGGTACGGATCCTGCCGCCCCAGCGGCAGCTTGTCTCGTAGACCGAGCACACGACGGGAACGCCTTCTGCTGCCGCCTGCTTCTCCACGTACCACGCTGTGCTCAGCCCGCTGATCCCTCCGCCGACTATGGCCACCTGAAAGGGCCTGGCGGCGCCGCTCGCTGCCTCTTCGCTCACGCGCCTGCCTCAAAGCGGTACTGATGGACGAAATCGACCAGCCGGCGGACACTGTCGGGAGGGGTGTCGCGCAAGACCCCATGCCCCAGGTTGAAGATATGCCCAGGCCGGCCGCCCGCGCTCTCCAGCACTGCGACCGCCCGCCTCTGCAACTCCGGCCAGTCTCCCAGCAGAGCCACCGGATCGAGATTGCCCTGGATCGCGACACCGGGCCCGAGACGCCGCCACGCCTCCCCCAGGTCGATGCGCCAGTCGATCCCGACGACGTGGGCCTCGGTCCTCGCTACGACCTCCAGGATCCCGCTGGTCCCCGTGGAGAAATATATGACCGGCACCTCGGCCTGGGAGGCCTCCCTGATGACCGCCTGGTTATAAGGCAGAGCGAACTCCACATAGTCTGCCGGGCTCAGGAGACCGGCCCAGGTGTCGAAGAGCTGCAACGCCTGAGCCCCTGCTCGCGCCTGGGCCCGAAGGTAGCCTCCGACGAGAGTGGTGAGCTTGCCCATCAGCTGCCGCCACAGGTCCGGGCGCCCCATCATCAGACGCTTGGTAAGCGTGAAATCCTTGCTGCTGCCGCCCTCCACCGCGTAGCAGGCGAGGGTGAAAGGGGCGCCACTGAAACCGATCAAGGGGAGGCCGCGGCCTTCCAGCTCCCGTCGGGCCAGCCGGATGGCCTCCAGGGTGAACCAAGTGGCCTCCTCGATATCAAGAGAAGCCAGGCCGAGAACGTCGGCTTCATCTCTGACCGGGTTGTACACGATGGGGCCTTCGCCGGCCTGGAAGCCCACCGTTAGGCCCAGTCCTTCCAGCGGAGGAAGGATGTCGGCGAAAATGATGGCGGCGTCCAAGTCGAATGCGTCGATCGGCTGCATCGTCACCTGGCAGCTCAACTCCGGTGCCTTGATCAGTTCGAGCATCTCGTACTTTTCTCGGAGCTCCCGGTACTCGCTCATGTAGCGTCCTGCCTGCCTCATGAGCCACACCGGGGTCCGGTCGACCGGCTCGCGCCGGCAGGCCCGCAGGAAACGCGAACCGTCGGGTCCTGCTATGCCAACCAACTGGCCGCCTCCTTGGCGAAATAGGTGAGGATCATATCCGCCCCTGCCCGCTTGATGCCGACGAGACTCTCCAACGCACATTTCTGCAGGTCGAGCCAGCCGTTCGCCGCCGCAGCCTGGATCATGGAGTACTCGCCGCTGACCTGGTAGGCGGCCAGCGGGAGATCGCAAGCGCTGCGCACCGCCCGAATGACGTCCAGGTAGGGAAGCGCCGGCTTGACCATGACGATGTCGGCGCCTTCGGCCACGTCCAGCTCCACTTCTCGAAGGGCCTGGCGCCAATTGGCCGGGTCCATCTGATACTGGGCCCTATCGCCGAACTGCGGAGGGCTCTCGGCCGCGTCCCGGAAGGGCCCGTAGAAGGCGCTGGCATACTTGGCCGCGTAGCTCACGATCGCGGTGTGCTCTTTGCCCGCCGCGTCCAAGGCGGCTCGGACCGCCCCTACCATGCCGTCGATCATCCCCGAGGGCGCGATCACATCGGCGCCGGCGGAGGCATGCACCACCGAAGCACGGCCCAGGAGCTCCAGAGTGGGGTCGTTCAGCAAGTACCCCTCGGGGAGATCGGCCCTGTGGTGCGCCTCCGCTGCGAGGTTCACAGCCCCGCAGTGACCGTGGTCCGTGTACTCGCAAAAGCACATGTCCGACATCACCACGAGTTCGGGCAACTCCTTCTTCAGAGCCCTGGCGGCCGACGGAACCGGTCCGTCCGGATCCAGATTGCCGCTGCCGCAACTGTCTTTGACGTCCGGGATCCCGAACAGCATGACGGCCGGCACGCCCAGTCGGGCGGCCGCCGCCGCCTCCTCGACTACGGTGTCGGGAGACCACTGGAACTGGCCGGGCATCGAGACGATAGGTTTCTTGACCCCCACCCCGGGACGGACGAAGAGCGGATAGATCAACTCGGAAGCCAGCAGGTCGGTCTCCCGGACCAAGGCCCGCATGCCGAGCGAAAAGCGCAGGCGGCGAAGGCGGACCGGACCCGGGGAGACATGCTTAGAGGCGGAGCCCTCGTTCATGCTAGCCGCCCTCCTTCTCGTTCTCTGTTTTCAAAATAACGCTCGAGGC
The DNA here is from genome assembly GCA_043801935.1 of bacterium. GTDB lineage: Bacteria > Actinomycetota > Thermoleophilia > RBG-16-64-13 > RBG-16-64-13 > JAZDLO01. The sequence continues at coordinate 17,989 of JAZDLO010000168.1, forward strand.
CATCCACCAGGTCCACGATGGTGTGGTTCCCTGCCAGTACCTGCACCTCAAGGCCTCGCTCTTCGGCCGCGGCCGACGTGACGGGGCCGATACAGGCTAAACACACGTCTTTCAGACCGTCCCAGTCACCGTCCTCCCGGTCAAAGCGCGCCGCCATATTGTAGACCGCCGAAGGACTCGCGAAAATGACCGCGTCCACCCGGCCGCTTCGCAAAAGACGGGGTACGTCGACCCCCCCGCTGCCCATGACGGTACGATACGCCGTAACGGCTTCGACCTCGACGCCGTTCGCACTGAGGATGCGGACGAGTGTCTCACGCGCTCGCTCGGCCTGGGGGACCAGTACCCTTTGGGCTCCCTGTGCTACGAGCTGGTCGGCCAGGGCTTCTGCCAGATACTCTTCGGGAAACAGATCCGCGGCGATCCCCAACCTATCCATGAGGGTCGTGGCCGTCCCTGGTCCGACGGTAGCCACGTGCGCTCGTGCCATCTGCCCCGCCGGGATCGCCAGTTCCCTAAGCCGCGTCTCCACGGCCTCGACCGCATTCGCGCTGGTGAAGACCAGCCAGCTGTAGGCCCCGGCGGCCGCCCGCCTGAGCGCCTCGTCCAGGGGAGCGGGATCGAGAGTCGGAGCGATCTCTATGCACGGGTAGGACAGAGGACGCGCGCCCCGTTCCTCCAGAAGCACATCCAACTCTCGTGCCTGGTTGGGGCTGCGGGTGTTGACCACCCAGGCTCCCTCGAGAGCCGACCTCTGCTTATCCTCATGTCCCCTCATGCGTCTCCCTGACCCGTTGTGACGCCCAGGAGCTCCGCCGCGCCTTTGGAGAGCGCCTCCGACGCGAGCCTGAAGCCCGCTTCAGATGCCGCCTGTCGGCCGCCATCGTGAGGGGATACCAGTCCCCGGGTCTCGACCTCCACCTTCTTCGCTCCATCGGGCGACAAGACTCGGCCCGTGATGCTAAGCCAGCCGTCCTTTCCCAAACGGGCCCGCGCTGCCACCGGCACGGCGCAGCCTCCCCCCAACCCCTCCAGAAAGGCCCGCTCCGCCACCGTCTCTAGCTCGGACGGCGCATGCCCGATGCCTCGCACCAGCCCGAGCCCGTCCGCCTCGTCCCGGCACTGAACGGCGAGGGCCCCTTGGCCAGGCGCCGGAAGCATGATGTCTTCGGAGAGCACCTCTGAAACGACCTCGGTCCGGTCGAGCCTTTGCAGAGCAGCCCCGGCTACGACGACGGCGTCGTAGGGCCCTGAGGGATCCAAGGCTTTGCGAAGCCTCGTGTCCAAGTTGCCGCGCAGGTCGATGATCTGAAGATCCGCACGCGCATGGAGCAGTTGGGCCGCCCGCCGACTGCTGCTCGTTCCCACATATGCCTGGTTCGGAAGAGACCGGATACCGTACCCACTCCTGCTTACCAGGACGTCCGCCGAGTCGGCGCGCTGCAGGACGGCCCCGACAACCAGCCCCGGGGAAGCCTCGGTGGGAAGATCCTTGAGGCTGTGGACGGCCATATCGATGGAGCGCTCACGCAGCGCCTGTTCCAGCTCGGCAGTAAAGACCCCTTTGCCGCCGATCACGGGTAGCGGTGTGTCCAGGATCCTATCGCCCACGGTCGAGATCACGACGACCTCGTATTCGAGATCGGGACGCTGGCGCGCCAGCAACTGCCGCACGTGTTCGGTTTGCCAAAGCGCAAGGGGCGAGCCCCGCGTGCCGAGACGAACCGGTGGACTCATCCGCCCCCGCCGGCGTCGGTCGGTCGCTCCGGTCGAGTGAGGGGCTCGTCTTTGAGACCGAAGAGATCGACCACCGCATCGCAATAAGTTGCGAAATCCTCGCTCGACGCCCGGGACTTCAGGCGCCTGGTCGGTTGATGAAGGAGCTTGCCGACAATACGGTTGGCCATGCGCGCGATGATCTCTTGAGCATTCTCGTCGAGACCCTCGAGCTTGCGCAAAGCACCACCAAGCTCGGCGTCCGCGACCGATCTGGCGTGTCCACGGAGCTCCGAGACGACCTTCGTTGCGTCCCGGCCTCGGAGCCAGTCCATCACCACCTGGGTCTCCCCGGTCACGATCTCCTCCACCTTCGGCACCGCAGCGGAGCGGCGACTGAGATTCCGGTCCAGGGTCGCTTCAAGCTTGTCGATGTCGTGAAGCACCATCCCCGGAAGTGAGCCGACACAGAGATCGACGTCCCGAGGAACAGCTATGTCGACGGCCACCAAGGGGATCCCCTGCCGCTGCTCGAGGACCGGCGCCATATCCTCCGCGCGGATTATGGGGTGAGAGGCCCCGGTGGCGGTGATCACCGCGTCGGCGGCAGCCAGAGCCTGAGCCAATTCCACCCATGGTCGAGCCTGGCAGCCGGTGCGAAGAGCGAGGGCCTGGGCATTGGAGAAGGAACGATTGATGCACGACACTCTTGAAGCACCATGCTTGTGCAGGGCTTGAACGGCGAGCTCGGCAGTCTCTCCTGCCCCCACCACCAGAACACTCCGTGCCGAGAGGTCGCCCAACTCTTTTTCGAGCAAGACCACGGCCGCATGACTGATGGAGGTAGCTCCTCTGCTTATCTCAGTTTCGGAGCGGGCCCTTTTCCCCGCGTGGGCGGCGCGGCAGAAGAGGTAGGTGAGCGAGGGACCAGAAGTCCCCGCCGACCGGGCAGCGGCGAATGCCTGGGAGACCTGACCCAGGATCTGAGTCTCTCCCAGCAGTTGAGAGTCCAGCCCGCAAGCCACGCGGAGCAGATGCCCGACCGCGTCCCTGTCTTCCTTGTGATAGACGTGTGGTTCGAGCTCTTCACGCGCCAGGCCGCTCAGCTCCGCCAGCCGTTCGACGATCAGTCCGCGAGTGTCCCCCGCTGCGCCGTTGGGGACCCCGTATACCTCGAGACGATTGCAGGTGGAGAGAAAGGCCGACTCCCGAAAGCCGGATCCCCCCCAGGGAGAAGAAGCCGCTGGCGTGTCGGTGACGCAATCAGAGGGTCCCAGGACCTTCGACAGTCGCTCCCGCAAGGCGACGGGAGCTGTACGCTGGCTCAGGCCCACCAAGATGATAGTCACGTCTAAACCCCGCCCTGGTATTCAGAGGCTGCCGGAACACTGCCAGAACGACGGCCCGGCTGATAGGCACAAAATGGCTCTTCCGCGAGGTAGTCCCCAGTGCTTCCATACGCCCGCGCCCGACATCCCCCACACACTTTACCAAACCCGCAGCGACCGCACTTACCTTTGAGCCCACTCAAGTCCCGCAATTGGGCGAACAACTCGCTTGTCTGCCATATCTCGGTGAGCCCCGCCCGCCGCACGTCGCCCGCCTCGATCGGCATGTATCCACAGCCATAGACCTTGCCCGTGTGCGAGACAAAGCAGACCCCGGTCCCCGCCAGACATCCCCGAGTGGCGGCGTGGAGCGCCCCGCGCTCCCGGCCTCCGCCGCCCAAGCCCGGGTGGCCAGGCGCGCCAGGAGATGCGTGATCCCCATCGACATGAGCCGCTTGTCGCTGCCGAACCACACGGAAATAGTGGGGAGCACACGTAGCCCTCAGTTGCAGGCCCGGCTCCCGGCGCTCCGTCTCATACAGCCAGTTCAGCGTCTCTTCATAAGCGTCTGCCCGGAGCGTCTGCTCCTCGGCGATCTCCATACCGCAACCGACCGGGACCAGAAGGAAGAGGTGCAGCGCCACCGCCCCCAGCCTCTTCGCGAGGCCTACCATCTCGTCCAGTTGGTCCGCGTTGTGTCTGGCGACTGTCACGTTTATCTGGACAGGGACGCCCTCGGCCTGAAGCGCCTGAACGCCGGCCAGGGCCGATCGGAACGATCCCGGCAGGCGGCGAAAGACATCGTGAGTGGACTCGTCAGCCCCGTCCAAGGAGACGCTCACTCGATCGACTCCGCTCTCGTAAATCCTCTTGGCCAGATCCTGGTCGATCAGGGTCCCGTTGGTGGCCAGAGCGACCACAAGCCCTTTCTTGCCGGCGTAATTCATGAGATGGAAGATGTCAGACCTCAGCAAAGGCTCTCCGCCTGAGAGCACCAGTATGGTACGCCCCCACCCAGAGAGCTCATCGATCAGACGCTCCGCTTCCTGAGTGGACAGTTCGTCGGGGGATAGCTCGTCTAACACGTCGGTCCGCCGACAGTGGGAACAACGAAGATTACAGGCGGCCGTCGTTTCCCAGAACACGAGGCGCGGCCAGGGATAAGCGTGGTTCTCTGCCGGCGTGCTCATGCCTTCCACCGTTCTACCAGCAGGGCCAGGCTGTCGATCAAGGCGGGGCCGTCGTTGAGCAGTGGAGTGCGGGCGATCGTGATCCCCAGGCCTCTAGCCTTTTCGTTTGTGACCACGTCCAAGTCATACAGGACCTCCACCTGATCGGCCACGAAACCAAACGGGCAGAGCACTACTTGGCGGATGCCCCGCTCAGCCAATCCGAGGATCACTTCGTCTACCGATGGGCCCAGCCAATCCTGTCCGGGACCGCTCGCACTCTGATAGGCGACCGTCCAGTCTTCGGAGGGCAATCCAAGTTCTTTCGCCACCATTTCCGCCGTCTCCCGCAGTTGCGGCTCGTACGGATCCCCCGGGGGAAGCGCCGCCTTAGGAAGGCTGTGGGCCGAAAAGATGACGTGAGCCCCAGGCGTAGACATGAGCTCCCTCTGCGAGGCGACTATAGAATCGACCAGGCCTTCGATATAGGGAGACAGGGTGTGCCAGCTGTCGACAAGATCGAAAGCCACCCCCGATCCATTGGCAGCTGAGACGGCCCTGCCATGGTACCGTCCGACACTGCACTCGCTGAAGTGAGGGACGAGGCAAACGACGAGAGCCCGGGAGACGCCATCCATCGCCATCTGCGGTATAGCGTCCTCCAGCAAGGGGTGCCAATGCAACATACCGACGTACACGGGAAGCCCGCAAGCCTCCTCGAGTCTCCTCGCTGCACGACGAGTGACGTCCGGGAGGGGCGAAGCTCCCCCAACGCAGCGATACTTCTCCCCCACCTCCGCCACCAGTTGTGCGGAGCAGGGCCGACCCCCGCGAACACGTTCCAGAAACGCCGGAATGTCCTCGAGAGAACCGGGGCCGCCGTGGGCGAGCAATAGGATTCCGGGCAAAGTTCCTATCTCATCTCCTCTTGTCGGGGCATCTCGCGCACCGGAGCGACCCGGCCGCGACGCACTCTGGCGCCGCGGCCGGGTCGCTGGAACCCTGAAGCCTTTCGCTAATGGCCAAAGTTGGCCTTATGGCTGGCTACCGGTTAATGAGGTTGTAGAGCATGACGGCCACTTCGCCCCGGGTAGAGGGGGCCATGAAGTCGTAGCTGGAGTCCACCGCTTGAAGTCCGTTGAGGAGCCCGGCAGAGTCCGCCTTGCGCGCGTTGACGTAGTGCTCATCCGGGTAGAACTGCTCGGGCATGAAAGCCGGAGTGAAGTCCGCAGCCGGGTCGGACACCTTTGCCGCGCGTACCACCATGGTGATCAGTTGCTGGCGGGTGAGGTCGTCTTCGGGGGCGAACGTCGTCGGGGTTTTGCCCACGGTGATACCTTCGACGGCACAGACGGCCACGTACTTGTCGGGGAAGAAGGGGTCCGCATCCTGGCCGCTGACCACGTCCGTGAAGGGAGAGGTCTCATTCCCGGTAACCGCAAGGCCCAGGGCCTTCACGATCATCCTGACGAAGTCCTGCCGCGTCACCGGAAGGTCCGGTTTGAAGGTCCCGTCTTCAGCGCCGCCGATCGCCGCCTGCACAGCCGTATCGCTGATCTGCATGTAGTAGGGGTGAGTCGAGGGCACATCGGTGAAACCGCCCTCGGCGGGCACCAACGTCACGGTCGTGCTGGTGCTGCCACCAGTCGTGGTGGTGGTGCCTCCGGTCGTGCCGGTGGTGGGTGCTTTAGTTGTGGTAGTGGGTGCTTTAGTTGTCGCGGTAGTGGCCTTGGTGGTGGGGGTAGGCGCCTTAGTGGTAGTAGTGGGCGCTTTGGTGGTGGTAGTGGCGGCCACGTGGCAGCCGGGAGTGCCGTGGCCCGGCTCCGGATTGCACGAGTTACCCGGATGGGCGGTCGCCGGTCCGGCATATCCCCAGCCGGCGAGCCCGATGGCCACCGCTGCGACAAGCGCCAGGCCCACAAAGAGATAGCGTTTCCGTTTCATAGAGCGCTTTTTCCTCCGAGGTTGGGGCCGGGTTTGCTGCACCCGGCCGAATCGTCCCTGCCACCTTGGGAGCCCCATGGTCCGAGCGGGGCTTCCAAGTCACCGTCGTTCACGCCCGGCTCCCACGATGGCCACGACGGTCAGCGAGACAAGAACCGGCATGAGCAGACTCACTTTGATCTTTGTGGGCCTCCTTCCCTGCAAGCTCGGCTATACATGAACGCTGCTCGCCCCGTTACCGGCCAACTCAGCGATCGTTACTCCACCGAACAAGTCGTCGAGCAGTCCGGCCGCGCTCATCCACAGCGGACGGGTTGGGCAGTCCGATTCGCGTTCGCACCTCTTCCCATCCAGGCAAGGCGCCAGTACCACCTGTCCTTCGGTGGCTTTCAGGACGTCGGCAACAGTGATCGTCTCCGGAGCCCGGCCAAGCGTGAATCCACCGACTTTTCCCCGGTGACTGTTCACAAATCCGGCCAGTCTAAGCGTCATCATAAGCTGCTGAACGTAGGCAGAGGAAACCCCTTCCCGCCGGGCGATTTCGTGTCTTGTAAGCATGCCGCCCTCCGGCCGCGAGGCCATCAGCGCCAGTATCCTGACAGAGTACCGCCCTTTGGTGGAGATCGCCATCATGCTTATATACCCCGTATCACTTGTAGAAAATCGCCTGTTCTGACCTCAATAGGTCATCAGCGCGATAATCATACTTCATTGATACGGGCTTCATACTTTATTGACACGCGCATCATACTCACCTATACATTCTAGCGCACGCAAAGAGCTACCATCCACCCGTGCACCCCGGGAAGCCTGCGCCCGGCGCTCAAGCGACGGCGACGGGCCTATCGCGGGTTCGCCACCGCCCTCGCGGTCGCGGCAGATGGGCCGGAACCGGTCCGCGTGCTAGAGTGCACTGGCGGCGCGAAAGGGGATTGGATGAAGGTCTACCTGGATTATGGCGACGGCCGACTCGAAGTCGACCTGCCCGATGACGCCACGGTCATCGAGCCCCAAGAGACGAAGCCACTGAGAGACCCGGCGGCCGCCCTCCTCAGGGCGCTGCGAGAACCCATCTCGGGTCCTCCGCTCCATGAACTGGTGCGGCCCGGCGACCGCGTCGCCATCTCGGTCTGCGACGGCACCCGTCCACAGCCGCGAGAAGTCATGCTCGGTGCCATATTGTCGGAGTTGACGGACCACGGGGCAGCCGAGGACGTGACGGTACTGATCGCCAGCGGGACCCATCGACTGGGCACCTCCGACGAAATACGGACGATGCTGGGCGAGGAGGTGCTTCGCAGGTGCCAGGTCATCTGCCACGATTGCCGGGAGACCGGTCAACTCCTTCCGATGGGAACCGTCGCCGGCGATGTCCCGGTGGCCCTCAACCGTACTTGGGTCGAAGCTGACGTCAGGATCTCGCTGGGGCTGATGGAACCGCATTCTTTCGCGGGCTTCAGCGGTGGGCCGAAGATGATCGCTCCTGGACTGGCGGCCCTGGAGACCGTGTTGGCCCTGCACAACGCCCGCCGCATCGGCGACCCGCGAGCCACCTGGGGTGTCGTCGAAGGCAACCCCGTTCACGACGCCATCCGCGCGACTGCAGCCACCGCTCCGCCTGCTTTCTCCGTAGATGTGCTCCTCGACTCCCGTCAGCGCATTACTCATGTCTTTTCGGGAGAGCTCTTCGCCATGCATGCCCGGGCCTGCGAAGTTGCCCGCCGACTGACTATGCGCAGAGTCCCCCGTCGGTTTCCGTTGGTCATCACTTCGAGCAGCGGTTATCCGCTCGACCAGAACCTGCAGCAGGCGCTGAAGGGGGTCTCAGCCGCAGCGGAGATCGTGACCGACGGCGGCACCATCGTATGCGCCGCTGAGTGCCGAAACGGCCTGCCGAACGAACAGCTCTATACGGGTGTTCTCCAAGTGAGCGAGGACATACGTGACGCCCACGCCAGGATCCTCAAAGCGGATAGCGTGATCCCCGATCAGTGGCAGGTTCAATTGCAGGCCCAAGTGCAAGAGCGCGCGCGTGTGCTGGTGAAGACGTACGGGGTGACTCCCGCCCAGTTGCGGGTCGCCCATCTGGAGGGGATGGACGATATCAACGCGTTCGTAAGGACCGAACTCGAGCGAAACCCGACGCTGCCGATAGCGGTGCTGCCCTCGGGCTCCCAGTGCATCCCGTTCGTGGGGTAGGCACGCCACGACAGGCCGCGACGTTCGAGCCCCAAGGCTCTAGTGCTTGTAGTTCTTCGCTCCGCCGTCGACCGAGAAATCGGCCGCCGTGACCCAGCTCGATTCGTCCGAGGCAAGGTAGGTCGCGCAATAGGCTATATCCTCCGGCTGACCCAGGCGCTTCAGAAGCGTCCAGGTGAGCGTGGCCTCTGTGAAGCCGGGCTCGTTCTCGTGCCGAGGCCTCGTCGCAGCGGTCAGTACCATTCCGGGCGAGATGGTGTTGACGCGGATGTTGTGGGGAGCACCTTCCAGGGCGAGTTCCCGCGTCATGGCCAGGACCGCGCCCTTTCCAGCTGCATGGGCGACAGCCAGATTGTCCCTCAAGGCGGCCCACGCGTTGATCGAGGCGAAGTTGATGATGGAGCCCCCACCACGAGCCTTGAGGTGAGGCCAAGCGGCCTTGCAGGCCAGGAAGACCACGTCTATCTCACAGGTCAGGGTTCTCCGCCACTCGGTTTCGTAATCCATATCTTCTATCGAGACGAAGGCTCCCCACGCCGCAGCGTTGACCAAGATGTCCAGGCCCCCGTTGCGCTCGACCGCGAAGGACACAAGTCGCTCGACCTCGGCTGGGACGGTGACATCGCACGGGTGCACGCTCTCAAACTGAAGACCTTCGCTCCGGGCGATCGCCAACGTGCTCTCGGCGGCCGCCACGTCGATATCGCACCCCACGACCTGTGCTCCCTGCCGGGCGAACATCAGAGCGCAGCCCTGGCCGATGCCGGCTCCACTGCCGGTGACGATAGCGACCTTCCCCTTCAACCTCTCACCCATGTCGAGCCCTCCAGTGTCGAGTAGCACCGAAGCCCTGTCTGAGTGCTTCACGATACCGCCGATAACCGCTCAACAGCAAGTCGGCGTCGACGCGACGCAGACATGGCGCCGAGCCCGGCCGCCACCTGCGACGGACGCCTCCCCTGGGAAGGGCATCTTGCCCGGATCGGCGAAGCGTGCTATCACACGGGGAACATGACGTACCTGGAGAGGCCGTCACCGGCGGGATCCCGGAATCGCAGTCCCGCGCCAGCGGCGGTATCCCAGAAAGGAACGGATCGATGGACGTCGAGGTCAGCTTCCCCAGCAGTACCCGGATCCAAGCCCGCAGCAAGGATCTCCTGG